>JADGPP010000074.1 GCA_017882375.1 Solirubrobacteraceae bacterium | reverse complement strand
CACAACGACTCCGACTGCTCCGCCCGAAGCGTCAACATGCTCTCTCCTTTCGACCAGAAACCCGCTCATTTGCAGGACATTCTCGCCTACACACCGGACGGAACTCCGACCCCAAGAGGGTGACTTTTTCCGCGGCAAGTAGCTATCGGCGCGTTCATCGGCACAGCGCAGGGCATCAAAACCTTTCGCACGCGCCACGAACCGGAGCCGCCCAATAGCCGACTCAAGCTTCCGTTCTTCATGTTGTGCTTCGGCGTGCTGGTCGCCTTTGCAGTCGGCGGCACTTCGACAGTCGTGTTCTCGGTCCTGGCGACCGTCTGCGCGGTTGAGATCGGCTTTATCCTGGCCGGTAGAAATCCATGGTGGATGCAAGCGCCAATCGACAAACGGGAATATGCGCGCTATCAGTCTGCGCCGCCGCACGATCTGGACCCGAGCCGGTGAGGGCCTCCCCCTTGATCCAAGCGCTCACGGCACCCGCTCGACTCTTTCGCTACTTCAATGAGCCGGGCGTTGCAGCTGAAGCGCGATTCGACGCACTATCGGAGGAGGAGAAAGCCGAGCGCCGCTACCAAGGGATGAAGCGAGCCGCTTTCCGGGTGTTTCCCAGCCCATTTAGTAATCAGCGCAAACGTCCGAAGCGGCGAGGGACCCCGTAGGCGATGTGGCTCTGGCGAAATCTCCGCGGCGGATGGCGATGGTTTCGCGATGCAAGCCCTGAGGAACGCCGGGACGCCTTGTGGCGTTATTGGCCGTGAAGATCACACCGCGCGCGCAACCGTAACGGTAGGCCACAGATGGGCCACGGATTCAGATCAAGTCGCCGACCCGAGCGTCGCGCGCGCTCCCGGCCACAGACCCCTTATGGCCTTTAGCGGGACAGACAACACCACGGCGACTAGCGCTATAGGGATCGCGTGGCTCAGCGGCGATTAGTAGGCCGCCGCGCAGCCCCCAAAACTTGAGGTGCGTCGCTGTCCGGCGGTGTCCACGCCGTGCTTCGCGCCCGGCGTCGGCCCGTTTGTAGAGCGGTGCCCTGCTGCGTATCGTGGTGCCCAGCAAGTTCCAGTTGCTCAACTGCTACGTCCTGTACGCTGCGCGCGGTGCACTCAGCTACGTCCAGCAGCACGGGTCACCCGGCGCGCCCAGCAGATCGCTCGGATCGTCGCCGAATTGCAGCGCTCTTGCGGCTGCAACACGCTGTCTCGCGACTACCATCCGGGATATGGCCGGGCATGGGTGGTGTCGCCGTGCTCGCGACGCTGGTCAATCTTCCAGCCATAGTCCCCGCAATCAAGCACGGCGGCTTCAACGCGGACGATTGGTTCTTGCAAGCCACGGCGCGTTTCGGCGGCAAGGCGTTCGGCTCCAACCCGGTGGGCGGACACCCCGGACTAATCGGGTCGTTTGGAGCGCTTCATCCGCTGTTCGCGGATCGCCCCGCCGCGCTTGTTTACTATGCCCCGCTGCACTCGATCTTCGGGGTCCACATGAAGGTCTACATGGGTGTGTGTGCGCTGCTTGCGGTCGCTCTAGCGCCGTTGGTCTTTGCGGTATTGCGGAACCTGGCCGTGCCGCCCGTCCACGCCGCTGCCATCGGCGTGCTGGCCTCGTTGTTCCCCTATGCGGATGCAACTCGGTTCTGGTCGTCGGGAAGCGAGTCTCTGCTAAGCGTGCTGCTGTTCCTCGGCGGCCTCAGCATCGGTCTGTACGCGTTCCGCCAAAGCGACCGCCGGGCCTCTCGCCGCCGCACCTACGTCCTTCACGCCATCTCGTTGGGCCTGTATGTGCTCAGCGTCTTGACCAACCAGATCACGATTGGACTGATCGTCGGAGCCGGGCTGCTCTACATGTGCGTCGCCGACTGGCGTAGCGCTGCGCGCCGGTGGGCCTTCGACGCCCCAATCTGCGTCGCGCTCGTCGCATACTTCGCACACTTCTCGGGCAAGCCGAAAGCCACTCCCGGTCTCGCGCGAATCGAATTCATCTACGGACATGCGCTCTACGTCGTCTCAGGCTCTATCGACCCGTTCAGAGGCCTTGCGTCTGAGCGGGGTCTCCTGGTGATCGCGCTCCTCGTCGCGGCCTCGCTCGTCACCTGCTGGTGCCTTCCGATGGCTGATCAACTCAGACGCAATCTCCTTCGGTGGCTCGGGATAGCGGCGGCGGCCGCTGTATGGATGATCTTTGCGTGGGCACCCCTGTTGCCCACCTTGGGCTACGACCCTCGCTCCGGACAGGGCGCAAACCGCATCAACATCGCCGCCGCGATTGGCGCGGTGACCCTCGCCTATGCAGCGATCATGCTCGCCGCATACCTTGTGGGCCGACCGCGCACAGCTCAACTGCTCGGAGTCCTGATCGCGGCGGTGATTGGCGTGCAGTACGCCAAGTCCACCATCTCAGACGGTGAAGCTTGGATCGGTGCCTTTCACGAACAGGAGACCGTGCTCGCGAACGTCTCGCTGCACGCTCGGTACCCGCCGCCGGGCTCAACGATCTACCTGTCCGGCGTGCCGCTGCAATATGCAGGAGTCGATGTCTTTGCCGCACCGTTTGAGATCGAAGGAGCAATCAAGGTCCAACTCCACAACCCAACCGTACACGGGGTCATCGTCACCGGACACGGCACCCTCCCATGCGGCAAGACCGGCCTAGCCGAAGGCGTCGCGTACGGCCACGCGTACCTCCTAGCCGCAAATGGAGTCATCGTTCCCCTGACAAATGCGGCGACTTGCGCCTTTGCTAACAACCGATTGACCTGAATCGGTACGGATTCGGCGTCGTCTAAGGCAACGACCTCTGCCGTGGCACACGGGTGCCCTAGCTGAGCCGACGCTACTCGGAGCGACGTCGCCTCTCATCCTGCGGACGGTGGTCGGCGATCAGACACTCGGGTGGGTTCCGGTCACCCGAACACTCGGCCAGGGCGGTTGACCGCGGCGGCCGGATCGAGTGGGGTGTCTGACTGTCGGAATCGCAGAGCATCTCAGGACGATCCACGAAATGACGGGAAACGCGAAATGAAGCGCATTTGCCTCTTGATTGGCATTCTCGCTGCCTTTGCTCTAAGCCTGGCGACTAGCACCGCGGGGGCTGAAACGTCGTCACGCCGTGGGAGCGCTGAAGCTACCGTTCGGTCCCAGCACAAGGCGCTCGGCCAACCTGCCTGCGGGGGCGTTTAGCTTTCTGCCGGTGGGCCCTCGCTTGACTTTCAGCGACGTTCAGCGCTTGCCGAGATCGCCGCTGGGGGTGCGTCAAGCCGTCGAAGCCCGTGTGTCTTCCGCGGGCGGTCAGGCATCGCCAACGCTGATGCTCCGTGGATACGGCTTCTTGCTCGCCGTCGCTCCACTCGGTGTCGCGACACGAGCCGCAGTCTTTACAGCGATCGAATCGTTGCCTGGCCTCCGCGTGCGGGGTGCCGGCCGCGACCTGCTCGGACGGACGGGAGAGCTTGTAGCGGTAGACGACATCTATGATCGAATCGAACTTCTGCTTGACGCTAAAACCGGCTCGGTACTCGCGGTCCAGCAGCGCGTCCTGCGACCGCAGCCGATTTATCCAGGAATAGGCGCTGGCACACTCATCGAGTCTGACACATTCAGTCGGAGCCTCTAGAGACCGTCCGTGGCTGCGGGCGACGTCGCGATGCGCCCACTACGAAAAACAGTGCCGACGCCCCCGCGAGCATCTCAATGTACGCGAGGGAGATCACCGGCCCGACCGGGAGAGACAGCCATTCGGTAGTCGATCCTGAGCTCGCGCGTTCTAGGAAGCTGCTAGCGGCGCCACCGACGAGCAGACCGCCCGCTAGCCAGGTGCTACGGATGGGCTGAGGATGGCCTGCCCGCCATGCCCAGCCGACGAGTGCCGCGATCACCAGGACCGATGCGACGACGAGGGTAATGGTGATCGACCTGACACTGGTGCGTTGAATGTGTGCCAACCCAAAGCCGAGAACGAGGTGCTGATGATCGCCAACGGCCAGCGTTTGGCGCACTAGCAGCTTTGCTCCCTGGTCGATCGCCGCTGCGCCGACAACAACTCCGAAGAGACGACCGATGGGCGCCCGAGTCGTCATGCCGTATGCAAGCCTATTCCGCAAGACCGCGTGCTCATGACCGGCGCCCCATCTGAGCGCGAAGCAAAATCACTGTGGCAAGATGTTAACGGCGCGAGACACAATTAGGCCGAGTGTGACGAGCGATACCAGCGATTGCACACCCATCATACTCTTTGTGCCGCCGCTGAGCGGCATGGTGTCGGTCGGGCTGAAGGCTGCCGCGTTCGTGAGTGAGACATAGAGATAATCGATGAACTTCGGCCGCCAGTTGGGTGGATGAATCGCGTCGTCACTCATTTGCGGAAACAAGAAGCCTGGCGCGCCGTCATTTCCCGCCGCGCGGCGCCCAGGGTCGCCCCTGTCGATCTCCCAATACCAGAGACCGAAGATAATGACGTTCGTGAGCCAGATGACGACCCCGGACACGATGAGCCCGCGACCTTCGTGTACGTGACTGTGGAGGAGGTAATGGGCCAGTACTGCGAGTGAATAGATGTTCGCAGCCGTGACGAGCAGGGTCAAGCCGAGGGCCGATGCCCGCCGCACGCGATGCTCAGACTCAAGCTCGCGTGGCGACGCTACCGCGAGGCCAAGTAGGAGTAGCGCCTCAGGCACTGGCAGCAGCAAGCGCGGACCGACGATCAGGCGATGGACGAGCGAGAATTGGAGCGCGATGATCGCAAGCAAGGCGACTTGGGCGGGCCACAACGGCTCGGCCTGCGGAGGCGGCGGATAGGGTTTCGCCGGGCTCACGTCAGACAGCACTGAGCCAGCTCGTTCGGGGCATTGCCGGAGTACTAGCTAGCATATTGTCCAGTTTGTGGCCCGGATCGGACGGAATGCCGCAGAGCTAACGCGCCGCCCATGCATTACGTTCATCGCCAAGGACAACGACCGCCTCACAACGGCACATTCGACCTCGGCAGAGCAGGCTGAGCGTAAACGGCCCGCCGTCTCTTTACGCGGCTTGGTGATGAAATCGCCGATGACTGACCTCCCTCCTACGACACGGCTTGCCACCTCCCTACGCTCCGACCAAGGGCAGTACAAGCTTTTGCGGCGTCGAGAAGGGCAGCAGTTGGGCGCTCGATAGGGTCCAACTCCCCTCCCGGGGGTTCGGCACTAACGGGGGCGGCCGGGACCCGAGAGTCCCGAAGAATGCTTTCTAGTTCCGCCATCGCCCTGCGCGACGGCCTCGCAGAACGGCGCACTCGGGAGTCGGATGTGCCGAACTGCTCCAGGTCGGTCGCCAACGCCTCGTATGACTGAGCAGTGGCTGTGAGCGCACGAGCGTCTTCTCGGCGGAAGCGTTTACCCTCGCTCGCTCGCGCCCGGACTGATGCTCGATCCGCATGTGCGCGCGCTCCTTCCTCGCGCTCAGCCGCACGTAGCATCGCGCGCATGGCCGCTGCGGCAAAATCGATGTCCCGAAATGCGCGCAGCGCGTGCTCACCAATGGGCACGCTGGCATCAATCGTGAAGCTAGGGCGGATATGTGATCGCTTGAGACGAACCGGCACCAGGAAGTTCTCGTCGGGCGGATCATCGCGAAGCCACTCCATAGCTGGCGCGAGGAGGTGCTCACCCGCTACTCCCACCATGTAGAGCGCGCCCGTGACACGCGGAAACTGGGGATGCTGGAGGTATTCCCAGACCCCATTCCCATTGGCGACCCTCCTGAGCTTACGCGAACATTGCTCGACGGCGGATACGGCTAGTCCCGCATCGACTTTGACAAATATTGGAATGATCGCCGCCATTCGATCAACACGGCAGTCTAGGTCCCGACCCGGCGGAGCTCCCGACAGCCAAGGGCGGCGTATGGACTCGCGATGACTGGCGCAACTGGACGCGCCGGGTATGGCGTCCCGCTGCTAAGGCGGCCGGGTTGGAGGGCAGCCGCCCGCGCGATCTGCGGGGCAGCTTCGCGTCGCTGCTGATCTGGGAAGGACAGAACGTCCTCGAAGTCGCAGAACAGCTCGGCGACACCAAGGAGACGTGCCTGGGCACATACGCGGGCCTCTTCGCGGAGTTCGACGCGAATAACCGCGCGTCTGCCGAGGACACAATCTGGGCCGCTCGCGCAAAAGTACGCCCTCAGAGCGTCCTCACGGCGGAGGCATCGTCCAAAATCCCCAAGCCGACGCGGGGACTCGAACCCCGGACCCCTTCATTACGAGTGAAGTGCTCTACCAGCTGAGCTACGTCGGCATATGCCCTGCTAATCGGCCCTTTTCCGCCTCCTAACCGGCGGCGGCTGTCCGGCCGTAGGCCCACCTGTGGGCCCACCCTATGCCGGGGAGGTGCTCGGAGTCTGGGCTGAGAGCAGCGAACATGGCCTGAACCTTAGCTCTCCTGAGGTGGTCGGAGAGGGCCCGAGCGCCCGCGAGCACGAGGGGGTGGGTCCGCAAAGTACGGGCCGTTTGCTCGCAGCGTGGCCGTCAGGGCTGGGTTGCGTTGAACGGGCGGATGTCAACGAGGTCATCAATGATCGCGAAGTCGGCATTGTCGGCGGTGAGGAGTGGGACGCCGTGAACGTTCGCCGTCGCTGCGATGGCGAGATCGATCGCGCGACGGCGCGGCTGTCCGCCCCGTTCAGTGATCGCAGCAGCCAGGCGACCCCACTCGCGGACGACGGCGGTGTCGATCGGGAGGGGATCAAACGTCGCCTCGACGACGCCCAGTCGCTGCACGCGACGCGCGCCCTCGTCGGGGTCCTTGGCCACGAGCGTCCCAAAGTGGAGCTCGGCAAGCGAGGCGGCGCTGATGGCCGCCTCGACGTTCTCCGGGGCCACCGTCGTGATCAGGACCGACGTGTCGAGCAGGACCCGGTTCACTGTAACGGGTCAATGAGCGTTGCGGGAAACCTCTCGAGGTCTTCGGCGAGCGTCCTGGGCGCCGGGGTCTGGACGAGGCTCTTCAGAGCGGCGGTGCTGACCCAGCGGCGCTTTGCGACTGGTCCGAGCTCGGCCACCGGTCTACCGGAAACGGTAATGGTGAACTGCTCGCCCGTCTCCGCGCGGCGAAGCACCTCACCGATGTTGTTGCGTAGTGTTCGAAGCTCAGAACCGCAGCGTGGCGCCGATGCCCCCAAAGGGACCCAACTCGGGGCGATCGCGCAATGGGAGGATCTCGGCGGACTGGCTCACGGCCGATTGGACGGCGTCCTCGAGGATGTTCGCGCGGGGCTCCAGCGGGGCGCCGTCGAGCGGACAGCTCTCGCCGGCGGCGCCCATCCAGCCGCAGCGGGGGCAGAGGACCCCGGACGGTCGCAGATCCGCCTGGTAGAGGAGAGTGCCGACGCGCCGTTCGACCAGCGCACGCAGAACCTCCTCAAGCCCGGCCGCCGCCCGCTCGCCGCCGTCGCGGCCGTGATGCTCGCGAAGCTCCGCGAGTGCGGCGTCCTCGTGCGCGCGGTGCTCCTCGGCGAGCACGGCTTCCGTCGCGCCCACGACGTCCTCGATGCCGACGTCCCCGACGTCGAGCGAGAGGCGCTCGCCATGCAGCATCGCGCGCACGTCGGGGTGCAGTTCGTCCACCATGCGCGGCCAAAGCTGCTCGGTGCAGGCGATCAGCAGGCGGTCGTAGGGTGCCACCTGCAGCAGCCGTTGAAGCGTGCCCGCGACGTGGCGCAGGTGCGCCTTGACCTCTTCGTGCTGGGAGCGCTGGTAGCGCGCCTGCGACCAGCCGCCCTGATCTTGGCGGCCGTGGACGGGGTCGCCGAAGGAAAGCACCTCATGCAACCGCTCGGCCGAGCCCCGCAGGACGCGCGCGAAGCGCTCGTCCACGAGGGCCACGCACACGCGCCCGACCGGCCCGGACTCGGTCAGTGGCGCGATGAAAGGAGCGTCTGAGATCACGAACGCGCTGGTCACCGGATGGGGCAGTCGCAGCATCTGCGAGAGCGCGAGCGGCTCGCACAGAAAGAGCGCGAGCGCGCGAGCGCCCTTGGCCCACGACTGCTCTTTGAGCAGGCTGCGGGCGTGCTCCAGGGCGCCACGCAGCGCCTGGCGCTCGGTGTGCGAGCGCTCGCCGGACTCGACCTCGCGATGCGCGCCATCCAGCAGCGAGTCGATCTCGCTGGCGCGTGCCGGGGCTGTCGCGAACCGGTGCGGATCGAGGTCGAGATAAAGGCTGAGGAGCGTCTGCTCCTCAGCCCTCGTCTGCGCGAGGCTTCTGAGTGTCTCCTCGGTGAGATCGTTGACCGCGCTCATCGACATGAAACCTACCCCGATTGAGCCGCGAACGTCGCTGGAGTGCTGGCGAGCGCGACGTGTTGTGGGGGTCGCGTCGTGCGCGAGGGCGACTAGCGGGTTAGCTCGCGATCAGGGTGAACCCAGCGCCCCGCGCTCAGTGCTGGTGCAGGCGCTCCCGAGCTGCCGCGATCTCCTGGGTTGCCTCCTCAAGAGAACGCCATCCCTCCACCGTCACTGTCTTACATTCCAGGTCCTTGTAGATCGAGAAGAACCGCCTCCTTGGGCGTGCGGCGAGAGCCGATGGGCTCGAGTGATGCTCGGGGCTGTCGGCGGTGGCGCGGAACGATGGCGGTGGCGGGGAGCGCGACGTGGACGACCGGGTTGCGCTTGCCGAGCAGGCGCGCGAACAGTTTCGCCGAGAGCGCCGAAGGCCAACGCCCGCGACGCCTGGCGTACCAGATCGTCCCGCCTCCCCATGCCAGCGCGCCGAGCAGGAGGAAGGCAACGCAGTAGCCATAGCCTCCTTGGTTCGGCCCCGGTCCGTGTTGGCGGAACGACTACCAGGAGAGGAGGTGCCTTGCGTCCATGCAGCAGGCGCGACAATAAACGGCTTGTCACCCTTCAGCGCGCCGCGGCGCCGGACGCGCCGCTTGTGGTCGTAGTGGCAGACGCGGCCCTGGCCAATGCGTTCGGCCAGACCGTTTCTACTCCTGGCGGAGGTCCACCGTTCGTGCTCCGGTGACCCGTAGAATGTCGGTGGGATCGAGCAGCAGCGAGTGCTCGTGGTCGCCCGCGGGGCACAACACGTGCCCGTAGACGAGCAGACGCGGATCGATCAGCTCCACGGGGGTGTCCGGGCCGAGCGGCGGGATCGCCCCCACCTGGTAGGCACGGAAGTCGGCCGCCATGTCCGCCTCGCTCGCGAAGCGGAGCTCGTGCCGGCTCACCTCGAGCGCATCGGCCGCCTTGTGCAGGTCTAGCCGATCCGAAGCAGGGATGACCGCGAACCGGTAGCCAGCGGGCGTTCGCAGCACAACCGTCTTCGCGGTCTGCTCCGCCGGGAGGTGCACCGCGCGCGCCTCGGCCACAGCGGACTCGCTGCGCGTGTGCTCGATCACTTCAAAGCTCACGCCGTGATCGCGGAGGTAGCCCTCGAGTTGCACGCCCATGACGTCTGACATCCGATCAGACTACTCGCCCAGATTGCACTTGCCAGAGCGCACGGCTCCCAGCAGCGTGGGGGGCGCGTGGGGCCAAGACCGTGATTACGAGTGAAGTGCTCTACCAGCTGAGCTACGTCGGCGCGGCTCCAGATGCCAGCGAGGCGTCCGCCGCGCGCGGCCGCTCGCCCGCTGGCGCTGCGGGCTCACCGCCGTCAGGCGCCGCCAGCCTCTCCAGCTCTGCCAGCAGCGACTCGCCGTGCTTCTGACAGAACGCCGGACCGATCCCGCGGATCTCCAGCAGCGCCTGCGTGCTGTGCGGCGTCGCGCGCAACAGGTCTTCCAGCACCGCGTTGGACGCGACCGTGTACGCCGGCTTGCCTTCCGCGCGCTCGTAGCGCCAGGCGCGCAGGCGCTCGAAGTGCTCCTCATCCACGGCTGGTCCGTCCGGGGCGCCCGTCCCGCTGGGGCCCGCGCTTGCGGCGCCCGAGCGCCCGCGCGTCGCCTTGATCGGCGCCGTCACCGCCGCCACGAGCGCCGCGTCGGCCTCGCACACGTCGCAGCAGCGCCCCGTCGGACGTCCCGGCTCGTCGTCGCCGAAGTGGTCGAGGATCTGTCGCCGCCGGCACGTCTCGCCGCTGGTCATGTACCGCTCGATCGAGCGGTACGCGTCCCAGCCGCGGTCGCGCGAGGCCTTGATCGCCGCGAACGCCTTGCGCGGGCTGCCCTGGCCGGTGAGGCGCACGAGCAGGCCGTCGTGGCCGGCCGGCTCCAGCTCCACCGCCCCCGAGCGCTCGGCGATCGACAGCAGCACGCGGTCGCGTTCGCCCAGGTCACGGTGGCCGACCGTCGCGATCTCGCCCTCCGCGCCGCGCCGCAATCGCGCGACGTATGCCTTGACGTCCTCCACGCTCGTCTCGCGTTCCTTGATGAAGCGGATCAGGCGGCCGAGGTCCATCCTCGCGCCGAGCAGCAGCGCGCGCGCCGGGAGCCCGTCGCGCCCTCCGCGCCCGGCCTCCTGGTAGTACGCCTCCAGGCTCGTCGGCAGCGCCCAGTGCGCGACCGTGCGCACGTCTGCCTTGTCCACGCCCATGCCAAACGCGTTCGTCGCCACGACCGCCTCCGCGCGGTCCTCCATGAACGCGTCCTGGCTGGCGCGCCGGTCATCCGGGCTCATGCCCGCGTGATAGGCCACCGCCGCCAGTCCCTCCTGAGACAGGCGCGCGGCGACCGCGTCGGTGTCCTTGCGCGTGCCGCAGTAGACGATCGCCGGGCGCGCGCTCTGGTCTGCAAGCACGTGCAGCAGCGCCGCCCACTTGCGCCCGACCGCACCCTTGCCCTCCACGCTGACCACGTCGAATGTGACGTTCGGACGATCAAAGCCCGAGCGAATCGACACCCAGTCGCGCAGCTCTAGGCGCTCTGCGATCTCCTCCGCCACGCGCGGCGTCGCCGTCGCCGTCGCCGCCATCACCGCCGGACGCCCGCCGCTCGTGCCTCGCAACGAGGAGATCGCGTCGTGCAGGCGCAGGTAGTCCGGGCGGAAGTCGTGGCCCCACTCGGCCACGCAGTGCGCCTCGTCGACCACGAACAGCGCCACCTCGCGCTGTGCCAGCGCGGCGCGAAACGCGCCCGAGGCAAAACGCTCCGGCGCCGCCAGCACCAGGCTCGTCTCGCCCGAGGCGATCTGCGCCAGCGCCTGCTCGTTGTGGCCGTCCTGCATCCCCGACGCCAGCATCGTCGAGCTCACGCCCGCCTGCTTCAACCGCCGCCACTGGTCGGCCATCAGCGCGATCAGCGGGCTCACCACGACCACCAGCCCAGCGCCCGCCAGCGCCGGCAGCTGGTAGCACAGCGACTTGCCGCCACCCGTCGGCATCACCACCAGGCTGTCGCGTCCCGTCAGCGCAGCCTCCACCGCCTCGCGCTGGCCCGGCCTGAACGCGTCCAGGCCGAAGCGGTGCAGCAGCTCCTCCGGCGTCGCGCCGATCGTCGACGTACTCATCCTTCAGACGGTACTTCGCGCTTCGGCTGCGTCGCGCTCAGCGCCGCTTGCTCCACACCACGCGCCCGCCCTGTGATGGAACCAGCGTGATCGCCCGCCGCCGATTGAGCTCGCCGCGGCGCCCGCGGCGCCCGCCGGCAGACCGCCAATCGCGCGGCAGGCTCGGGTGCAGCTCGCGCAGCATCGTCGCCAGCATCAGCCGCATCTCCAGCTGCGCGAACGACGCGCCGATGCACCTGCGGATGCCGCCGCCGAACGGGATCCACGCAAATGTCTCCGGCCCGCTGTGCTCAAAGCGCTCCGGTGAGAACAGCGCCGGGTCCTCGTATACGCGCGCGTTGCGGTTGGTCAGGTAGATCGACGGCGTCACGCGCGTGCCCGCCGGCAGCGCGTATCCGTCCACCTCCAGCTCCTGCGTGAGCATCCGCGCGACGATCGGCACCACCGGGCGCACGCGCAGCGTCTCGTTGACCACCGCCGTCATGTAGCTCTCCGCTCCCCCGTCGCGCCCCGCGTCGATCTCCGCCACCAGGCGCGCCAGCTTGTCCGGATGGCGCACCAGTCGCTCGATCGCCCACGCGACCGAAGTCGCCGTCGTCTCGTGCCCGGCCAGCAGCAGCGTCACCAGCTCGTCGCGCAGCTCGCCGTCGGTCATCGCCTCGCCGTCCTCGTCGCGCGCCTGCATCAGCAGCGACAGGATGTCCGTGCGCTGGGCCAGATCCTCCTGCGCGCGGCGCTTGCAGAGCTCCTCGTAGATCACCGCGTCGAGGCGATCCAGCGCGCGTCCGATCGCCCCCGGCGGGCGCTTCATGCTCGGCCTTCGCAGCGCGAACAGCACCATCCGCCACGGCTGCATCGGCGCGAGCAGCTCGCCGATCGCACTGCGCAAGGCGCCCATCCGCTCGGCCTCCACGCCGAACACCGCGCGCAGGATCACCTCCAGGGTGATCGACCGCGTGCGCTCCTGCACGCGCATCGCGCGCTGCAGCGGCCAGCTGGCCATGTCCTTGCGCGTCGCCTCCACGATCACCTGCTCGTACTCGCGCATGCGCTCGCCGTGAAACGGCGCCAGCAGCAGCTTGCGCTGGCGCATGTGCTCTGGGCCGGTCAGCACCAGCACCGAGCTCGGTCCCATCACCGGGCGCACCGGCGAGTTGCCCGCCGCCGACGGCGCAACCTCCGGCGGCGCCGTGAAGACCGTCTTGACCGCCTCCGGCCCGCTCACCATCACCAGCTTCATCCCGCTCGGCCAGAACGTCAGCGTGAACGTCTCTCCCAGCCGCTGCGCGCAGCGGTCCATCACCCACGTCGGCGCCAGCGCCCACGCGAGCGTCTGCACCAGCGACGGCGCGCGCGGGCCCGGCGGCAGGCGATCGCTCGCACGCGCGCTGGGCGAATGCAACGGGTCAGGCGGCGACGGGCGTGCGGGCGTTGAAGCCGCCGTGGCTGGGGAGGCTGCAGCCATCCCCTACAAGCTACAGCGCGACGCTCAGCGCGCCATGCTGCGGCGCCCGCGGACCACGCGTTCCCTCGTCTCGCGATCGATCAGCGCTTGGCGAAGATGCCCGTGCGCCTCGTCGACCTCCGCGTGCGAGAGCACCTCCTTGCGCTTGCGCAGGTGCGCGATCAGCACGCGCGCCGGCAGCACGCGCACGCCCTTGCGCCGGGCCAGCGGCCGGTCCACCCACGCCCGGCTGAACACCAGCAACGGCTCCACGCGCATCGCCATGACCTGTTCGATCGCGTCGCGCTGTGCCTGGGCCTGGCGGATCGTCGCGCCGTGCACGCGCCCAACCCGCACCGGTCCCGGATGGCTCTTGGTCTCCACCGTGAACAGGCCCGGCGGTCCGATCAGGATGTGATCGATGTTGCCGCGCCCGAAGCTCGCATCGTGGATCACGTGCCACCTGCTCGCCGGCAGCTGCTCCAGCAGGCTGCCGACGTGCTCCTCCGCGCTCGCGCCGCGGTCGCGGCGCTCGACCAGCGGCAGCACGTAGCGCGAGATCGCGAACATGCTCGCCAGCAGCGCCACCTCGGATGCCAGGAAACGCATGTCTTGCAGGCCGAAAGCGCGGCCGAGCACCGCCGTCGCGACCGCCAGCACACCGAGTGTCACGAGCGTGCGCAAGCGCAAGCGCACCACCGTGGAGCGCGCGTGCTGTCCTGCCGCCCGGCTCGTCGCATCGCCAGCTGCGTGCATCTGTGAAACCTCCGTCTCCCCCACGCTCGTTTGGTCCCGGTGCTCATCTATCGGCCGAACACCCGCCGAGCCTGAGCCCTGCCCGCCGGACGGCGCCGCGGCCCTCCCCGATGGCGCGCGTGAGCGGAAATCTCCCCAAAAAGCGTGGAACCCGAGGCTTCTCTCTAAAGCAGCAGATCGGGGCCGCCGAAAGCCTCGTTAGCCCACCGGTTCGCCGCAATCTCCCTCCGGGCACGGATGCTCCATGGCAGACGATTCCAATCACTCCGGCAATTCCAAGAGAAAGTCGACATTCGACGTCTGCCTGCTGCTGCGCGCCCACGCCGAGTCGCGCTGGCTGAGCAACGAGCTGGCGCCCGTGCTGCGCGAGATCGAGGAGCGCGACACGATCGCCGATCAACAGCTCGGCGCCGCGCTTGCCTACCTCGAGGTCCTGTGGATCGAGGCCGGCGCTCGCGCCAGAGAGACCGAGGCGGCACGCGTCGAGCTCGACGCGCTCGGCGCCGGCGAGCAGTCGCTGCCCGAGAAGGCGCGCCGCTACCACGCCGCCGTGCGCCGCCTGCGCGACGGCATCGAGCGCCGTGTCAACAAGCAGCTGGCCCTGCCGGCCGACGCTCGCGCGCGCTCGCGCGCGCTCGCCCGAAAGATCACCGATCGGCCGGCCAACTGAAGAGTCGATCGCATAGCCTCAGCCGATGCCGCTGCGCTTTGACCTGCAGTCTCACTCGACCCATTCCGACGGCGCCCTGCCGGCCGCCGAGGTCGTACAGCGTGCCGCCCAGGCCGGCGTCGAGCTGCTCGCGCTCAGCGACCACGACACGATCAGCGGCGTCGCCGAGGCGGTCGAGGCCGGCAAGCGCTTCGGCGTGCGCATCGTCCCCGCCGTGGAGATCTCCGCCGTCGACGACGGTGCGCCCGTCGGTCGCGAACTGCACATCCTCGGCTACGACATCGACCACACCGGCCCGCCGCTGACCGACAGCCTCGTCGGCTTCCTCGCCGACCGCGAGCAACGAACCCTGCGCATGCGCGACGGCCTGCGTGAGGCCGGCCTGCAGCTCGACGAAACCGAGCTCGACGAGCGCATCGCACAGGGCAAACCGATCGGTCGCCCGCACCTCGCCGGAGCCGTGCTCAACGCTCCCGCCAACGCCCAGCGTCTGGCCGACGAGCACATCGACGACATCGGCTCGCTGATCAGCGGCTATCTGATCGAGGGCAAGTCAGCCTTCCGCCTGCGCCAGACGCCCACCGTCGGCGAGGCCATCGAGGCGATCCACGCCGCCGGCGGCGTCGCCGTCTGGGCCCACCCCTTCTGGGACGTCTCCGATCCCACCGAAGTGCTGCAGAGCATCGACCGCTTCCGTGCCTTGGGCCTCGACGGCGTCGAGGCCTTCTACGTCACCCACGACGAGCAGCAGACCAGGCTGCTCGCCGAGCGCTGCGCCGAGCTCGGCCTGCTGAGCACCGGCTCCGCCGACTACCACGGACCCGACAACCGTCTGTTCTCGCGCTTCATGGCTTTCGAGACCTACGGCCTGCAGCCGAATCTCGGGCCGATCGCCGCCTGATGGTCTGGGCAGAGGGTGCGGGCAGAAGGTGTGTCCGCTTGCACAGACTGCGTATAACCATGGTTATACGGACTGTGTGACGAGAACTACGACGTACGCGTAGGGGCCTCCCTCACACTTCGCCCCTCCCACCGCTCCCTCACACTTCGCCCCTCCCACCGCTCCCTCACACTTCGCCCGTCCCAGGGGCCTCCCTCACACTTCGCCCCTCACCGCTCACCCCTCACCCCTCACCCGGCCTCGCGAACAGCGCCTGCAGCCGGTAGGCGAGCGCCTCCAGCGCGAGCTCTTCGGAGACATTGAGCGCCAGGCGCAGGCGCGTGTCCTGCACCAGCTCGATGCCCTGGCGGATGCGCGCGCTGTCGCGCTCGCGCGCGTCGTCGGCGAGCTGCGCGCGTCGATCTACCGCGTATACGAGATCCTGGGCTCCCTCGCAGACGCACAGCACGTCGCGCAGCCAGAGCTCGGCGAGTCTGAGTATCTGATCGAGCGCCTGGGTGCGTGCGCGGCGCTCGCCGCGGCGGCGCGCGTCGAGCCCTTCGCGTTCGTAGCGTTTGCGCTCCTTGACCGGCACCAGCTCCAGGTCGCCGGCGAGCTTCTTCTGCGCGCGCTCGCCGGCGCTCGCGCCGGCGGACTTGGCCGCCTCGAGCATCGCGATCCACGGTCGCTGCGCGGTGGTGGCGGCGAGCGCGGCGCGCACGAAGCCCTCGGCGCTGGCGCGCAGCGCAGCCCCCCGCTCGCTCGCCAGCCGGGCCGCCAGCCGTGAGTCGCCGAGCGCCAGCCGCGCGCAGGCCTGTGCGCGATCGGCGTCGACCTCGCCCAGGCGCTCGGCGATGCGCTGGGACGGAAGCGGGTCGAAGCGCACGGGCTGACAGCGCGAGGCGATCGTCGCGAGCACGTCCGCGCGCCGATCGGTCAGCAGCAGCAGGTGCACGAAGTCGGGCGGTTCCTCGAGCGTCTTGAGCATGCGGTTGGCGGCTTGGTCGTTCATCGTGTCGACGGCCTCGATCACGAAGACCCGTCGCGCGGACTCAAACGGCGTGCGCGTCGCCCCGGCGACGACCGGCTGCTCGATGTCCGCCACGAGCATCTCCGCTGCGCCCGACGGTGTGACCCAGGTCATGTCCGGATGGGTGCCGCGCGCGATCCGCTCACGCGCCTGCTCGGCCTGCTGGGGGCTGTCGGACAGCAGGGCGGCGGCAAACGCCCGCGCGATCGTCCGCTTGCCGGTGCCCGACGGACCGTGGAACAGGTACGCGTGCGAGAGAGACGCCTGCGTGCGCAGCGCGGGCACGAGGACGGCTCGCGCGTGCGGGTGGGCGTCGATGCCGGGCAGCGCCGCGGCCAGCTCGTCGGCCGACATCGTCGTCGAGGCCTGAGGCGGAGCTGGAGCTTGACCGGCGGATGCCATTGGTAGTCAGGGGCGCGGTGCCAAGATGGCCCGTTTCCCCATTCCCCTTTCAATCCGTGCGTGCGGTTTTCCCGCACACGGCTTACCGATGATC
>JADGPP010000133.1 GCA_017882375.1 Solirubrobacteraceae bacterium | reverse complement strand
CCGCTGGTTTGCGCCGCTTCAGCGACAGCGCGCGGTGCGGCGCGACCTTCGCAAGTACGTCACCGGCGGGCGGCGCCGGCAGATGGTCGAGGTGTGCGAACGCCTGCGCGCATTTACGCGGCCGGCGCTCGTCGTGTGGACGCCGGAGGACAAAGTGCAGCGCCCCGAGCACGGCCGTCGCTTCGCAGCGCTGCTGGGAGACTCACGCCTCGTGGAGATCGCCGACAGCTACACGCTGATCATGCGCGACCAGCCGCAGCAGTTCGCGCGGGCGATCCGCGAGTTCGTGCGCGAGACGGCCGCGGCGACCGCGCCCGTCTAGCGTCGCCGCGAGCGCGCGGGCAGCTGGGCGTGCGAGGATGAAGGCGATGACCCGCACCGTCGTCGTTCGCCTGGCGATCGCCTGGCTGTCCAACTGCGTCGCCCTGCTCGTCGCCGCCGCGGTGATCCCGGCGATCGGCTACGGCAAGGACCTCGGCACGCTGCTGCTCGCGGGGCTGATCCTCGGCGTGGTCAACTTCGTCGTGCGCCCGGCGATCATCTTCCTCACGCTGCCCGCGGTGATCCTCTCACTCGGGCTCTTCCTGCTGGCGATCAACGCGTTGATGCTGTGGCTGACGAGCAGGATCGTCGACGGCTTCACCGTCGGCGGCTTCTCCTCGACGCTCGGCGGGGCGCTGATCGTGTGGATCGTCAACGCTGCGCTGCGCCGCGCGCAACGCTCCACGCAAGTCGGCGCCGACTACCGCTGGGAGCAGTCGTGACGGGCCGGTCCGCGCCGCGTGCACGCCCGCCGCGCTGAGCGATCGGCTGCGAGGATGCGCGGGTGTCGCTGCTGCTTGTCAAGCTCGCGCTTGCTCCGCTGCTCGTCGTCGGCTCGTCGCTGGCCGGCCGGCGCTGGGGGCACGAGGTCTCGGGCCTGCTCGTCGCCCTGCCGCTCGTGGCCGGGCCGATCCTGTTGATCACCGAGCTGGAGCACGGCGCGCACTTCGCCGCGCGCGCGGCCGCCGCCTCGCTGCTCGGGCTCGTGGCGCTCGCGACCTTCGTCGTCGTCTTCGCGCGCGTCGCGCGCCACGCCGGTTGGCCGGTCGCCGTGCTCGCTGGCTGGATCGCCTTCCTCGCGGTCGCGCTCGCGTTCGGGCAGACCGCGATCCCCGCGGGCATCGGCTTCGCGCTCGCCGCCGGCGCCTTCGCGCTCGCGCCGCGGCTGCTGCCGGCCGATCCGCCCGAACAGGACATGCCGATCGCCGGGCTGCCCGCCTGGGACCTGCCGGCGCGCGCGATCGCGACGGCGCTGCTCGTGCTGGGACTGACCGGCGCCGCTGCAGGCCTCGGGCCGAGGCTGACGGGTGTGCTCACGCCGTTTCCCGTGTCAAACACGGTGCTCGCCGCCTTCGTGCTGGTGCTCGAGGGGCCGGTGCAGGCCGACACCTTCCTACGCGGATTCCTGCGTGGCGCGTTCGGCTTTGCCGCCTTCTGCTTTGCAGTGGCCGTGCTCGTCGTGCCGCTGGACGCGGCGGGCGCGTTCACGCTCGCGCTGGGCGGAGCGCTCGCGGTGCAGCTGATCGCGCGCGTGATCGTCGGACGCGACCTGGCGGCGTCGGCCGCCGCCGCTAGGGATTCAGCAGGAGCGCGTCCATGATCGATCCCCACGTTTCCACGGCGAACGCTTCGACTTCTGAGATGTCTTCTTCGAAGTGCCGCGTGCGCTGCAGAAGACCTCGCTGCGAGGACGTCACATACGGGGCTATCAGCCGCGTGGGCAGCATGCCCATCGCGACGTATTCCGGCATCGCCCGATTGAAGCGCTGCGTGCCTTCGGGCAGGGTCTGAAAGCCGCCGGCGGCCCACGCGCGCACCTCGGCGCAGACGTCGGGGACCGCCAGCCTGGACTGCTCGAGCAGCGTGGCGGCGTAGGAGCGGACCGCGGCGTTGAGCGCGCCGCTGCTCCAATGCAGCTTGGCGACCGTCTTGGCGAACTTCGTCACGGCGCCCGCGTTCGGCCTGGTCGCCGCCAGCCTCATCTCGCCGACGAGCTCGAACGTCAGCTGTTCGGAGTCGACGTTCTGCGGCGAGCCGGCGGCGACCTGCGGGCATTCCCGGCGCACGCGGTGCAGCAGCGCCTGCAGGATCGCTTCGGCGACGCCGAGCTTGGCGTGGGCCGATGACACCAGCGCGTAGTTCGCGCGCACGTAGGCTTCGGTTGCGGACACGTCGGCCGATGCCGCGAGCGCCGGCGCGGGCACGAGCGCGACGGCCATCAGCGAGGCTGAGATGAGCGCGAGACGGCGGATGCCTGCGAGGCTACTCGCCTGGCCGAGAGCGGGGCGCCGGTGGTCGCATCGCGACGGTGCGTCACGCGGTGCTCGTGCGTGTGCGCCACTTGCAGCGGCAGCGGTTTTCAGGCAACTCTTACGTTTCCCCGGCGGCGGATGTGGCACCCTTCCGCCCTCGACACCCGCGGGCGCAACCGGCCCGGGCATCGGTTGTCCTGCACTCGCACATGCGCCTGAACGCACTCATCATCCTGGGCGTCGCCGCGCTCGCATGGGGCGCGCTGGCGATCGCGCTGGGCTCCCCGAGCCTGAACCTGCTGTCGGGCTCGAGCGCGTCGCGCGGCGTCTCGCCCGCGTGCCTGCCGGCCACGCTCGAACACACGGCGGCGCTGCCCGGCGGCGTCGACGTCTCGCCGGCACCGGAAACGGGAACCGCGAACCCGCACGCCCAGATCAGCTTCCGCGGCGTGCCGGCCGCGCAGATCCGCGAGGTCTCCGTCGTCGGGCAGCG
Organism: Solirubrobacteraceae bacterium; assembly: GCA_017882375.1. GTDB lineage: Bacteria > Actinomycetota > Thermoleophilia > Solirubrobacterales > Solirubrobacteraceae > Palsa-744. The sequence continues at coordinate 3,161 of JADGPP010000133.1, read as the reverse complement.
CAGCGGCCGACACTCCGGCCAGCTGCGCAGCTACTCGCAGGGTGACGGCGCGAGCTTCGCGCCCGACACGCCATTCCAGGCCGGTGAGCGCGTTGCCGTGCGCGCCGCGATCGGCGCTGGCCGATCCCGGACGATCGGTAACGGCGGCAAGCCAGTCGCCTTTCAGTTCCGCGTCGACACTCCCTATCCGACCGCAACCACCCCGGCCTTCCCCAACGCGCAGGCGGCGCCCGCCGACTATCAGAGCTTCTACACCGTGCCCGGCATGCAGGCTCCGGTCCTGACCGTCACCGTCCCCGATCGCGACCCCGGCGCCGGCGACATCCTCACCACCAACGGTCCCGGCCCCGGTCAGTACGGACCGCTGATCTACACGCCGCAGGGCCGGCTCGTGTGGTTTGACAGGCTGCCCGGGGGACAGACCGCGGAGAACCTGAGCGAGCAGACCTATCGTGGTCAGCGCGTCCTGACGTGGTGGAAGGGGCGCGTGCTCTCGCTGGGCTTCGGCCAGGGCGAAGACATCGTCATGGACTCCCGCTATCAGACCGTCGCGAGGATCCCCGGCGCCAACGGCCTGAAGGCCGACCTGCACGACTTTCAGATCGCCCCCCACGACATCGCCTACATCACCGCGTACAACCCCGTCCGCTGCGACCTCAGGTCGATCAACGGAGCGCCCGACGGGACGATCGTCGACACGGCGATCCAGCAGATCGACATGAGGACGGGCCTGGTGCGCTGGGAATGGCACAGCCTCGACCACATCGGCGCTGCGGAGTCCGAAGTCGAAGCGCCGACGCAGGCCACGCCCTGGGACTACTTCCACCTCAACTCGATCGAGCCCGAGCCCGACGGCAACATCCTCATCTCCGCGCGCAGCACCTGGGCCGGCTATCAGCTCGACGGTGCCAGCGGCAAGGTCCTGTGGCGCCTCGGCGGCAACAGGAGCTCGTTCAAGATGGGGCCGGGAACGAGAATGGCCTGGCAGCACGACGGCCGCGTCCTGGCAAACGGCGAGCTGACGTTCTTCGACGACGGCTCGAACCCGCCGATCCACCACCAGTCGCGCGGCGTGGTGATCAAGCTCGACCTCAAGGCCCATCGAGCGAGCCTGGCGTCCGTCTACACGCACACCAACCCGCCGCTGCTGGCCGCAAGCCAGGGCAACATGCAGACGCTCCCCGACGGGAGCACCCTGCTGGGCTACGGCGGGGTGTCGGCGATCAGCCAGTTCGCCAAGGACGGCTCGCTGCTGTTCGACGCCCAGCAGCCACTCGACATGTCCTTCTACCGAGCCTTCCGCTTCCCCTGGAGCGGTCGCCCGTCGAGCCCGCCGGCGGTCCTCGCCAGCCTCAACGACACCGGCGAAGAGACGATCGTGCACGCCAGCTGGAACGGCGCAACCGAGGTGGCCTCCTGGCGCGTGCTCGCGGGCAAGAGCCCCGGGACGCTGAAGGCGCAGGCCGAGGTCGGCGTCGCCGGCTTTGAGAGCTCGACGACGCTGCCCGTCAAGTACGCCTACGCGGCGGTGCAGGCGCTGGACGCGACCGGCCACGTGCTCGCCACGTCCAAGGCGGTTGGTGTGATCAGCTACGCCGCCTCGCTGAACGGCGGCCGGTCGGGATGAGGCCTAGACCCTATGGAGGGTTTCGTCCGGCGTGGCTGGTAAGCATGGCCGGTCCCTCGCGTGGTCGTGGGGGATGTCTATAGCCGCGCGACTAGTCCTCGCGCGGCGCCCACAACCGCATAGGAGGAACCGGCCATGGCTGTGAAGGCTATGACGCTCGTCGGTCTGGATGTGCACGCGCGCCAGACGCATGCAGCGATCATGGATCTGTCGAGCGGGGAGCTGCGTGTCAGCAAGCTGCGGATGGCACCGGTGGAGGTGGTGTCGTTCCTGGACGGCCTGGGGCCGGGAGTGCTCGCGGTCTATGAGGCCGGCCCGACTGGGTTCGGTCTGGCCAGGGCGGGCATGGAGCTGGGGATCGACGTGCGCGTGGCAGCGCCGGGGTCGATCCCCAAGGGGTCGGGTGATCGCGTCAAGACCGACCGGCGCGATGCGATCAGGCTGGCCAGGTTGCTGGGCGCCGGCGAGCTGAGCTTCGCGTTCGTGCCGAGCATCGCCGACGAGAGCTTTCGTGATCTGGTGCGCTGCATCGAGGACGTCCGCGGCGATCTGATGCGCGCCCGTCATCGCCTGTCGAAGTTCCTGCTGCGCCGCGGCGAGCGCTACCCGGGACCGGGCGGCGCGTGGACGGCCAAGCACCTGGCCTGGCTGCGCGCCCACCACCTCCAGGATCCCTGCGCGCAGGGCGCGTTCGTTGATTACCTGGCCGCGGTCGAGCTGCTCGCCGGTCGCCGCGGCACGCTGATCGGCGCGCTCGAGCACGCGCTCCCGGACTCCAGCCACGCCGCGGTGGTCGCCCGGCTGCGCTGCTTTCGCGGGATCGACACGCTCTCCGGTGCCGGGCTCTCGGCGGAGATCGGCGACTGGCGGCGGTTCCCGCGGCCCGCGCTGCTCTCTGGGTTCCTGGGGATCGTGCCGTCCGAGCGAACCTCGGACACCAAGCGCCGCCAAGGCTCGATCACCAAGGCCGGCCCCGGCCACGCACGCCGGCTGCTGGTCGAGGCCGCCCACCACTACCGCTATGAGCCACACATCGGCGCGACCCTCGCGCGCCGCCAACACGGCCAGGACCCCCGCATCATCGAGATTGCCTGGCGCGCCCAACGACGCCTGCACCAGCGCTGGCAGCACCTGCACCAGCAGCGACGCAAGCCCTCGGGCGTCGTCGCGATCGCGTGCGCGCGCGAGCTCGCCGCGTTTCTCTGGGAGGCCGCAACCCTTGACTGACCACACACCCACGATCGCGCCCGGGACGTTGCCGGGGCGCGCACGAGCACCAGGAAGGCCCAGCACCGTCGCGCGAAGGCTCGCGGTCCTACTATGGGCAACCGACCCCGGTCGGCCGCGCCCGCTCCTAGACAGCGAGCCGCGACGAACACCGGGTCTTGAGGTAAAGCCCTCGAATATCAGTCTGACATCGCCGTCGATCAGACTGGACCTTCCGCTCGTGCCGCCCCGCCAACACCCCGCCCGCGACCAGCTACCAACAACAACCCGAAGACCCATCAACACCCCCACTCCATATCAGTAGGCC
>JADGPP010000030.1 GCA_017882375.1 Solirubrobacteraceae bacterium | reverse complement strand
CCGCTCTCTCGCCGTCAGGCAGAGGGTCGTGCACTTGCTGGCGCTCCATCGGCGTTACGAGCGGGCGACCGCGAGGATGTTCGCGGCGACCCGGTCAGGTAACACGCCCCTGGTCAGACACCTGGACCAGACGGTCACCGACCCGATCTTCAGCGTCATCCAGGCGGACGTCTACTCAGCGGCCCAGGTCGCCTCGTCCAAGGCCCTGGAGCAGAGCGATGAGCTGCGCAAGGACGAGGCCGGAGCCTTCAGGGCCGGGCTGATCGCCGTCGGACTCGGTGCCGGCCTGGTGATCGCACTGCTGCTGGTGATTGGTCGCTATCGCCGTGCCGGGCGCAAGGCACGCGCGGCCGAGCTGCAGCGGTTGTCAGAGCTGGTGCTCACCGATCCTCTGACCGAGCTGCGCAACCACCGTGCCTTTCATGAGGACATGGCGAATGAGCTTCAGCGCACTGCACGCCTGAACACGCCGCTGACACTCGTGCTGCTCGACGTCAACGACCTGAAGGAGGTAAATGACACCCGCGGGCATCAGGCAGGCGACGAGCATCTGCAAGCTCTCGCGAAGGCGATCAAGTCGACCATGCGCGCGAGCGACAGGGCCTACCGCATCGGCGGCGACGAGTTCGCGGTGATCCTCCCGGCTGTCGGCGAGTGGGCAGGATTTCAATTCGCCCAGCGCCTCCAGGAGGCGCTGGAACAGCTTGGCCAGGCATCCGTGCGAGCGACGGCGGGGATCTCACAGGCGACCGAGCTGCGGTCCAAGGACGATGTTGTCCGCGACGCGGACCGCGCGTTGATCAGCGCCAAGGCCTCGGGCCAGGCCGCGGCCCTGTACACGCCGGACATGGGCGATTTCACGCGTGCGCCCAACGAAGAGGACGCGAACCACGTCCGGACCCTCGCGAACGCCCTCGCACTTGCCGTCGATGCGAAGGATCCCTACACACGCAGCCACTCCCAGACCGTCTCCAATCTGTGCGCCGCGATCGGTGTCGAGCTGGGCTTCGACGGCGAGCGACTGGCGCGCCTTCGCATCGCCGGCCTGCTTCACGACGTCGGCAAGATCGGCATCCCCGATGCCATCCTCAGAAAGCCAACCGAGCTCGACGCTGGCGAGTACGAGCGGATGAAGACTCATTCGGTGCTCGGCGAGGCCATCGTGCTGGCGGCCGAGATGCCCGAGCGAGCTGGATGGGTGCGCCATCACCACGAGCGCATCGACGGAGCCGGTTACCCCGATGGCATCGCCGATCGTGAGATTCCGCTGGAGTCGCGCATCATCCACGTCGCCGACGCCTACGAGGCGATGACCTCCGACCGGCCCTATCGCAAAGCGCCCGGCGAGCGGTTCGCCATCGAGGAGCTGCGCCGCAACGCCGGCACGCAGTTCGACGAGGACGTCGTCGACGCCCTCCTACGGGTCCTCGGCGATCGCTCCAAGCGCGAGCATCTCGCTCCGAAGTTCGTCGCCATCGGTCGTGACAGAGCCGCAGTTCACGCCTGAACGCGGCTCGGCACGCCGACCACCGAACCGTAGGACTCAGCTCAAGCGGCGACCTTGGCCGGGCGCCCACCCCGCGGACCCTTGCCCGACCGGGTCTCCGACCGCTTCACGACCGGCGTGAGGATCTCGGCTAGGAACTGCCCGGTGTGCGACGACGGCTCGGCGGCGACCTCCTCGGGAGTGCCGACGGCGATCGCCATACCACCCTCCTCGCCGCCCTCCGGGCCCATGTCGATCAGCCGGTCGGCCGACTTGATCACGTCGAGGTTGTGCTCGATCACGACCACGCTGTTGCCGGCGTCGACGAGCCGCTGCAGCACCTCCAGCAGCCGCTGCACGTCGGCGAAGTGCAGCCCGGTCGTCGGCTCGTCGAGGATGTACAGCGTGCGCCCTGTCGCCACCTTCGAAAGCTCGGTCGCCAGCTTCACGCGCTGGGCCTCGCCGCCCGACAGCGTCGTCGCCGGCTGACCGAGGCGCACGTAGCCCAGGCCGACCGCGTGCAGCGTCTCCAGGCGGCGGCGGACCTTCGGGATGTGCTCGAAGAACTTCAGCGCCTCCTCGACGGGCATGTCGAGCACGTCGGCGATGCTCTTGCCCTTGAAGCGCACTTCCAGCGTCTCGCGGTTGTAGCGCTTGCCGTGGCACTGCTCGCACGGGACATAGACGTCGGGCAGGAAGTGCATCTCGATCTTGATCTGTCCATCGCCGCGGCAGACCTCGCAGCGCCCGCCCTTGACGTTGAAGCTGAAGCGGCCCGGCTTGTAGCCGCGGATGCGGGCCTCCTGGGTCTTGGAGAAGAGGTCGCGGATCACGTCGAACAGGCCCGTGTAGGTGGCGGGGTTCGAGCGCGGCGTGCGCCCGATCGGCGATTGGTCGACGGCGATGATCTTGTCGAGCTGGTCCAAACCGTGGATCGCGCGGTGCGCGCCCGGTCGCTGGCGGGCGCGGTGCAGGCGGTTGGCGACAGCCTTGTAGAGCACTTCGTTGACGAGCGTCGACTTGCCCGAGCCCGACACGCCGGTCACGCAGGTGAGCACGCCGAGCGGGATGTGCACGTCGATCTCGCGCAGGTTGTGTTCTGAGGCGCCGACGATCTCCACGTAGCCGCTCGGCTTGCGCCGTTGCTCCGGCGCCTCGATCGTGCGCGTTCCCGCCAGGAACTGCCCCGTCAGCGAGCCCTTCACGCGCTGCACCTGCGCGGCCGTGCCCTGCGCGACGATCTGACCGCCGTGCTCTCCGGCGCCGGGGCCGAGGTCGACGAGATGGTCGGCGCTGCGCATCGTCTGCTCGTCGTGCTCGACGACGATCACCGTGTTGCCCAGGTCGCGCAGGCGCTCCAGCGTGGTGATCAGCTTGGAGTTGTCGCGCTGGTGCAGCCCGATCGAGGGCTCGTCGAGGATGTACAGCACGCCGACCAGCGACGAGCCGATCTGCGTCGCCAGGCGAATCCGCTGCGCCTCCCCGCCCGACAGCGTCGCGGCGGCCCTGTCCATCGACAGGTAGCCGATGCCGACGTTCTCCAGGAACTGCAGGCGCTCGGATATCTCGCGCAGGATCAGCCGCGCCACGTGACGGTCTGTCTCTGACAGCTCGACCTCCTCCAACCACTCAAGCGCGCGCCGCGCCGACAGCGCGCAGAAGTCCTCGATGCGCGTGCCGCCGACGGTCACCGCGCGCGACTCCGCGCGCAAGCGCGCTCCGCCGCACACCGGGCAGGCGCGCAGCGACATGAACTCCTCGATCTTCTCGCGCGTCCACTCCGAGTCGGTCTCGCGATAGCGCCGCTGCAGGTTCTTGACGATTCCCTCAAAGCGCGTCGCATACGAGCGCCGGCGCCCGTAGCGGTTGCGATAGCTGACGTGCACCGGCTCGCCGTTGGTGCCTTGCAGGAACAGGGCGCGGCGCTCCTCGGGCAGGTCCTCCCACGGCGCCTCCAGGTCGACGCCGTAGCGGTCGGCGATCGCCTCGGTCACCTGCTCGTAGTAGTTGGACGTGCTGTTGGCCCAGGGCGCGAGTGCGCCTTCGGCGATCGACAGCGTCGGGTCGGGCACGACGAGCTCCGGGTCTATCTCCATCTGCGAGCCGAGCCCAGTGCAGCGGTCGCACGCCCCGTGCGGCGAGTTGAAGGAGAAGATCCGCGGCTCCAGCTCGACCAGCGACGGTCCGTGCTCGGGACAGGCAAAGCGCTCGGAGAACGTGAAGATCGTGCCGGGCTGCGGCGTCTCGCCGGGGACGATCTGGCTGGCTGGGGCACGCGCGCCCTTCGCGCCCGTCGCGTGAGCCGCCTCGGACTCGGGCTGGTCTTTGGCGGCACCGACGATCTCGATCTCGACGAGACCGTCGGCGAGGGCGACGGCCGTCTCGATCGAGTCCGCCAGGCGCTTGCGCACGTCATGTCGCATCGCCAGGCGGTCGACGACGACCGAGATGTCGTGCTTGTAGCGCTTGTCGAGCACGATCGACTCCTCCAGCATGCGGATGCGGTCGTCGATCTTCACCCGCGCAAAGCCGTCGTTGCGCAGCTCCTCCAGGAGCTTGCCGTACTCGCCCTTGCGCCCGCGCACGACCGGCGCGAGCACCATGAAGCGCGTCCCCTCGGCGAGCTCCATCGCCTGGTCGATGATCTGCTCGGCCGACTGGCCGACGATCGGCCGCCCGCAGATCGGGCAGTGCGGCTTGCCCACACGCGACCACAGCAGGCGCAGGTAGTCGTAGATCTCGGTCACCGTGCCGACCGTCGAGCGCGGATTGCGCGAGGTCGTCTTCTGGTCGATCGAGATCGCCGGCGAGAGCCCCTCGATCGAGTCGACGTCCGGCTTGTCCATCTGGCCGAGGAACTGACGGGCGTACGCCGACAGCGACTCGACGTAGCGGCGCTGCCCCTCGGCGTAGATCGTGTCGAAGGCCAGCGAGCTCTTACCCGAGCCGGACAGTCCCGTGATCACCACCAGCGCATCGCGCGGCAGCGAGAGCGAGATGTCCTTCAGGTTGTGCTCGCGCGCCCCCGAAACGACTATCTGGTTGCCGGCTGGCATCAGCCAGTCATTCTATGACGGCGAACAGACGTTCGCCTCGCTCACCAGCCCGCAATCCGCTCGTTGCGATCGTCCGACCGGGACAGATCAACCCTCGATCGCTGCGTACACCTCGTCTATCAGCTTCTGCCGGTCGGACAGCTGGAAGTTCTCGGCGAGATAGCGATCGGCGTCCTCGCGCGACTCGCCGTTGAGCGCCATGTTCAGCGCGATCAGCCGCGCGCCGTCGAGGTCGCCGTTGTCAGGGGCCTGCGCGCCCGCCTGCCCGCCGGACCCAGCGCCCGTCGCGATACGCGCGCGCGGCGGAGGCGCCTCCGGGTCGACGTGCACACCCGGCGCTGCCGCTTCGGGGGGCGACAGCGGATGCGCAGCGGCCCGGTGTCCGTGCGGCGCGGGCGCCTCAGGATCGACATGGGCGTCTGGTTGGGCGGTCTCGGGTGGCGAGAGCGGCGGCGGTGTGGTCTGCGCGGCGCGCACCTGCGGCGCGGCTGCACCCGAAGGCGGCGGGGGAATCGGCGGAGCCGGCGCCTGACCGGCGAGCTGCGGCGCTGGATGCTGCGGCGCGGGTGGCGCGGGAACGGACGGCTGAGGCGGCGGCTCGCCGGCCACCGCGCGCGTGACCGCCTTCCCGGCGGCAGCGTCGTAGAGCTCATCCATGTTCGTCTCGACTGCGCCGAGGTCCGTGGCAAGCCGGTCGGCGCCCGCGCGCACGCTGTCGACCAGCGCGCTCACCTGCGCGTCCATCGAGCCCACGCGCTCGAGCAGCACGGCCGTCGCCTGAGCCACAGCGGCGACATGCGCGCGTGCTTGGACGATCGCCTGCTCGCGCGTGCGCGCGGCGTCGCGATCGGCCTCCTCGCGCGTCGTGTGTGCGCTGTCGGCCGCGTCGCGCTCGAAGTCGGCGGCGGTCGCCTCGGCCGCGGCGAGGATACTCTGCACCTGGTTACCGGCCGCGGAGGCCAGAGAGGTCCGCCCACCGCCCTCGGACAGCTCGCGCTGCAGCTGCTCGATCTCGGCCGCGAGCGCGCGCAGATGGGCGTCCACGGCGGCCGGCTCATAGCCACGCCGCGCGATGGGAAAGTCACGTCGCTCGATCGCCTGACGGTCGATGTCCACGGCGGGCATCCTAGGCGATGTCGCCCGTCGGGGCCTCATGCGCAGCGGCGTCGTCGGCAGGAGCGTCCGCCGTCGCGGCCTCTGCCTCCGGCGGCGCCTCGCTGGCCTGGATCTCGCGCAGGTCACGGCGCAGCTCGCGCAACTCGTCGCGCAGTTGCGCGGCGTACTCGAAGCGCAACTCGTCGGCGGCGGCGATCATCTCCTCCTCCAGCTCGACGACCATGCGCTCGAGCTCGTGCTGGGGCATCTCGCCGGCCGTGGCGGACTTGCGCCTGCTGCGTTTGCGCTTGGGCACCTTGGACTCGGCTTGCAGGAACTCGGCGATGTCGGAGATGCCCTTGACGATCGTCGCCGCGGTGATTCCGTGCTCCTCGTTGTAGGCAACCTGGATTTCGCGCCGGCGGTCGGTCTCGGAGATCGCCGCCTTCATCGCCTTGGTCTCCTTGTCGGCGTACATCAACACGGTCCCGTCGACGTTGCGCGCCGCGCGGCCGATCGTCTGGATCAGCGAAGTCTCCCCGCGCAGGAAGCCCTCCTTGTCGGCGTCGAGGATCGCCACCAGCGAGACCTCGGGCAGGTCGAGGCCCTCGCGCAGCAGGTTCACGCCGACCAGCACGTCGTACTCACCCAGGCGCAGGTCGCGGATGATCTGGATGCGCTCCAGCGTGTCGATCTCCGAGTGCAGGTAGCGCGTCTTGAAGCCCATCTCCAGCAGATACTGCGAGAGGTCCTCGGACATCTTCTTGGTCAGCGTCGTCACCAGCACGCGCTCGTCGCGCTCGGTGCGCTTGCGCACCTCGTTCATCAGGTCGTCGATCTGGTTCTTGGTCTCGCGCACCTCCACGCGCGGATCGACGATCCCCGTCGGGCGGACGATCTGCTCGACGATCCGCGTCGAGTTGGTCCGCTCGTATTCCCCGGGCGTGGCCGAGACGAACAGCAGCTGCGGCGTGATCGAGAGGAACTCCTCGAAGCGCTGCGGGCGGTTGTCCAGCGCGCTCGGCAGGCGGAAGCCGTAGTCGACGAGCGTCTGCTTGCGCGAGCGGTCACCTTCGTACATGCCGCCGATCTGCGGCACGGTCTGATGGGACTCGTCGATGAAGCAGATGAAGTCCTTGGGGAAGTAGTCGATCAGGCAGTACGGACGCTCTCCCGGCTGGCGTTTGTCGAGGATCCGCGAGTAGTTCTCGATCCCCGAGCAGAAGCCCATCTCGCGCAGCATCTCCATGTCGTACTGCGTGCGCTGGCGCAGGCGGTGGGACTCCAGCAGCTTGCCCTCGGACTCCAGCTGCTCGCAGCGCTCATTGAGCTCTCGGCCGATCTCCGCGACGCCGTCCTCGATCGTGCCCTCCTTGACGTTGTAGTGCGTCGCCGGCCAGATCGCCACGTGCTCGAGGTCGTCCTGGAGCAGCTCGCCCGTCAGCGGGTCGAAGTGCTGCAGGCGCTCGACCTCGTCGCCGAACAGCGTCGCCCGGAAGGCCGTCGCGGCGTAGGCGGGGAAGACCTCCAGCGTCTCGCCGCGCACGCGGAAGCTGCCGCGCGACAGCACGGTGTCGTTGCGCGTGTACTGGATCGCCACGAGTTTGCGCAGCAGCTTGTCGCGGTCGATTTCCTGGCCGCGGTTGAGGATCTGCATGTTCATCTCATAGGTCTCCGGCGAGCCCAGGCCGAAGATGCACGACACCGACGCGACGACGATCACGTCGCGGCGCGCGAACACGGCGGCCGTCGCCGCGTGGCGCAGGCGGTCGACCTCCTGGTTGATCGCCGAGTCCTTCTCGATGTACAGGTCGCGGCTGGGGACGTAGGCCTCGGGCTGGTAGTAGTCGTAGTACGACACGAAGTACTCGACGGCGTTGTCGGGGAAGAACGTGCGGAACTCGTTGCACAGCTGCGCCGCCAGCGTCTTGTTGTGGGCGATCACCAGCGTCGGGCGCTGAACCGCCTCGATCACCCCGGCCATCGCCATCGTCTTGCCCGTGCCCGTCGCCCCGAGCAGCGTCTGGAACTGTTCGCCGCCCTCGACGCCTTCGGCCAGCGCCGCGATCGCCTTCGGCTGGTCGGCGGTCGGCGTGAAGACGGAGTCGAGCTTGAAGTCGGGCATCCCTCTCTACCGTAGCGAGCGCCTACCCCAGCCCCAGCTCGCGCCGATAGGTCGTGCGGTAGTCCTGCTGAGCGCTCAGCACGCGCTGCACGTACGCACGCGTCTCGGGAAAGGGAATCGTGGCGACCGTCAGGTGCCCCCCCTTCGCGCGCGCTCGCGCCACCCAGCCGTCGACGTTGGCCAGGCCGCCGTTGTAGGCCGCCACCGCGAGCATCTCGTTGCCGTCGTAGTGGTCCAGCAGGTAGCGCAGGTAGTAGCTGCCGTAGGCCACGTTGATGCTCGGCGTCGCCAGGTCGCTGGCCGTGAACCGGCTACCCCCCGACAGATGCGCGATGTAGTAGGCGGTTTCCGGAAGGATCTGCATCAGGCCCTCCGCGCCCGCCGAGGACTGGCGCGGGGCAAATTTGGACTCGGCATAGATGACCGCCGCGATCAGCGCCGGGTCCAGGCGCTTTTCCGCCGCCTGCTTGCGGATCACGTCCGCGTTGGTCAACGGCAGGCCGAGCCCGTTGACGGCGTGGTTGACCTCCGAGGCGATCAGCACGACGATCAGCGCCGCTACCGCGAGCGCCGTCAGCGTGCCGAGCGTGCGCCGGCTGATCGTCCGCGCCGTCCGCCGCCCGCCCATGGCCACCTGCCGGCTCATCCTTCCAGCTTGTCAAGTACCGCCGACAACTCCTGTTCCAACTCCTGTTCTGAGCCGTCGTTGCGCACGACGAACGTCGCCCGCCGCGCCTTCTCCTGCTGTGAGAGCTGGCGCGCCGAGCGCTCGTCGGCCAGCGCGTGCCCGCGCGCGGAGGCGCGCTCGTGGCGCAGCGTCTCATCGGAGACGACCGCGACCGTCGCATCGTAGAGCCCTTCCAGGCCGGCCTCGAACAGCAGCGGCACCTCTACGACCGCCGCCCGCGGCCGCCCGTTGCGCGCAGACCCGCCGGCGCGCACATCGGTGAGCCAGGCGGCCACGCGAGCGCCGACCAGCGGCCACAGCAGACCCTCCAGCCACGCGCGCTCCTCGGCGCTGGCGAATGCCCGCTCGGCCACCGCCGAGCGGTCGACGACGCCGTCGGGCGCGACCTGCGCCCCCCAGCGCTCGACCACGGCGTCGCGCAGCTGCGCGTCGTGCGCGTACAGCTCGTGCACAACCGCGTCGCTGGACAGCACCGCCGCGCCGAGACGCTCAAGCGCCGCAAGCGCGGTCGACTTGCCCGCGCCCATGCCCCCGGTCAGCCCCACGAAGGGCACCACCGGCTCCACTCGCCCGGCGCCGCTCAGACCGCGTCAGTCCTGGGCGGGCTCGGCTGCGGGCTCGGCGGCCTGGTCGGCCGCGCTCGCCTCGGCCGGCGGTTGCTCGGCCTCGGCCTCGGCCGACCCCTCGCCAGCGGCCGCTGCCAGCGCCTGCTCGTCCTCGCTCGCCGGCTCGGGCTCTGCCACGGCAGCCTCGCCGCTGGCGGCGGGCTCGACGTCCTGCGCCGACCCGGCGGCCTCTGCGGGCGCCGGGGCCTCGACAGGAGCCGCAGCCTCGGGCTCGGCCTGCTCAATTGCCGGCGCCGCGGCCTCGGGCGCTGCGGCCTCGGGCGCTGCGGCCTCGGGCGCTGCGGCCTCGGGCCCCTCAGGCGCGGCCTGCAGCTCGGCGTCCGGCGCTGCGTCGGCCGGCTGAGCCTCGGGCTCGCCAGGACGCGACACGGGCAGGATCTGGTCCTCCACGCGCTTGGCCGACAACGAGAGGCGGCGGCGCTCGGAGTCGATCTCGAGGATCTTCACGCGGATCTCGTCGCCCGGGTGCACGATCTCGCGCGGGCTCTCGACGTGGTGCGGCGCGAGCTCTGAGATGTGCACGAGCCCCTCGACGCCGTCGAGGATCTCCACGAAAGCGCCGAACGTGACGACCTTGGTGACCTTGCCCTCGAGCTCGTCGCCGACGTTGTAGGTGTCCACGATCCGCTGCCACGGGTCCTCCTGGGTCTGCTTGAGACCCAGCGAGATGCGCTGGCGGTCGCGGTCGATGTCCAGCACCTTGACCTTGACGGTGTCGCCGATCGTGAGAATCTCGCTCGGGTGGTTGACGTGCGACCACGAAAGCTCGGAGATGTGGATCAGCCCGTCGATCCCGTCGAGATCGACGAACGCGCCGAAATCGACGATGTTGGAGATCTGGCCTTCGACGACCAGGCCCGGCTGCAGGCGGTCGAGGATCTGCTGGCGGACCTCCTTGCGCTCCTCCTCGAGCACCGCGCGGCGCGACAGCACGACGTTGTTGCGCGAACGGTTGAGCTCGATCACCTTCGTCTCGATCTTCGTGCCCATGTACTCGTCCAGGTTGGGCACGCGCCGGATGTCGACCAGCGAAGCGGGAAGGAAGCCGCGCACGCCGAGATCAATGATCAATCCTCCCTTGACGACCTCGATCACGGTGCCCTCCACGGGCTCTCCCGACTCGGCGGCCGTTTCGATGCGGCGCCACGCCTTCTCGAAGCGCGCGCGCTTCTTCGACATGATCAGGCGACCGTCCTGGTCCTCCTTGGTCATGACGATCGCGTCGACCTCCTCGCCGAGGTGCACCTCGTCTTTGGGATCGACCGACTTGCGGATCGAAAGCTCGTTGGCCGGGATGACGCCCTCGGACTTGTAGCCGATGTCGACGAGGACCTCGTCCTTGTCGATTCGCACGACGTGGCCCGTTACGACCTCGCCCTCCTCGATCGTCCGGAAGGTCGCCTCGTAGTTGGGCACGATCGCGCCATCGATCTCCAACAGGAGCCCGTTGGACCCCTCGACCACGCGAGCCTGAGGATTCTCCATCACCGTTTGCACCGGCGAAGCCTAGCGCAGCCGTATCATTGCGGGGAATATGCCTGTACGAGCGACGACGCGGGGAGCGGCGCGCACACCGCTGGAGCGCGATTGCGACGTCCTGGTGTGCGGTGCGAGCTTCGCCGGCCTGGCCATCGCCCGCGAGCTAGCCGGCGCCGGCGCGCGCGTGCTCATGATCGATCGCTACGAGATCGGCGAGCGCCAGACATCGGCGTGCGCGATGCCCACGCGCTGGCTGAGCGCGATGGATCTGCAGTCCTCGCATCGCCAGACCTTCGACGAGCTCGTCGTGCACACGCCGTTTCACACCTCGCGCTGGTCGCTGCCGTGGTCGTTCTCGACGTTTGACTACCGCGAGCTGTGCGCGCTGATGTGGGATCACGCCGACGACGGCGAGCTGGAGTTCGAGACCGCGACCGTGACCGGCCGCGACGGCTCGACCGTGCACACCGACCGCGGCTCGCTGACCGCGCCGCTGGTCGTCGACGGGCTCGGCTGGCGGCGCGTGCTGTCCAACCAGACGACGATCCAGCCGCCCGACGCGCGCCTGTCGCGCGGCCTGGAGGTGCACCCGCCGGGTCGCGGCGAGGAGATGGAGCTGTGGGTCGACCCGCGCTACGTGCGCGCCGGCTACTCCTGGAGCTTCCCCGCCGAGGACGAGCTGCGCGTCGGCGTCGGCTCCTTCTGGCCCTCCGATCACGTCAAGGAGCCGACCGTCAGGCTCGCCGGCGACCTCGGTCTGCCCGCGGAGGGATACCAGGGCAACTGGATCCCCCATCAGCTGCGCCCGGCGGTCGAGGACGGCGTGTTCTTCGCCGGCGACTCTGCCGGGCACTGTCTCCCGCTGACAGCCGAGGGCATCCGCACGGCGCTGTACTTCGGGCTGGCCTGCGGGCGCGAGCTGCGCGCCGTGCTCGAGGGCCGGCGCTCGCGCGAGCTGGCGCTGGCGCGCTACGGCGCCTTCTCGGCCGCGCACACGCGCAAGTTCGCATGGATGCTCCGTGCCCAGCAGGCCGCCGGACGCCTGACGCCCAGCCGCTCGCTCACCGCTGTCATCCACCTGTTCGAGAACCGCCGGTTGTGCGGCTGGGTGTTCGATCAGTATCTGGCGATCGCCCCGCCGACCTTCGTCGCCGAAGGCGCCCGCGCGCTGACGCGCTCGCGGCTCGCCGCCGTCTCGGCGGGCGCGCCCGCCTGAGACCGTCCTTCGCCCGCGGGCGCGCCGGAGCCGTCGGTGGCGGCTCCGGCGGTGCTGAGGGTTCTGGTGGCTCTCGACCGGTCATCGCGCGACCTCGATCGCTCAGAGCTCTCGCAGGACTTCCGACAGTCGGCGCACGCCCTCGTCGATCGCCGGCTCTGAGAGGTTGGCGTAGCCCATTACGAGCGCGTCGGCCTCACCCGCGGGCTCGATCCGGTGGAACTCCAGCGGGTACACGCGCAGCGAGCGCTGCTCGGCGGCGCTGACCAGCCCCTGCAGGTCGACGGCGCGCGGCAGGCGCACGAGCGCGTGCAGCCCGGCGGAGATGCCGCTGACGCGCGCTCGGGGCAGCTCGCGCGCGACGGCCGCGATCAGCGCGTCGCGTCGCGCGCGGTTGCGCCGGCGCGCGCGGCGCAGATGACGGTCATACGCCGAGGTCTCCAGCAACCGCGCGAGCACGAGCTGGTCGAGCGCCGGGCAGCCGAGGTCGTCGAGGGCCTTGGCCTGCACGACGGCGTCGATCAGCGATGCCGGCAGCACCAGCCAGCCGAGGCGCAGGCCCGGCGCGAGCGTCTTTGACACCGTGCCCATGTACACGACCCGGTCGGGCGCGAGCCCCTGCAGCGCGCCGAGCGGGGCGCGGTCGTAGCGGAACTCGGCGTCGTAGTCGTCCTCGATCACCAGGCCGCCCTCGCGCGCCCAGCGCACGAGCTCGCCGCGGCGCTGCGGCGAGAGCACGACGCCCGTCGGGCACTGATGAGCCGGCGTGGTCAGCACGACCGGCGCGCGCAGCGCGGCGACGTCCACGCCCTGCTCGTCCACGGTTGCCCCGCGCACCTGCAGGCCGGCGTAGGCGAGCACCGCGCGGTGCGGTGGCAGACCGGGGTCCTCGACGTCGATCGCCGTCACGCCCTGGGTGACCAGCGCGCGCCCGAGCAGCGCCAGCCCCTGCGTGGCGCCGGAGCAGACGACGATCGCGTCGGGCTCGACGACGACGCCGCGCACGCGTCGCAGGTATGAGCTGAGCGCGCGGCGCAGCTCGGGGGCGCCACGCGCATCCGGGTAGGCGAGCGCGCCGTCGGGCGCCACGCGCAGCACGTCGCGCATCGCGCGCAGCCACAGCGAGCGCGGGAACGAGGACAGGTCGGGCGCGCCGGGGAAGAAGTCGAACTGCGGCGCGCGGGAGACCTGCGGCGGAGCGGCGCCGTCGGCCGCAGCGGTGGCCTGCGCCACATAGGTGCCGGCGCCCTGACGGGCGATCAGATAGCCCTCGGCGAGCAGCTGCGCGTAGGCGTCGACGACCAGCCGCCGCGACACGCTCAGGTCGCCCGCGAGCGCCCGCGAGGACGGCATCCGGCTGCCGGCCGTGAGCGTGCCGTCGCGCACGAGCTCGCGCAGGCGATCCTCCAGCTGTGCGCGGCGGCGCCCGCCGCGTAGGCGCACGAGCAGCTCCGGACCGTAACTGGTACCTTCTTTTGTCGCCAGACTGGTCACTGTTTGGGAACCACCTCTGGGCTAGAGTAGCGGCCATGTCAACTGCTCGTGACGCCAGCGACAGCGCATCGACCGGCCCAGCGGTGCGCTTGGCGTCGACGGTCCGCGTCGGCCTGATCGCGTTCGCGGCATACCACTTCGCGATCGCCGCGTTGATGGTGTTCGCGCCGCACACGTTCTTCACCGACATCGGCCCGTTCGGCGTTCAGAACGACCACTACCTGCGCGACACGGCGACGTTCAACCTGGCGTTCGGCGTCTCGCTGACGGTCGCTTACCGGCGCGTCTCCTGGCGCACGCCGATCCTCTGCTGCGTGGCGCTGCAGTTCGCGCTGCACGCGATCAACCACCTCGCCGACATCGGCTCGGCCCATCCGCACTGGCTCGGGCCGTTCGACTTCGCCTCGCTCGCGCTCGCGACCGCCGCCCTGGCATGGCTCGCGCGCGAGTCAACCCGACCGCTGGAGGTGCAGCGATGACCAGAATCGACGTCGTATCCAAGCGCAGCTGGAACCCGTTGGTGCGGTTGGCCCACACGGTCTCGCGCAGGCAGCTTGGCCGCGACGTGGACCCCGTGGGCGTCTACGCGTACACGCCTGGCTTGCTGATGGGCTACGGCGCCTTCGAGCGCGCAACCGCCAAGCAGGCTCGCATGCAGGAGCGCCTGAAGGTGCTCGCCGAGACGAGCGCCAGCTGGTCGAGCTGACCAACGTGATCGCGCTGGAGAACATGCGCGCGCGCTTCAACAGCGCCTTCGACATGCCGCCGGCGGGCTTCAGCGAGGGAATGGTCTGCGTGGTGGGCGAGTCGCTGCCGGGCGCCGAGCGACCGGCGGTAGCGGCGCCGTGAGGGTCTTCCTGGCAGGCGCCACCGGCGCGATCGGCGCGCCGCTGCTGGCGCTGCTGGTCGCCGACGGCCACGAGGTAACCGGCATGACGCGTTCGCCCGAGAAGGCCGCAGCCGTGCGCGCGGCGGGCGCCGAGGCGGTCATCGTCGACGCGCTCGACGCCGACGCCGTGACAAGCGCCGTCGTCGCGGCACGACCTGAGGCGGTCGTGCATCAGCTGACGGCGATCCCGCCGCGCCTGGATCCGCGCAAGATCGTGCGCGACTTCGCGCTCACCGACCGCCTGCGCACGCAGGGCACGCGCAATCTCGTCGCGGCCGCGCAGCGAGCCGGCGCCTCGCGCGTCCTCGCCCAGAGCATCGCCTTCGCCTACGCATCCGGCCCGTTGGGAACGGTTCACGTCGAGGACGACCCATTGATGGCCGATCCGCCGGCGCAGTTCAAGCGCTCGGCGGCGGCAATCGCCGAGCTCGAGCGCACGGTGCTCGGCGCGGGTGGGATCGTGCTGCGCTACGGCTACTTCTACGGTCCGGGCACGTCGATCTCCGCGCGCGGCTCGCTCGGGCAAGAAGTCGCCCGGCGTCGGCTGCCGATCGTCGGCGGCGGCGGCGGTGTGTGGTCGTTCATCCACGTGCAGGATGCCGCGCGGGCCACGGTGGCGGCGCTCACGCAGGGCGCATCGGACACGTACAACGTGGTCGACGACGAGCCGGCGCCGGTGCACGAGTGGATCCCGGCGCTCGCGGACGCGCTCGGCGCAAAGGCTCCGCGCCGCGTGCCGGCATGGCTGGCGCGCCCGCTCGCCGGCGAGTACGGCGTGATGACGATGACGCGCGCGCAGGGTGCATCCAATGCGCGCGCCAAGCATGAGCTCGGCTGGACGCCGCGCTACGCGAGCTGGCGCGAGGGCTTTCAGAGCGCGCTGGGCTGAGCGCCGTCGCCCACTACTTGCGCACGACGAGCACGACGCCGGCGGCGAGCAGCGCCAGCCCGACGATCCGCTGCAGGTCAATGCTCTGGCGCGCGACCCCGAGCAGGCCGAAGCGGTCGACCACGACGGAGATCGCCAGCTGGCCAAGGATCACCGCCGCGGTCAATCCGCTCACCCCGAGCGTGCGCACGGCTTCGAGGGCGACGAACACGTACACGGCCCCGAGCAGGCCGCCGACGAGCGCCCACCAGGGCACACGTCCCAGCTGGCCGAGGCTGCCGAGCCCCCCGCGCAAGACGAAGGCGAGCGACACCAACGCGACCGTGCCGACCAGAAAGGAGAAGCTCGCCGCCTGCAGGCCTCCGACCGTCTTGCCCAGGCGTGAGTTGATCGGCGCCTGCATTCCCACCAGGCAGCCGGCGCCGACCCCGATCAGCACAGCCAGCGAGCGGCTCACTTGGCCTCCAGCCAGTTGCGTCCGACGCCGGCATCGACGGCGAGCGGCGGGTCGCGATCCCACACGCCGCACATCTCACGCTCGACGAGATCGCGCGCAGCGGCCTGCTCGGACGGCGGCCCTTCGAACAGCAGCTCGTCGTGGATCGTCAGCAGCAGGCGCGTCTGCAGTCCTGACTCGCCGAGCGCTGCGTGGGTGCGGACCATCGCCAGCTTGATGATGTCGGCGGCGGTGCCCTGGATGACGGTGTTCACGGCGAGGCGCTCGCCGAGCATGCGCACCTGGTAGTTGCGCGCCTGAAGCTCGGGGATCTGGCGCCGGCGGCCCCACAGCGTCGTCACGTAGCTCTGCTGCTTGGCCTGCTCGATCGTCTCGGCCATGAAGGCGGCGACGCGCGGGAAGCGCTGCAGGTAGGCGTCGATGAACTCCTTGGCCTCCTCGCGAGGGATGTTCAGACGGTCGGCGAGGCCGAAGTCCGAGAGGCCGTAGACGATTCCGTAGTTGATCATCTTCGCCTTCGAGCGCATGCCCGGATCGATGTCCTGCGCGGCGACGGCGAACACCTGCGAGGCGGTCGCCGTGTGCACGTCTTCCTCGCGCCTGAAGATCTCCTTGAGCGCCGGCTCGTCGGCGACGTGCGCGAGCACGCGCAGCTCGATCTGCGAATAGTCGGCGGAGATCAGCACGTTTGCGTCCTCGGCCTCGAAGCAGCCGCGGATCTCGCGCCCGAGCGGGGTGCGGATCGGCACGTTCTGCATGTTCGGGTTGGTGCTCGACAGCCGCCCGGTCTGCGCGACGGCCTGCAGGAAGGTCGTGTGGATGCGCGAGCGCTCGTCGACCTCCTCGGGGAGCACATCGAGGTAGGTCTTGGCGAGCGTCGACAGCTCGCGCCAGCGCTCGATCTTCGGCACGATCTCGTGCTCGGTGCGGATCGCCTGCAGCACGCGCGCGTCGGTCGAGTAGCCGGTCTTGCCGCGGCGCTTGCGCGACAGGCCGAGCTTCTCGAACAGGATCTGCCCGAGCTGCTGGGGCGAGCCGATCGTGAACTCCTCCTCGGCGAGCGCGAAGATCTCCGCTTCCAGGCCGGCGACCTCCTCGCGCACGCGGGCGGTGATCTCGGCGAGGCGGTCGAGGTTCAGACGCACGCCGAGCAGCTCCATCTCGCGCAGCACTGCGACGAGCGGCAACTCGATGTCGTGCATCACGCCCTCCAGCCCGCGCTCGGCGATCTGCTCGCGCTGCCAGCCGGCGAGCGCGCCGAGCAGCACGACCTCGGCGGACTGCGGGTCCTCCAGGTCGCTGGCCAGTCCGCGCTCCTCGCAAAGCTCGGCGAACGGGTAGCCGCGGCGCGCGGGCTCGAGCAGGTAGGCGCCGAGCAGCGTGTCGTGCGCCAACCCCGGCGGCACGAGCCCGAGCGACTTGGCGTCGTGGGCGACGACGGGTCGCTGCGCGCATGCGGCGACGACCTGCTGGGGCCCCTCGCAGTCGCCGGCGAGCACCTCGACGCCCGCGCCCGCGCCACGCCCCTGCCCGGCGCCGGCGACCGCCGCCGCGAAGCGCCACGGCGCGCCGTCGGCGAACAGCGCGCCCTCGGGCGTCTCGGCGGCGCGCACGACGAGCGCGATCTCCGAGTCCGGCGCGCCGAGGCGGGCGATGTCAGCGGGCGTGCCCGAGCGCACGCGCCCGCTCAACTTGACCTCGGCCGGCAGCGCGGGGGCGGCAACGTCGGGGTCGCCGAGCGCCTCCTCCAGGCGACGCAGCGGATCGCGCAGCTCGTACTCGCGAAAGACCTCGCGCACGCGCGAGCGATCGGGCTCGCGCGTGGACTCGGCGGCGATGTCGAAGTCGACGGCGACGTCGCGCTGCACGGTCGCCAGCTGCTTGGACACGCGCGCGTCGTCGGCGTGCTCGAGCAGGTTCTGTTTGCGCTTGGCGCCTTTTATCTCGTCGACGTGCGCGAGCACGTCCTCCAGCGCGCCGTAGGTCTGGATCAGCTCGCTGGCGGTCTTGTCGCCGATTCCGGGGACGCCGGGGATGTTGTCGGAGGTGTCGCCCTTCAGGCCGTAGAAGTCGGGGATCAGCTCCGGCGCGATGCCATAACGGTCGATCACCGCCTGACGGTCGTAGATCTTCGTCTCGGTGATCCCGCGCGAGGTCGCCATCACCTTGACCAGGCCATCGGCGTCGATCAGCTGGAAGGCGTCGCGATCGCCGGTGACGATCATCACGGGCACGGGCGGGTCGGCGCGGAGCGCGTGCTCGGCCAGCGAGGCGATCACGTCGTCGGCCTCGTAGCCGTCGATCTTCACGTTTGAGTAGCCGAAGGCCTCGACGAGCGGTTCCATTGCCGGCCACTGCTGCTTGAGCAGGTCCGGGCGCGAGCGGCGCTGGGCCTTGTACTCGGCGTAGACCTCGGTGCGCCCGGAGCTGCCGGCGTCCCAGGCGACGACGGTCGGACACACGCCGTACTCGGTGACGATCTTCACGAGCATCGAGGCGAAGCCGAAGATCGCGTTGGTGGGCACGCCGGTGGATGTCGCGATCGACTCGGGCAGCGCGAAGAACGCGCGATAGACCAGGCTCGGCCCGTCGATCAGGAACAGGCGCCGCTGCGTGTCCACCGGAGCGCCCGCGGGCGCCTTCGCGCGTGTGCTCGTGCCGGCCATTGACCGGTCACTCTACGAGGACGCGCGCGGCGCCGTGGAGCGGGCTCGCCCGCCACGCGCCGCGCACCATCACGCGTTGAGACTCGCCTGAGGCCTAACATGCCGTGCCCCCAACTTCCGAGGAGATACGTTTCGTGAGCGCCACGCCGAGCGCACAGTTCAGACTCACCATCCGCGTCAGGATCGATGACGCGCACGGGACGCTGGGGCAGCTCTCGAGCGCGATCGCCGAGGCCGGCGGGATGGTGGGCGCGGTCGACCTGGTCGAGGTCGACGGCAACCACAGCCTGCGCGACGTCGTCGTCGACGCCTCCGGCAAGGACCACTGGGAGCGGATCATCGCGGCGATCGAGGCGGTGCCGGGCGTCGAGGTGATCGACACGACAGACCGCACGTTCCTGCTGCACGTCGGCGGCAAGATCGAACAGCACAACAAGCATCCGCTGAAGACGCGTGACGACCTGTCGATGGCCTACACGCCGGGCGTGGCGCGCGTCAGCCTGGCGATCGCCGACGATCCGGACAGGGCCTTCCAGTACACGATCAAGCGCAACACCGTGGCGGTCGTCTCCGACGGCACCGCGGTGCTCGGGCTAGGCGACATCGGGCCGCGCGCGGCGATGCCGGTGATGGAGGGCAAGTGCTGCCTGTTCAAGGAGTTCGCCGACGTCGACGCATTCCCGATCTGCCTGGACACGACCGACCCGGACGAGATCGTGCGCACGGTCAAGCTGATCGCGCCGGCGTTCGGCGGGATCAACCTCGAGGACATCTCCGCGCCGCGCTGCTTCGCGGTCGAGGATCGCCTGAAGCAGGAGCTGGACATCCCCGTGTTCCACGACGACCAGCACGGCACGGCGGTGGTCGTGATGGCGGCGCTGCTGAACGCGCTCAAGCTGACGGGCAAGCGGATCGAGGACCTGAACGTGCTGATCATCGGCCTCGGCGCGGCGGGGATCGCGGTGACGAAGATCCTGCTGGCCGGCGGCGTGCGCAAAATCGTCGGCGCGGACTCGCGCGGCGCGCTGCACGTCCAGCGCGCCGACTACCTCGACGGGTCGATGAACGACGTCAAGCGCTGGTTTGCCGAGTCGACCAATCCCGACTGCCGCGCAGGCACGCCCGCCGAGGTGATCGACGGCGAGGATCTGCTGATCGGCGTGTCGGGCGCCCGTGTGATGCCGGCGGAGGCGCTGGCGCGCATGAACAAGGACGGGATGGTCTTCGCGATGGCCAACCCGACTCCCGAGGTGATACCGGAGGAGGCCGCCAAGTACGTGAGGATCGTGGCGACGGGGCGCTCTGACTACGCCAACCAGATCAACAACGTGCTGTGCTTCCCGGGGATCTTCCGCGGCGCCTTGGACGTGCGCGCGCCGACGATCACCGAGCGGATGAAGATGGCGGCCGCGCGCGCGATCGCGGCGGCGGTCGACGAGGCGGAACTGCGCGAGGACTACATCATCCCGTCGGTCTTCAACCGTGACGTCGCCCCTGCGGTCGCCGCGGCGGTGGCCAACGAGGCCCGCGCCGATGGAACTGCACGCGCCGGCCTGGAGGTCGGCTTCGCGCCGGGCGACACGATGACCCCGAGCTCCTCGGCCTAGAGGCTTGATGCGGGTTGGAGTCTCTGGGTCTCTGATCTGTTCGCGAGCAGATCGGCAGAGGGACAGTGGGCTGTGTCCTCTTTACGCGAACTGCGATAGCAATCGTATATACGATGTAAATACTATGGCTATCGCCAGCGCTATTTGCACACACTCAGCCCGCGCTGCGTAACTACTATGGCTATCGCTGGCGCTATATGCACAAGCTCAGCCCACGCTGCGCGCCGGGCGACACGATGACCTCGATCTCCTCCGCCTAGCCGTCGGGCTGCGCGTGTGAGAGGGTAGGCGCGTGGAGGCAACGCGCGTGACGGTGACGGGGGCGACGGGCCTGATCGGTCCACGCCTGATCGCCGCGCTGCAGGGCAGCGGGGCTGCGGTGACCGTCCTCTCGCGCGATGCCGGGCGGGCGCAGGAGCGCTTGCGCAGTGCGGGACTGCGGCCGGTCGAGGTCTTCGACTGGGACCTGATGAGCGGGCCCGCCCCGGTGGCGGCGCTGGAGAGCCGCGACGCGGTCGTGCACCTGGCCGGTGAGAACATCGCCCGGCGCTGGAGCGCGGAGGCAAAGCGGGCGATCCGCGAGAGCCGCGTCACCGGTACGCGCAACCTGCTCGCGGGACTGGAACAGGCCGACGAGCGACCCTCGACGCTCGTAAGCTCCTCGGGCGTCGGCTACTACGGAGCCCGCGGCGAGGAGCCGCTGGACGAGGACGCGCCGCCCGGCAAGGACTTCCTGGCACGGATCTGCGTGCAATGGGAGGACGAGGCGTCAAAGGCCTCGGCGCTGGGCATGCGCGTGGTGCTGGTGCGCACGGGCGTCGTGCTCGCCAAGGACGGAGGGGCGCTGGAGAAGATGCTGCCGCCGTTTCGCCTGGGTGTCGGCGGCCCGGTCGCGGGCGGGCGCCAGTACGTCTCATGGATCCACCTCGACGACCTCGTCGGCGTGATGGTCGCGGCGGTTTCAGACGAGCGCTGGAGCGGGCCGGTGAACGCGACGGCGCCCGAGCCGGTCAGCAATCGCGACTTCTCGCGTGCGCTGGGCCGTGCGCTCAAACGCCCGGCGCTGCTGCCCGTGCCAGCCGTTGCGCTGAAGTTGCTCTACGGCGAGATGGCCGAGATCGTGACCGAGGGCGCGCGCGTGGTGCCCGCCAAGCCGCTGGTGCTCGGCTTCCAGTTCGTGCACGCCGAGCTCGACCAGGCGCTCACCTCGGCACTCCGACGCGACTAGGGCGCGACGTCGCCCCCGCTCAGACGGCGCCGGCACTCGCGCGGTCTGGCGCGAGCGTGCGATCGTGGCCGGCGCGGTTGTCGGTCTCGATGATCACGCGGCAGGGTCGGCGGCTGAGCAGATAGGCGGCCGTCGGCCCGATCCGCTGCTCGCCGGCGGGGGCGTGGATCGTCGACCAGTAGATGACGTCGGCGCCGACCCGCTCGGCTTCCTCGACGAGCGAGGCTCCCGGATGACGCGTGCGGATCAGCCCGGTGTGGATCTTGATGCCAGCGCGGCGCGCCTGGATGCGCGCGCTCTCCAGCACCGAGCGCCCGTGCGCTTCCTCTTCCTCCAGGCCCGCATCGAGCGACAGCTGACTGGGGACGGGCAACACGAAGATCGCATATACGACGCCCTCCTCGCCGATCAGCTTGGCGGCGCTGTGCAGGGCGCTGGCGCTGACGTCGGCGCCGAAGATCGGCACGAGCGCGGAGCGATAGTCAAAGGCCTCGAAGTCCGGTGGGCGCTGCGGGCGCTCGATCTTGTAGGGCTTGCGCGGGTCCAGCCCCTGGCGCCTGCGATAGACGAAGTAGCCGGCCATCCCGAGGACCATCCAGGGGATGCCGATCGTGCGCGCCTCGCCGTGCAGCGCGACCACCGCGCACCATGCGCCGAACGTGCCGATCGCGCCGAGCACGGCGGTCAACGGGATGACGTGGCCACGGAAGGGCACGTTCCACGGCATCCGGTAGGGGCGCTCCTGGTCGGGGCGCTTGATGCGCAGCGCGATCACCGAGACGTGCGCGGTGGTGAACGAGAGCATCGCGCCGAACGAGTAGAGGTTGCCGAGCAGCGTCGTTTCGCCCGGCAGGATCAGTAACCCGGCGAGGATCGAGAAGAACACGATCGTGAACCAGGGCGTGCGAAACCGGGGGTGCAGGCTGGAGAACAGGGTGGGCAGCTGGCGGTGCTCGGACAGCGACCACGACAGCCGCGAGATACCGATCAGACCGGCGTTCGTGGCGATGAACAGGATCGTCGCGGCGAGCACGCCGACGTAGGCTTTGGCGAGCGTCAGGACCGTGCCATGCAGGCCCAGGCGCGAGACGATACCCAGCACGGGATCGTTTTCGAAATGGCCGCCGAGCGCCGTCGCGTAGCCGGCGTGCCTGTAGCTTTCGGCCAGCGCCGGGCTGAAGCCGACTCCGTGGTGGATCACCGGCAGCGCCGACAGTGCCACCACGGAGATGCCCGCGTAGACGCCGAGCACGGCGATCAGAACGAGGTTGACCGACTTGGGAATGTCGTGGCCGGGATCCTTGGCCTCCTCGGCCATGTTCGAGACGGTCTCGATTCCCGTGTAGGCGACCATCGCCACCGACAGCGCGAAGATCAGCTGGGTCCAGCTCGGAGCGAGTCCCAGGTGCACCTGATCGATCAGCAGCGAGGGGCTGAACACGAGCACGAAGCCGAGGCCGACGAGCAGCACCTGCGTGCAGAGGTCGGCGATCGCCAGGAACAGGTTGAGCTTGGCCGACTCGCCGAGGCCGCGGATGTTCAGACCGGCGAGCAGCACGATCGTGACGAGACCGCCGATGATGTCGCCCGGGTTGTGCGTCAGCGCGGGAAAGAACGCGCCGAGGTAGTGCGGGACGAAGAACGCCGAGATGGCGATCGTGATGATGTAGTCGAGGCTCAGCGCCCAGCCGGCAAAGAACGAGACGACGTCGTTGAACGCGTGGCGCGCGAACGACGAGGAGCCGCCGGCTTCGGGGAACATCGAGGCGCCCTCGGCGTAGGTCTTGGCGGTGAGCACGAACAGCCCGCCGGCGAACAGGAAGACGATCGGTGTCAGGCCCAGCGCGTGGGCGGCGACGAGCCCGAGCGCGTAGTAGATCGAGGAGCCGACGTTGCCGTAGGCCGTCGCGAACAAGCCGGGCACGCCGACCGATCGGCGCAGGCCGTGCTCTGACAGGCGTGCCATGCGCGCAGCCTATAGAGGGCCGGACACGCATACGCCCGCTGCGCCGGGGCGCCGCCGAGGCCAGCAGAAGGATTCGCCAATGCAAAATCCCGTGCACCGCAGCCGGGCGAGGAGGAACCCACCGTATGATCCCGACGACCGAAGGCCCAAGGGCCGCCGGTCACCCTGCTATGGACACTTCGCGCCGCGGAAACTACGACTCGGGAGAGGACTTCGTCCTCGAATACGGCGAGCTGCGCTTCACCTTCAACGAGGAGGATTTCTCCGAGCGCTGCGAGCAGGCGGCGATCAAGGTCGGCTTCGTCGGCGGACGTCTGGGCGAGGAGGAGCTCGAAGACCTCGTCAACCTCGCCGTCAACGGCGAGATCTCAGATCCGGCGTCGGCGCTCGGACAGCACGTCAACGACTGCTGGCCGGAGCTGGTCGGACCGGCCGAGCGCTCGCTGGTGCACTGGCTGCGGCGGCTGGTGTTCCGTGGAGCCTGGCTGGACCAGCGCGTCAACGAGGGCGAGCTGAGCGTGGCCTTCGACGAAGAGACCGGCAGGTTCGCCTACGTTCAGCCCGTCGACCCGCTGTCGCAGGTCGGCGGCGAACCGATCGAACTCGCTCCCGAGCCCTCCTGGGGCCGGGTGGCCTACCGCCGCTACGCCTAGCTCGCGTCGAGCGCGCCTGCGCGCGCCTGCGTGATCGCCTGCGCACCGTCGTCGCCGACGAGCAGCTCGGGCTTGAGCGTGCCGCTGGCCGCGAGATCGAGGATCGGCTGGCGTCCGGTCGAGGTGAGCGCGACATCGAGCGCGATCACCGTGCTCTCGCCGCCGAGCGGCTGCGCGGCGGTGGCGATCACGGTCAGCGATCCGCCGTCGCGCAGGTTGCGCGCCGCGGCGAGGGCCTTGCGCGCGGCTTGCGGGCTGAGGCCGTCGAGGCTGTCGATCAGCACGACGGCGTCCCCCCCGCGCGCGGCCACGCGCTTGGCCGCGTCGAGCGCGCGCTCGACCGCCTGGCTCTGCGAGTCCGAGGACGCGGCGAAGCTGAGCGCGCTGGCAGGAGCGGGCGCACCCTGCTGCCACCGGGCGATCTCCTCCGGGCGTGCCCCGGCGAGCACGAGCGAGACCTCCAGGCCATCGCTGGCCGATCCCTGATCGGCGGCCAGCGCCGCCAGTAGACCGCGAAGCGTCTCGGTCTTGCCGGCGCGCGCAGCGCCGACGATCGTCACGCGCGAGCCGCGGCCGAACGGCGTTAGCCATTCGATCGCCTCGAGCGTCGGGTCCTTGGACTCGAGCGCGATGCGCTCGCTCGGGTAGTCGACCGGCAGATCCTCGTAGCGCGTGCCCGCCGACACGGCGTCTGCGGAGGTCCCATTGATCGTGTCGACGCGCACGAGCGACGGGTATCGCTCGGAGCGGCGCGGCGTACGCGCAGGCCCGGCGACGCGGTCGCCCGAGACGAGCTCACAGCGGCGCACCTGGGCGGCGGATATGTACACGTCGCCGTCGGAGGGCTCGGGCGGATCGATGCGCAGGAAGGCCGAGCCATTGCCGAGCACCTCGACGACGCCCTCGGCCACGGCGCCGCCATCGTCGCTCTCCACGTCCTTGGGCGGCTCGTCATCGCGCGTGCTGCGGCTTCGCTCGCGGCGCCCGCCTCGCTCGCGAGGCGCTTTCTCACGGGCGGCTTTCTCGCCAGGCGCGTTCTCGGGGACGTCCTCGGTGTCCTCCTCCGCATCGGCCGAGTCCGCGCGCGAGGCGGCGGAGCTCGAACGGCGCGACCGGCCGCCGCGCCGGCGGCCGCGCGAGGGGCGCTCGGAGGTGTCCTGCTCCTGCGATGTCGAGGACGGCTCGTCGTCGACGTCCGGCGCCGGCGCGTCGCCGAGAATCCGGTCGATCAGATCGGCCTTGCGCAAGCGACGGAATCCGTCGAGACCGAGTTGGTCGGCGATTGCATGGAGGTCGGCCAGAGGGCTCGCCTCGAGCTCGGAACGGTCGAGTACTGCTGCCATTTTGGGTCTCCTTCTCTTGAATGGGTGGTTGGCGTCCCGCCGCGTTGGACAGCTGCGGGCACCCGTGAACGCTTTCCAGCCTAGCGGCTCTCCCGGCCGCCTCGCGCGTTCGGCCGCGCCGAGCGCGCTCGCAGCGCGGGCGTCAACCGGTCACCCGGTCATGACGCAATTCCTCGGCGAGCGCGAGATCCCTGCTCGGCTCCGAGGCGCCCGAGAGCGCCGCGCGGACGGCCAGGAAATCCGCGGCGGCGGCGACGTCGTGCACGCGGAAGACGTGCGCGCCCGCGTCCACGCCGTGCGCGAGCGCGGCAAGCGTGCCGGCGAGCCGCTCGCGCGGAGGGCGCCCGGTGAGCGCGCCGACGAAGTCCTTGCGCGAGATCGCCATCAGCAGCGGCCGTCCGAGCTCGTGCAGGCGATCGAGCTCGCGCAGCAGGCGGATCGTCTGCGCCGGGGTCTTGGCGAAGTCGGGCCCGGGGTCGACGATCAGCTGCTCGGGAGCCATACCCGCCCCCAGCGCCACGGCGATGCGCTCGCGCAGGAAGCCGAGCACCTCCGCGGTGATGTCGTCGTAGAGATCGGCATCGTGCAGACGCTCGCGCGGTGCGGCGCGCGTGTGCATGACGACGAGCGCGGCACCGGTCTGCGCGCAGACATCGGCCAGCTGCGGGTCGCGCAGGGCGCTGACGTCGTTGACGATGCACGCCCCGGCGGCGACGGCGGCGCGCGCGACGGGCGGCTTATAGGTGTCGACTGAGACGATCGCGTCGAGCCCGCCGGCAACGCGTTCGACCAGCGGCACGACACGCGCCAGCTCCTCCTCGACGGACACCGGCGGGCGCCCCGTGGTGGCGGACTCGCCGCCGATGTCGACGATGTCCGCGCCGGCGGCGAGCAGCTCCTCGGCCAGCTGCACCTGAGAATCGAGCGTGGGGCGCCGGCCGCCGTCGCTGAAGGAGTCCGGCGAGGCGTTGACGATCCCCATCAGCCAGGGCCTCGCGCCCAGCTCGAGCACGCGACCCGCGGCCGTCAGGCGGTGGCTCGGGGCCGCGCGGTGGGCCACCCGGCTCGGGTTCACGACTGGTGCAGCCCCTCGGCGCGGGCCTCGTCTGCGAACCGGTCGATCTCCAGTTGCGTCCGCGCCGCGTCCCAGCCGAGCTCGCCCGCGAGGATGTCGGCGACGCGCGCCACCGGCTCGCTGGGCCCGCCCTCGCCGGCCGACAGCTCGTGCGCGGCGAGCAGCCCGAGGCGCGTGCGACGCAGCAGCACGTCGCCGATGCTGCGCGCCTGCTCCTGGCGCGCCGCCAGCGCAACCTCGGCGAGCAGGTCGGGTAGGCCCGGCACGATCGGCTGGGCCAGCTCGCCGCGCTCGGCGGCGAGCGCGAGCACCGTGTGCGCCGCATGGCCGTAGCGCGAGGCGAGCGCGGCATAGGACTCCGCGGGCACGCCCTCGACGAGCGGCAGCTCATCGACTGAGATCGCCTGGCCCAGCGGAATCTCATGCGTGCGGCAGGGGGCGTCGCGGGCGTCGCGCAGGACCAGCCGATCGACGGTCATCTTGGCCATCCGCCGCCAGGTCGTGAGCTTGCCGCCCGTGATCGTGATCATCCCCGAGGACGTCTCGTACAGCTCGGCCTTGCGCGAGATGTCGACGGACTTCTTCGGGTCGCCCGTGGAGATCAACGGGCGCACGCCGGCAAATGCGCCGGTCAGCTGCTCGCGGCCGAGCGTCGAGCCGAAGAACTCGTTTATCGCCTGCAGCAGGTAGTCGACGTCCTCGCCGGAGGGCTCGATGTGGT
Organism: Solirubrobacteraceae bacterium; assembly: GCA_017882375.1. Lineage (GTDB taxonomy): Bacteria > Actinomycetota > Thermoleophilia > Solirubrobacterales > Solirubrobacteraceae > Palsa-744. The sequence goes on along the minus strand of JADGPP010000030.1, from coordinate 12,483 downwards.
CGAGCGGGCCCTCGTAGTCGTTGTCGGTCGTGCCCACCAGCGTATGCCCCAGCCAGGGCAGCGCGAAGATCGAGCGCCCGGAGCCAGCCGGAACGATCGCGCCGCCGACGAGCGGCAGGTCGTCGTGGTGCAGCGTGACGTGTGTGCCGCGGCTGGGGCGGATGCGCGGCAGCTCGGCCTCGTCGTGCAGCTCCTGCGGGCGCAGCTCATCGGCCCACACGCCGGTCGCGTTGATCACGTTGGCCGCGTGCACGTCGAATTCGCCGCCGCTCTCGGCGTCGAGCACGCGCACGCCGTGGGCGCGACCGCCGTGCTCGAGCAGGCCGGTGACGTCAACCCGATTGGCGCACACCGCGCCAAAGCGCTCGGCCTCGCCGAGCACGGTCAGCACCAGGCGCACGTCGTCGGTCTGGCAGTCATAGAACAGGTAGCCGCTCGTTGGCTCGCGACTGGAGAGCGCCGGCAGCAGCTCGAGCACCTCCTCGCCGGAGATCACGCGGTGGCGCTCGGGGCTCCACGACTCGCCGTCTGACGGGCCGTCGGGCGCGGTGCCCTGCTCGACGCCCGACTTCTTGTCGGCCGCGGCCGCGCGGGCGCGTTTTCCCCGGCGCGTGCGCAGGCGATCGCGGTCGACGGACATCACGTCGTAGAGGTTCAGGCCGACGCCCACGAGCCGATCGGGACGGGCGCCCTCAAAGGCCGGCACCACGAGCGGCAGCGGGCGCACGAGATGCGGCGCGAGCGCGACCAGCAGCTGGCGCTCGAGCAGCGCCTCGCGCACGAGCCCGAGGTCGAAGTTCTGCAGGTAGCGAAGACCGCCGTGAACGAGCTTGCTCGAGCGGCTGGAGGTCCCCGAGGCGTAGTCGGCGCGCTCCAGCAGCGCGACGCTGTAACCGCGTGAGGCTGCGTCGAGCGCGACGCCAGCTCCCGTGATCCCGCCGCCGACGACGACGACGTCGAACTCATCCTCGGTCAGCGCCGCGAGAGCCTGGCTGCGCTCGATCACGACCGCAGTCTCGCAGAGGCGCTACTCAGATCTGGCCAAGCTCCGCGCTGATCTCTGAGACCGCGGACTTGGCGTCGCCGAAGAGCATCGCCGTCTTGGGGTCGTAGTAGAGCTCGTTTTCGATACCCGCGAAGCCGGGGTTCATCGAGCGCTTGATGACGATCACCGAGTGGCTGTCGCCGACTTCGAGGATCGGCATCCCGTAGATCGGCGATGACGGGGTGTTCTTGGCCGCCGGATTGGTCACGTCGTTGGCGCCGATCACCAGCGACACGTCGGTGCGCTGGAACTCGGGGTTGGCGTCGTCCATCTCCTTGAGCTGGTCGTATGGCACGTCGGCCTCGGCGAGCAGCACGTTCATGTGCCCGGGCATGCGCCCGGCGACGGGATGGATCGCGTAGCTGACTTCCACGCCGCGTTTCTCAAGCTCCTTGGTCAGCTCGCGCACCGCGTGCTGGGCTTGGGCAACGGCCATGCCGTAGCCGGGGACGATCACCACGCGATTGGCGTAGGCGAGCTGGATCGCCGCGTCGGCTGCGCTGGTGGAGCGCACCGTGCCCGCGTGCTCGCCGGCGCCGGAGGCGCCCTCGACCGCTCCGCCGCCGCCGAAGCCGCCGGCGACGATCGCCGGGATCGAGCGGTTCATCGCCGTGGCCATCAGGTTCGTCAGGATCGTGCCCGAGGCGCCGACGATCATGCCGGCGACGATCAGCGCGGTGTTGTTCAGCGCAATCCCCGTGGCGGCGGCGGACAGCCCGGTGAATGCGTTGAGCAGCGAGATCACGACGGGCATGTCGGCGCCACCGATCGGCAGCACGACGGCGTTGCCGAGCAGCGCCGAGCAGACGAGCAGCCCGATGAAGATCGCCTCCGAATGAGAGCCGGCGGCGATGTCCACGCCGGCGGCGACCGCGAGAATCAGCAGCACGAGGTTGACGATCTGCTGGGCCGAACCGAAGCTGATCGGGCGCCCGGGGATGATTTCCTGGAGCTTGCCGAAGGCGATGTTCGAGCCCCAGAAGGAGACCGAGCCGACGATCGCCGCGAACAGCGAGAAGACGGCGATATAGGTGGCCGTGCCCGAGAAGCCGTCGGTGAGGCGGAACTCCGACCAGGAGATCAGGAACACCGCACCGCCGCCCACGCCGTTGAACAGCGCGACCATCTGCGGCATCGCGGTCATCTTGACCTGCCTGGCCGCCGGCACGCCGACGGCCGCGCCGAGCGCGACGCCGAGCACGATCAGCCCCCAGTTGCCCTCGAACTGGTTGAGCAGGGTTGCGATCACCGCGATCAACATGCCGACAGCCGCTATGCGGTTGCCGCGCACCGCCGTCGTCGGGCCGGAGAGGCCGCGCAGGCCCTGGATGAACAGGGCGAAGGCGATGACGTAGAGGACGTCGAGGAAGTTCTGTTCCTGCAGGAACGAGCTCGCGAGGATCACCGCGTCCCCCCCGCTCCGTCGCCGTCCTTGCCCGTGTCGTCCTTCGGCGGCTTGGGCTTGGACTTGAACATCTCCAGCATGCGATCGGTGACGAGGAAGCCGCCGACGACGTTGATCGTGCCGAAGGCGATCGCGATCACGAGGATGATCTTGTTAAACGTGCCGTTGCCCGAGGCGCCGACGATCAACAGGCCGCCGAGCAGAACGATCCCGTGGATCGCGTTGGTCCCCGACATCAGCGGCGTGTGCAGCGTGTTGGGCACCTTGGAGATCACGACGAAGCCGATGAACCCGGCGAGCACGAGGATCGCGAGGTTGGTGGTGAGCGTGCTTGCGAGGATCACTCTCGGTCACCTCCGCCGGGCGTGTCGGCGACAACGTCCGAGCTCGTGCCGGCCGTCGAGCCGCCGGCGGTTGCGCCGGCCTTCTCCACGGCCGCCTCGGCCCCGGGGTTGACGATCTCGCCACCGCGCACCACGCAGGCGCCGGCGATGATCTCGTCGTCGAAGTCGAGCTTCAGGTTGCCGTCCTCGCCGATCAGCAGTTCCAGCAGCGCGAGCACGTTTCGTGCGAACAGCTGCGAGGAGTGCTCGGGCATGCTCGACGGCAGGTTCAGCGGCGAGGCGATCTTCACGTCGTGGCGCACGACGGTCTGGCCGGGCTCGGTCAGCTCGCAGTTGCCGCCCGTCTCGCCGGCGAGATCGACGATCACCGAGCCGGGCTTCATGCCCGCGACGGCCTCCGCGGTGACCAGCTTCGGGGCAGGGCGCCCGGGTACCAGCGCGGTCGTGATGACGACATCGAAGCCCTTGATCGCGTCGGTCAGCGCCTGCTGCTGGCGCGCGCGCTCCTCATCGGTCAGCTCGCGGGCGTAGCCGCCCTCGCCGCTGGCCTCCAGGCCGAGGTCGAGCCACTGGGCGCCGAGCGACTGCACCTGCTCGGCGACCTCCGGGCGCACGTCGTAGCCGGTCGTGCGCGCGCCCAGGCGCTTGGCGGTGGCGAGCGCCTGCAGGCCCGCGACGCCGACGCCCAGCACGAGCACCTTCGCTGGCGGGATCGTGCCGGCCGCGGTCATCAGCATCGGATAGAAGCGGCCCATCTCCTCGGCGCCGAGCAGCGCGGCCTTGTAGCCGGCGACGTTGGCCTGCGAGGACAGCGCGTCCATCGACTGGGCACGCGAGATCCGCGGGATCGCCTCCATCGCGAAGGCGGTCGCGCCGGCGTCGGAGAGCGCGCGCGTGGTCTGCGGACTGGACAGCGGCGCGAGAAAGCCGATCAGGATCGACGAGGGACCAAGCGAGCGGATCTGCTGGGGATCGGGCGGCGCGATCGTCAACACCACGTCGCAGCTCCAGATCGCCGCAGCATCTCCGGTCAGCTGCGCACCGGCCTCGGTGAAGGCCCCGTCGGGCACGAGCGCGTCGTCGCCCGCGCCGTTCTGCACGACGATGTCAAGGCCCCTGGCCTTGAGCTTGCTCACGACCTCCGGCACGAGCGCCACTCGATGCTCGCCCGCCGCGGTCTCCTTCGGAACGCCGATGCGCATGGAAGGGCGGGAACGTATCCCATCGCGCCGACGCGAGGCAGTCAGGGTCGTCGGCCTATCATCAGGGCTGAGCCGGCTGCGACGGCCGCTCGTAAGCCATGACCGTCAACCTGACACGGATTTACACCAAGCTCGGCGACGGCGGCGAGACCCACCTCGGCGACATGAGCCGTGTCTCCAAGCTGCACCCCCGCGTCGAGGCCTACGGCACAGTCGACGAGCTCAACGCGACGATCGGCGTCGCGCTGCTACAGCCGGGCCTTCCCGAGCAGTTCGCGCAGTGGCTGGCGCGTGTGCAGAACGACCTGCTCGACATCGGCGCCGACCTGTCGGTCCCAGCGCCCGACCCGGGCACAGGCCCGGACGCGCGCGAGCGCCTGCGCGTCAGCGGCGAGTACACCGAGTGGCTCGAGCGCGCCTGCGACGAGGTCAACGCGACGCTCGCGCCCCTGCGCTCGTTCGTGATCCCGGGCGGCACCCCCGCGGCGGCGCACCTGCACGTCTGCCGCACGGTCTGCCGGCGCGCCGAGCGTCGGGCGATCGCCGTCGGCCAGGAGGGCAACGGCGAGGTGGTCCGCTACCTCAACCGCCTGTCGGATCTGCTGTTCATCCTCAGCCGCGCCGCCAACAACGAGCCGGGCGCGAGCGAGCAGCCCGCCGAGCCGCTGTGGCAGCCGGGCGCGCATCGCGCCGACAACGACGCTGGACAGTCCTCCTAGCGAGCAACCAGGGCCGACGCACGTCGCCGCCGGCGAGCGCGCCTAATGCTCTGCCCGGCGCGAAGGCCGGCGTCGCTCTGACCAGCGCACGCCGGCGACCGCCAGGGCCGTCCACAGCAGCGCCATCAGGTAGCCGCCGAGCACGTCACTTGGCATGTGCCAGGAGCGGATCAGCAGCGCCGCGCCGACGGCCAGCGCGAATGCGCCGGCGAGCACGGCGACGACAGGCCGCGCCCGCCGGGGCGCAACCAGCACGGCGCTCATCGCGAGAATCGCCGCCGCGGTCGAGTGCCCGCTGGGGAACGAGGCCGGGCCGATCTGCGTGTATCCGATTTGCACGTGGGGATGTGCGAGCAGCGGCTTGAGGATCTCCGAGCTCAGCGGCGCGAGCGCCATGACGAGCGCGACCGCCAGCGCGACCCGGGGACGCCGGCGAGCGAGCGCGACGAGCACCAGCACGACGCCCCAGATCGTGAACAGCAGGGGGTTGACCAGATGCGGCAGGCGCTCGGCGACGGCGTTTACGCCGGTGCTTTCAAGCGCGACGAAGTGGTGCAGCAGGACGGCGTCTCTGACGTGGGCCGCCGGCACGAGCTCGGCGACGACCCAGACCAGCGCGAGCGCCAGCAGGCAGAGCCCGGCGAGCCCCAGAGGTCCGGCCTGCCCTCGCCGTCGCTGCTCGTCGGCGCGGACGGCCATGAACGCGCGCGGCATCGGGGCAGGGGTCGTGTACGGGTATCCGGACATGTCTGCAAAGGGTACGACGGGCGCTAAAGCCCGCCTGAAGCGCGTTAGCGACGGCGTGGCGGGCCACAGGCGTTGCTCTTGACGATCAGCCGGCGACGGGGAACGTCTTGCCGGCCAAGGCGATCAGCGCCTGCGCCGTGACCCAAACGGGCGTCTGCGCGCTCGTGCGCGAGTAGCGCACGCTGCCGTTTGGCGCGAGCAGGCTTTCCAGGTAGCCGATCGGCGAGCGGCTTGCGCGGCGGCGCACGGCGGCGGGATCGCGGCCCGCGGCGATCAGGCCCTGCACCGCCCAGGCCGTCGACTGCGCGTTTGACTCGCTTGCGTACTGCTGCGGAAAGCCGCCGTCGGGATTCTGCGAGCGGGTCAGGTATCCCGTGGCCAGGCCGAGCACGCGCCGGTTGCGCGCCCCGGCGTCGGCGAGCGCCTGCAGAGCGGCTCCGGTGTCGTCGACGTCGCTGCGCGCACCACGACCGCCGAACGCGAACCCGCCGTCGCCGTTCTGCTGGCTCTCGATCCAGCCGGCCGCTTCGCGGATGGCGGTGAGGCGCGGCGAGTGCCCTGCGGCGCGCAGGGCGAAGATCGCAAACGCGGTCAGGTTGACCTGGTGATCGAAGGAGCCGTCGCCGGCGCGAGCGCGCAGGACTTCGTCGACGAGGTTGCGCCCGGCAAAGGAATACGCCGATGCGCCGCATGCGCGCACGGCGAGGATCGTGCGCTCGTCGTCGCCGACGCCGGCGAGCGTCGCCGCTTCAGCGCGCAACGAGTCAAGCACCGAGCGCCCGTTGCGCCTTACGGTCGCCGGGTTGCGCCCGGCGGCGGCCAGCCCCATCGCCGCCCAGCCCGTGTACAGCTCGCTGCTGTGCTGCCCGCTCGCGCCGCCGAAGCCGCCGTCGGCGTTCTGCGAGGCGATCAGGAAGGAGAGCCCGCGGCTGGACGAGGCGGCTGAGGCGGCGTGCGGCGTGCCCGCGAGCGCGACGAGCGCGACCAGCAGCACGACGATTGCTCCCGGTCCGCCCAGCGATCGCAGCCCGCCCGCGCGAGGAGCGCCGGGCGGCGCCGGCGGCGCTGGGACCGGCGGCTGGACGGGTTCCCACGTGACGTCCATTCGCGAGCGCATCCGCGCAAGCAGTCGGGCGAGCTCGGGCGCGAAGGCCAGGCCGAAGAGGAAGCTCGCGAGCACGTCGGCCAGGTCGAACGGCAGGCCTGTTCCGGCGATCACCAGCAGCGCCGCCGGGGTGTGACTGGCGCCGATCGTCCACTGATACACGTTCATCAGCTCCTTGGCCGCCAGCGCGGCCAGCCCCGCGGCGAGCGCCAGCTGCACGCGCCCCAGGCGCCGGCGACTGAGCGCGCCGAGCGCCGCGCCGGCCAGCCCCACCAGGCCCCACGTGGCCATCTGCCACGGCGTGTGCGGGCCCTGTCCGAGCACGAAGTTCGATGCGAGCATGCCGAGCGCGCCGACGGTGAAGCCCGGCAGCGGCCCGAGCGCGTAGCCGACGACGAGCGTCATCGCCGTGATCGGCTTGACGTCGGGGATCGCCACGAACGCATCGCGGCCGAGCGCCGCCACCGCGGCGAGCGTGCCGACGACGGCGACCATCCGCGCCGACAGGCGCGCGCGCTCGTAGGCCAGCCAGCCGAGCGCGAGCACGACGCCGACGAGCGAGAACGAGGCGAGCGGCCAGCTCACAGCGCGACCTCGACGGGGGCGCGCCGGCGCAGCAGCTCGGCGCCTTCCTCGGGCAACAGCGCGCCACCCGCGCCGCCGAGGATGCGCGCGGTCTCGGTTGCGAAGTACCAGCCACCGGCGAGCAGCTCGCGCGTGGGACCGTCGGCGATCACGCGTCCGTCGGCGAGCAGCACCGCGCGGTCGGCGCATGCGGCGGCGAACTCGGGGTCGTGCGTGGCGACGATCACCGCCTGCCCCTCCCCCGCGCGCCGGCGCAGCTCGCCGGCCAGCTCCGCCTTTCCCTGGCGGTCCATGCCGCGCGTCGGCTCGTCGAGCGCGAGCACCGCCGGCGGAGCCTGCACGTCGCCGTCGTGGCGCTCACGCCGCGCGTCGTCGTCGCGAGCCCGCGCGTGACCGCGCCGGGTCTGCGCCGCATCGTGCGCGTCGGTGACGATCGCGAGCGCCAGACGCTGGCGCTCGCCGCCGGAGAGATCGCGCGGATGGCGTGCCGCCATCGCCGTCAGCCCGGCAGCCTCCAGTGCGTCAGCCGAGAGCTCCTCGTCGACGCGCTCGTGGATGAAGTAGTCGCCGGGGTTCTGCAGCAGCAGCGCCACCCTGCCGGAGGCTTCGATGCGCCCGCGCGTCGGCTCCAGCAGGCCTGCGGCGTGTCGCAGCAGCGTCGACTTGCCGGCGCCGTTTCGGCCCATCAGCGCGACGCTCTCCCCCGGCGCGACGACAAGCGTCGCGCCGCGCAGGATCGCCGGACCGTTGCGCAGCTCGTGCCACACACCACGCATCGCCAGCGCCGACAGCTTGCGCGCGCGGCGCGCACCCCTGCGGCGAGTCGCGGCGCCGGCGCGCGCGGGCTCGGCGCGACCGGGCTCACGTGGATCGTCCTCGCCCAGCAGCGCCAGCGAGCGAAGCGCCGCGCGCGCCTGCTTGACCCCGACCGGCGCCGGGTGCAGGTCGCACAGCGCAAACAGCTTGGCCCCGGGGGTCTGCAGCGCCGGCGCGCGCTCGCTGGCCCATTGCATGAACGCCGCCGGATCTCCGTCGCAGGCGACGCGGCCATGCTGCAGTGCGATCACGCGGTCGGCGCCGGTGAGGCAGCGCTCGAGGCGATGCTCGGCGAGCACGACCGTCGTCTCCCACTCCTGGTTGAGCCTGCGCAGCAGCCCGATCAGCTCGTCGCCGGCCACCGGGTCCAGCTGCGAGGTCGGCTCGTCGAGCAGCACGATCTGCGGCCTGCCGGCGAGCGCGGCGCCGAGGGCGACGCGCTGCTTCTCCCCGCCGGAGAGCTCGTGCGGGGCACGATCGAGCAGCGCATCGATGCCCAGCGCGAGCGCGACCTCCTCGACTCCCCGCGCCACCCCCGCCGCGCTCTCGCCGCGGCTTTCCAGCGCCAGCGACAGCTCAGCGCGCACCGAGCCCGTCACCAGCTGCGTCTCGGGGTCCTGGAACAGCGCCCCGGCGAACGCTCCGAGCCGCGCGGGCCCGTGCTCGCGCGTGTCCAGGCCGGCGAGCTGGACGCGGCCGGCGAAGCGGCCACCGTGGAAGTGCGGCACCAGGCCGCAGGCCGCGCGCAGCAACGTGGACTTGCCGCTTCCCGACAGACCGGCGAGCAGGCAGAACTCGCCGGGCGCGATCTCCAGGCTGACGTCGCTGAGCGCCGCACGCTCGACGTCGGGGTAGCGGTAGGTGACGTTCTCGAGCGACAGCACGGCGCCGGTCACGGGTCGATCCCCCGGCGATCGCAGAACGGCAGCGCAGTGGCGGCGATGAGCGCAAGGGCGAGCGCGAATGTGCCGGCGTCGGTGGGCATCTCGATCCGCGGATATGCGGCGAAGGAGGCGACGCCGGCCATGCGCCCGGCGATCGCGAGCGCGAGGATCGCGACGGCCGACGCCGCGAAGGCGATGTCGTGGCGCGAGAGCGCTCGGCGCGGGCGCCCTCTGGCCCCCGCAGCGCTGCGCGCCGTCGCGAAGCCGCGAACCTCGAGCGTCGCCGCGACGTCCATCGCACGGTCCAGCGAGCCGCCGACCACCGCGCTCAACAGCGCCACGCGCCCGCGCGCGCCCGCCGGCGCACCAGCTGGACGCGTGCGCTGCGCCTCGGCCAGGCGCTGGGAGTCGGCGGCGAGCACCGGGAGCATGCGCGTCGCCAGCGTCGCCGTGAGCGCCGAGCGAAAGGACAGGCGGCGGAACATGCGCAGCATCTCGTCGGGGTCCACGGCGAGCCCTGCCAGTCCGGTGATCAGGATCAACATGGTGACCTTCAGGGCGATCACGCCGCCATAGGCGGCCGCCTCGACCGTCACGTCGCCTTGGCCGAACGGCCCGAGGTCGCCCAGGCGCGCGAACACCGTCAGACCCTGACGGCTGACGAGCACGTTGACGAGCACGATCGGCAGCGCCACGATCGTCGCCGTGCGCAGCGAGCGCGCCAGGCGCGGCCCGACCCCGGCGCCCCAGCCGGCGCCGAGCACGGCGACCAGCAGCGCGAGCAGGCAAAGCGGGTGGTAGAGGATCAGCGCGGCGGCCGTCAGCGACAGAGCCCACGCCGCGCCGATGCCGGCGCGCGTGGCGTGCAGCGGGCTTGCGATGCGCCGGTAGAACAGCAGCGTGCCGATCATCGCCTCACGCTCGCGGACGGGGTAGCGCGAGCGGGCCGCTTGCATCGACTGCGACGGCGAAGCGGTTCTTCAGCGTCGAAGCGTCGAACGCGCTCGCTGCGCGCGTCACGCCGGTGGCGTCGGTGCCCGTCACGGCCCACACCGGCGCATCTTCGCCGTTGCGCGTGGCGGCGATCAACCCCGCACCGCCGGCGAGCGTCTGCGTGGAGCGGCCATCTTCGCCCAGCAGCGTGAGCATGGCGCCCGATGGTGAGAAGCGCGCAAAGACGCCGCTCGCGTGCGGGCCGCTGCGCAGCTCGCTGACGTCCGAGACGCCGGCGATCTCGCGCCAGGTGCCGACGGCCACGCGCAGCGTGTGCGCCGCGCCCGCGCCGCTGCCGAGCGCCGCGACGGCCGCCGGAACGTGCTGCGCACGCAGACGGGCGGTCACGGTGCGACAGGCATAGCCGCCCGCGCTCGCGCATTCCACGCGCACGGGCAGGCGCTTGCCGTCGATTCCGTTGAGAAACGGCTCAGGGAAAGAGCCGACGACGGCGGGGATGTCGTCGGTCGCAGTCCAGTCGTGGCGGTCCCACCAGATGTGATCGCCGGGATGCACGTTCGTCGCCGCCGCGCCCTTTGACGCCTGGATGCCGTTGACGTAATAGAACCAGTCGACCGAGTGCCCGCCGCTCTGCCCGCCGTCCAGACCGTCGATGCTCTGAACGAAGGCGCCGCCGTAGCGAGTCGAGACGGTCGCGTTGCGCGTCAGCAGGCTCATCACCGTCTCCTGGCCGCGCGCCTGTGGCGCACCCCACGAGCGCACGACCTTCGCGCCGAAGTCGCGTGTGACGACGAGCCCGACGGCGGTCGGCGCCTTGCCCGCGCCGAGGCCACAGCCGGACGCGAGCGTGGCCGCCAGGGCAAGCAGACCGGCGATCGCCACCAGACGCGTCCCCCCGCGGCGCGGCGCGGGGCGCCGCTCACTTGACACGGAAGACGACGTGACTCACCCCTCCCACGAGCCGCGTCACGTTCCCGGAGGCTTCGACGGCGTCGATGTCGTAGACGTAGCGGCCGGTCGGCAGCCGAGCGGGAAGCAGATAGCTGAACGACTCCGAATCGCCAACCGAGAAGAACGTCGCCGGCGCGCACTTGTGCGCAGTCACGAATAGCCCGCGCCCGCCGCTGAAGTTCAAGCAGCGGCGACCGACGCGCCGCTGCAGGCGAATGCGAACTTGGCGCAAGCTGCCGCCGGCCGCCACCTTCACGGTTCCCCGCAGCACACGCGGCCCGGAGCGATGCGCGTAGGCGCCTCCATTGACGACGCCGAGAATCCTCGCCAGCAGGCCCGTCGCAGTCGGGGCCACGGCATTGCCGACGCCGGGCGCCGAGCTCGAACCCCCACCCGAGACCGTCGTGCCGCACGAGCCGTCGTTGCCAGCGTGAACACACACCGCGAGCCCGTTGGAGCGCACCGATTCCGGCTGGGTCGCCTTCAGCGTGAACGTCCCCACGCCGGCCAGCGAGACCGTCGCGTTGCCGGACGCGTCTGTCAGCGGGCCGGCGGGAAGCGTCGTCGTCACACCCGCCGCCAGCTGTCCGATCGCCGCACCGGCGATCGGTTGGCCGGTGCGGCCGTCGACGACGTGCACGGTCAACGGCGCGCCCGCGCCGACGCTGGAAGGACCGGAGAGACTCAGCAGGTGCGTGAGGTTGAAGTAGTTGTAGGCCCACAGCACTTCACTGCCAGGAGCGAGCGCGATCTGACACCCGCCGACTATCGCGGTCGTGTCGTTGACCGCATAGCCCCACGACGCAAACGACGGCGCACCGCCGTTGGCGTCCGCACCCACCTTGACGACGAAGAAGTCGCCTGGATCGCCGTTGCTCGGCCCGCTGCCGAACCATTTGGCGTCGAAGTCCAGCCCACTCGCGAGCGCCGCGTCGTGCAGCGCCGTCGTCGGCGTTCCCGAGGGATTGCCTTCGTCGGCGAAGCCCCCGGAGGGCCCGTTGGAGGAGTAGTCGCAGGGATGCGACCCGCCGCTCGATGGCGTTTCGAACGTCTCGGCCGATGTTGTCACCGGTCCTTCGTAGAGGGTCGCCGACGACCCCTCGATGCGCACGCTGACGGTGATCGGCGCGGCGCCAGCGGCGACGGCCGAGCTCAACAGAGCAAGCAGGACGACAACCGATACGGCGAGCGCAACAGACAAGCGACGAGATGTGAGCATTGAGCCAACCCCTTTCCACGAGGGCTTGTGGGCTTCGGCCGGAGGCAGGTCTCCTGGCTCCCGGGACTACCTCTCCGGGCCTTCCCGTTCCGCGAAAGCGGACCGGTGGCTGCGCGCTCGCGGCGCGCTCCGGCAGGCATCCCCGGTCACAGTGGCGGGTCCGCGTCGGATTCGCACCGACTTCCCTTCACCACCGGCCGTTGAACGCCTGGATCCTACTCGACGAGCCAAGAGGCCGGTGGTAGCAACGGCGGCGGCTGTCCCTCGGGCTTCGTCGGAGTCAAAGAAAACGGCCCGCCAGCCTAGCCCTCCAGAGTCTCCTCCAGGCACGCGCGCGAGCAGGCCGGCGCAGCGGCCCGATAGCGTTCAGATCCAGCCCAGCAGGGGACCGAACACCAGCCCCGCGGCGAGATCGAGCGCGGCGAGCGAGCCGACGATCTGCAGCTGACGGGCGCGGCGCGGCGCGTCGTAGACGATGAACGCGACGACGTAGAACGTCAGGTAGCC
>JADGPP010000132.1 GCA_017882375.1 Solirubrobacteraceae bacterium | reverse complement strand
ACCGAGCCCGGCGCCCCGCTCTCCCGACCACCCCAAACCGCCCGTCACACGGACGCGATCAAACACGCCCACTTGACAAACGACACGACATATCAGCTGCGCCGCGACCGTCGAGCCTGCGGACGTTCCCACGATCACGTCGGCCCCGGTGACGTCCTGGCCCACGTCGGTCAGCCCCGCCAGCAACCCGGTGATCCACGCGACCCCGCCGACACCCCCGCCGCCCAGCACCAACGCCTCAGCCATGTCCGCCCTCGCCGTCGAAGTCCTCATGTTGAACTCTACGACGCACCCGCCCGGTGTCGACACGGGACGCCTGAGCATGGTCCCCAGCGATGGCGCGAAGCGGTAGCCAGAGGCGTAGGTGATGCTTCCGCAATGGCAGCCGAGGAGTCCACGGCCCCCGACCTGGTGGAGCTTTCACGACGGTCAGTCGGGAGGATCAATCGCGGCGATGTCACCGCGCGCGGGCTCAGGCTCGGGGAGGTGCGGAGCGAACGATAGTGATGTACCAGTAGCCACCCGCGAGGTTCAGCACCCCAAGAACCAGGAAGAAGGCTGCCCATCCGTAGGCGGCGTACGAGAGGCACACGACGCCCGCGGTGCCCGCGACAAAGCCACCGGCAATGCGCGTGACCCCAAAAGCGCGGAGGTGGCGGTACTCCCATGGATTGATCAGGCGTTGCATGCCGGGTCGCGGGGGAGATGCCCACCACCCGCGAAGACCTTTCCGAGCGGCGTTGTCGTTGGCTGCGTTCATCGGGGGCGTCCCGCTCATGCTCGCTTCAGGAACCTCAAATAGAACGCCGCGAACACCAGGACAATCCCGACGTTTACCATCAGGCGCTCCAAGAACCGGTGCCTGAAGAACAAGACGTCCACGCCGACCACGACGGTTACCAGCGCGAGCACGTAAAGCACGACGCCAGCCTGCCTTCCCATCGTTCCACCCTACTGCTCGAGGACCGCGTCGCGGCCACGGATGACGCCGTCGGTCGGCAGCGTGTCGGGCGCTTCCCATACAACGTCATCGGCGAAATAGCTCCCGACCCCCGGCAAATCGCCGCTCCTGAGAGCTTCATAGGCCGCGGGTGCGACCGCTACGGTCTCGGCTGATGGCTAACGCCGCCGGCGCTGCTGCATTGCGCACTTAGCGAGCGTCCGAGCGACAGCCGAGCAGACGAGCGCAAAGGACGAACTCCGAGCGTTTCGCCCGCCGCACCGGAGACGCCTCCTTCGCCATGGCGGAGCAGTAGTCTCAGCGCGGCTGGCCCGGGCTATCGAGAATCGTCCGTTGCGGGAGCGTGAGCGGCGTCTTTCAACGCGCTCGCATTTGCGCGGAAGCAGCGCTCTCGGGATGGGGGCGCGTGTGACTTCTCCTCGCGTCCGGTTGGGCGTGCCGACGCGGCAGTCGTGCATCCTCCACTTTGGGGAACACGGCGAGCGCTACCTGACGATCGTGAAGGTGAGCGACTTGCGTTGCGAACGCTGCCCGGCGTGATGACGAGCGTGTAACGGCCACTCGGCGGTGACCTGCGCTCTGTATTGGTCCAATCCCATTACGATCATCTGGGGCCTCCTCAAGCTCCACGGTTTTACGCCTGCGCGGATCATCCGCGCTTGAGCTGAGGAGGTCCCTGCTCATGCCATCTTTCGCCGGGGCGAAGCGAGCGTCTGGCGCGTCGTAGCACGGACCAGTGGTCGTCGTCCGTTGCGGCAGCGAGAGCTGCGTCTGGTGATTGGCGTGAGCCCGTGTAGCGGCCCGTGCTGCGAGGCACCAAGCACACCGCAGGTTCAGACAAGTGCCGGTCCAAGAGACCGCCCCGTCTGCTACTCGCGCACGTCAGGCGCCGCCGCCATTACCCCTCTTGACGCGGTAGAGGATTACTGTGATGTTGCGAAAGTCCGTTTGCGCGCGCAATTGCTTGTATTCGCCGGAGATGCTGCTCTTCACCTGGCCTTGTCGTCGTGGGCCAGCAGCGGCGACATCCGAGTCCCTCATCACCAGCCAGATGCGTGGTGGGCGCGCGGGCGGGGTCCGCCCAAGCTGAAACCGGATGGGCGTGGGCCCGTTAGTGCCGGCAAGAGCCTCGTAGTAGGCGATCCCAGAGGTGGGTCCGGCGAGAGTGCCAGCGGGGTAGTAGATGATTCCATCGTCACGCTGCTGGTTCTCCAAGATGTACCGCGTCGCGCCCCGAAAGTTCTCCTGGCTGGGTTGCGTATACCAATCACGGATTCGCAAAGCCGAGAGCGCGACGAGCAGGCCGAGTCCGATCAGTCCCACTGCTCGCCCGGGCAGCCTCACAACACCGACGGCCGCAAGCAACAAGAACGCTGGCAAGACTACGATCAGGTAATAGGTCACGAACAGCGGCTGGACGAAGTTCGAAACTGCGAAGGCAAGAATCGCTGGTAGGACAAGCCACGCAGCGACGAACCCCGCCTGCCATCTCTGGCGATCAGCGACGGTACGCACGAAGCCGTAGCAGGCAAGGATGACCAATATGGCAGCCAGTGAGCTGCCACCGGCCAAGCCCGACGGAAGTTTGACGAGGCTGCTAAGGGCCGGCTCACGGATCCACGAGACGTTCCCGGTCCCCGCACGGAGCGCAAACACAGCCTCGGGAGCGCAGAGAACAGCCACAGCGACCGCGGCAGTCAGCCATCCCCGCGTGAAAGCACCGCGCCCCTTGACAGCTAGCAGCGTCAAAAGCTGAACGAGCAAGACCAACCCAGCAAAGTAGTGTGTATAGATAGCCAGCGTGCTTGCCAGCACATAGCCGACGCGCGTCACGCGCGATGGCTTCTCGAGTTCAGCCACGAAGAAGTATGACGACAGCACCACCAAGAGCACCACGAGCGCATATGACCGCGCCGTCTGCTCGTATTGCACAAAGAACGGACCGAGAGCGAGCAGCAGCCCCGCAACCAAACCGGCGGTACGCCCGAACAGTCGCTTGCCCAGCAGCACCGTCACCGGTACGGCCAACCCTGCCAGAGCCACGGTCATACTCCGGACCGCGGCCTCGCTGTAGCCAAACACGCGCACCCAACAATGCAGCAGCACGTAGTAAAGACCCATGTTTGGATCGTCCCTGCTGATCACCGTCCATAGACCGTTCAGCCCGAGCCTCGCGTGATCGGCACTGACCGCCTCATCGAGTCCCATGCTCTTCGTCCCCAGGCGATAGGACGCCAACCCAAGCCCGAGAATCGTCAAAGCAGCAATTGCCGGATCGATGCGGCGAAGCGGGCCGCGCAAACACTCGCCGCCGATTGAGCTCCACCCATTCGTTCGCTCCGAACCAGTCGGCTTGGAGACGGCAGCCAGACTTTCGATAGATGGAGAACTCACGTTGCTACGGACATTTGCAAGAGCCTCTCGATGGAGCTACCCCGCTTCGGTTGACACCTTTGGTTTAGGCGGCAACCGCCTCCTCTAGATTCTCCTCCTTCTCGCTCTCTCGTTGCTGGCGCTGGAACCGCTGCGGGATGCGATATGCAAGTTACCGGGGACCGTCTACCGGGCGAACGGGAGCAGACTACACCACCGACGCCACTGCGAGGCGTGGATAAGCGAGCTGGGTCCGATTCCGGGAGTTCGTCGAGCAGAATGAGGACCTGCCGGTCGGCGAGCTGATGCGCGGATCGTACTACCACGGCCTCGCAGACGACATCCTCGCTGCTTATGACGCGCCTTGAGCCGGACCGGGTCAAAGGCAGCTGTCAAGGGGCTACCGATGTGCGTCCCGCGAAAGGACGACGAGACCGCCCGCGCGGCTTTCGATGCCTTCTTCGCTGGCCTTAGCCGCGACTCGAGGCCGAGGCTGATGTTCTGGGGCGAACGCGACCTCATCCTTAGCCTCGCAGTCGGCCAGCGGCTTGCGTCACAAATCGGCCACCGCATCGATCATGTGATCCCAGAAGCCGGACACGGACTCCAGGAGCATCAGGGCCCGATGATCGGTGAGCTAATAGCCGGGTGGCTGCTCAGCGGCGCTTAGCCGCAACTCCCGGGCGCTACCGACTACTGCTCCAGGGTGAATGCGAGCGTCCGGCCCGGCGCGGCTGCGCGGGTCGGCAAATGGCTCGCTGCCTGGGGCGCGCGCGACCCCCATCAGCCTCACTCCCACCTCGGTCCCCTAGCGGTTGACGCACATCTGCAGGGTCGCGGAGTCGGCAGCAAGATCATGAACGAGTACTGCCTGCGGCTCGACGCCCGCGGCGAGGCCGGGTATCTCGAGACCGACAAGCGGGAGAACGTTCGCTTCTATGAACGGCACGGGTACGCGGTTGTCGCTCAGGCGGACGTGATCGGAGTGCCCAACTGGTTCATGATCCGTCAGCCGCAACGCTCCGGGTAGCCGGTGGGAGGCGCCCAAGCATCGAAGGGGAGTGGCGATGGCTCCTACTCGATCACTCCAACGCGCCGCTGGGCGGCCAACTCGTGCATCCAAGAAGGTACTCCTCGACCGTCTGCCTGGGACGGACGCGCGTCGAGACGGAAGCTCACTCCCGGCTGCTCAGCACGCGCTCGAGCAGCTCGACGTACTGGCCGAGGTGCCGCGGGCCGAGGAACAGGTCACGTACGCGCGTCTGCGCCGCTGCGCCGATGCGCTCCGCGCGGTGGGGGTCATCCAAGAGCTCGCTCACGCGCCCACCGAACGCTTGCAGGTCGCGGGGCTCCACGAGAAAGCCGGTGCGTCCGTCCTCGATCTGCTCGCGGTCGCGTATCGCGCTAGCCGGCGAGCGCGATCGCCACATACTGACGCGCACTCAGTACTCCGTACCGACGCGCAGCGCCGACCCCAGCCGTAAAGTCGGAGGCGACCAAGGAGGCGTTCCATGCCACAGACCACGGACGGGCCCGCGCAGCATCCCGTGCTTCCAATGGTCGTGCGCGATCGCCGTGGCAGCGGGATGCGCCGGATGCTCGGCGCCGTCTCCGCGGACGCGCGGGTGCTCAGCGCCATATCGGCCGACGTCGCTCACGCCGCCGACCCGCGCCATCTCGCGCGCAGGCCGCCGGTCGCCGACCCTTTCGAGTTGCGTGACCCCGAGTACATCGCCCTCACGCTCCCCGCACTGCGCGTCATGGCGGACGTCTGGTTCCGCGCCGATGTGCGCGGGCTGGAGAACATCCCGCCGCGAGGGCCGGTGCTGCTCGTCGGCAACCACTCGGGCGGCACGCTCATCGCCGACACGTTCATCTTTGCGCAGGCGTTCTACGACCACTTCGGCCCCGAGCGCGCGTTCTTCCAGCTCGCGCACGACCTCGTGTTCAAGGTGCCTGGCATCCGGGCCATGCTCACGCCGTACGGGACGGTGCCGGCCTCGCCTGAGAACATGCGGCGCGCGCTCGCGCGCGGCGCCGCGCTGCTCGTCTATCCGGGCGGCGACCACGAGACCTACCGGGCTAGTTGGCACTCCGCCGAGATCGACTTCGCCCACCGGACCGGCTTCGTGGCGCTCGCGTTGAAGCACGGCGTGCCAATCGTCCCGGTCGTTTCGATCGGCGGCCAGGAGACGGCGCTGTTCCTCGGCCAGGGCGAGCACATCGCGCGACTGCTGCATCTCCACCGGCTGCTGCGGATCGACGTCGCGCCGGTCCAGATCGCGCCGCCGTGGGGCGTCACGGTGCTCGACCTCCCGGGACGCGTTCCCCTGCCCGCGAAGATCTCGATCGAGGTGCTCCCGCCGATCGACCTGCGCGAGGAACTCGGCGGCGCCTGCGGCGATCCCGACGAGGGCTACGAGTTCGTCACGGGGCGGATGCAGGACGCGCTGCGCGTGCTCGACGAGGCGCGCGCGCTGCCGCTGATCGGCTGAGCGGGCGCTCATCGCAGCCCTGGCACCCCGCTCGAGCGGCATCCCGGGCCGGCGGTAGAGCAGGTCTCTGACCTCCCCGGGAGCCCGGTTTCCTGCTCGACCTCCCAGTGCTTGAGCACCTCCTCAATAGCACCTCCTCAATAGAGACCTGTCCGGCCAAGTGGCTGGAGGCTCCTCACCCCAGCAGCGCGCGGGGTATACCGGCGACGCCGATCATGCCCGGGCCTCCGTAGGTGCCGATCACCGGTC
>JADGPP010000073.1 GCA_017882375.1 Solirubrobacteraceae bacterium | reverse complement strand
TCCCCCCCCCCCCCCCCCCCCCCCCCCCCCCCCGTGCTGGCCGAGAACCGGCTCACGTTCACTACGACAGCGTCGCTGTCGTTAGTGGGGGCTATGGTGCTAGCGAACACGAGGTGGCTGCTGAGATCGGGGAGCGAGGTAGAGGGTGGCCCGACGGCCAACACACGCGGCGGTTCGATGGGTGGATCCAGACGCAGGAGCCTGTAGATAGCTGCACGCGTGACCGACAGAGATTCCCCCACGCAAGCGACCATCCGCTGGATGACTTGGTCATAGCGCGAAGGATCGTGCTCGGCGATCAGCGCGTCCAGCTGCAGCTTGATTTGCGTATCGAGGTCGAGTGTCGGAGCGAGGCGCCCGAGCTCGGCGTGTGGGGACGCGGGCTTCAGGTCGCTGTGGGTGAAACCGGCAAGCGCGACCGGTGTGCCGATCGCGGCAGCGTAAAACCCAACCGAGCCGTGATCCGCGATGAGGACATCGGCAGAGACGAGGACAGGGCGCCATGCATTCCGGCGTGGTGGGACGAGCAGCACGCCTGCATCGCTTGCTCGCCTCAGCCACAAACGCAGCTGCCAGGTACTGTGCCCGAACCAGACGTTCGGGTGGATGATCATCGCGAGCCGATAGTCATCGAGCGCCAGCTCGGTCGCGAGACGCACGGCGAGGCTCGGGTAACGAGCGAGCTGCGAGGTGGGCCCCCACGTAGAGGAGAGCACCGCCAGGCGCTGGCTCGGATGCAGGCCCAGCTCGCGTCGGAAGTGCCCGCGCAGAGGACGGCTCGCAACAAGACGGTCATAGGCGGGGTCGCCAACAACGAGGAGGCCGACCCCGTGAGGGCGGCTGGCGAACAGTGCTGTCTGCTCGGGGTGAGAAATCAGGACAGTCGTGGCGGGAACATCAGGATTGTCCGTGAGCGACTCGGGCAGGTTCGGCACGGGGAGCTTCGGCCCCGGGCGGGCACTGTCGTGCTTTCCGAACCCAGGGCCGTGCGGGGTGATCATCAGCGGACCGGTCAGACGATCGAGTGTCGCGCTATGCGTCGGGCAGATGATGAGGTCGAACGTACTGGCGAGGGCCTGCGACCAGGGGATCTCTATTGCGCCGATGTCCGACAAGAGATCGCGAGCGCCCTGGTGGTAGACAGAGGAATGCTCGCCCTCAACGGTGAACACAATCTGGACACGCATATCGGCAAGCAGCTCCGGGAGAATGTCCAACAGCCACTCGGTGGCACCCGACGTACGCGCGATGATGAGGACTGTCCGGGTGAAAGGAACGGTCAGGAAACGTGGGTCACCCGTGCCGATCGGCACACGGACCCAGGCGTCAGCGCGCATCAACCTTGTGACTCAGCACGACAGTCACGCTGCCGCTAATCGAAGCGAACGGTGTCGATGCGCCCGGCCTGGACGACCTTGCCGCTCCCGGACACGTCCCCGATGACAGCGTTGCTCGCCTGGACATTCGACACCTCAACCGCGGCACCCTGGAGCCACGCTTCCAGCGCGATCTGCAGCTCCGGATGTTGGGCCACCTCACCGACAAGAAAGGCGGTGAGCTCACTGACATTGCCCGTCTGGAGTTCGCCCGAGGAAGTCGCCGCGGCACCCGGAACCTCGCGTCCAAGCGTGCTCTTCACAAGCGCGGTGAGTGATCGCCACAGACCAGCGCCCGCCTCTCCGAGCGACCCGTCGGCGATACGCGACAGGACGGCGCTAAGAATCGATACCGATGCTGGGTCCAAGTGGTTGCCCCCTTTCGCGTTGTTCTGAGGCGCGAGCGACAGGCCGCGAAGCCGCGGTACGCAATGCGTTCGCGTCTTTGGCGAAGTTGGATCATACGGGATTAGCGCGTAGTGACCTTACGCGGGTCCGCCAACGGCTCGCCGAGGACGTCCGCCAACGCGCCGAGGAGGTGGTCCGCGCGGTCAGCGCGATGAACGTGAAGCACGAGTTCCGACTATAAGCCCGCTCCCAGCAGATCGAGCGCGCGAATCTCGGTGCCGAAAGCTCTCCATGCCTGGAGCCCCTGTGCTGTGGCTTTCCTCCGCCGCTGCGACCCCTCTGCGGTCCTGATCCTCACGAGCAACCCTGAACACGCAGGAACAGCGCCCGCGACGCAGCGTCTCCGCCGGCTTGCTGAGCATGCCCTCCATCGCTTGGTCGAGGACCTAGTGCACGCCTAGTGCGCGCTAAGCTGTGCGCGAGTTGACAGCTAGAGGGCTGTCAGAGCGAAAAGGAAACGGCGATGGATTGGCTCAAGATGCTCGGCACGACCGAGCGACCCATGCAGGACGACTGGCTTCACGAAGGGAGCCGCACCAAGGAGTTCTTCACCTCGCGCAAGCGAATGAGCATGCGCCCCGGCGACCGCGTTGCCTACTACGCGACCGGCCTCGGCTCCGTCTTCGCGCTCGGGACGGTGACGAGCTTCGCCTACCAACGACCCGACGAGAGCGACGAAGGCTTCGATTGGCGAGCCGACGTCGACCTGGACGACGCTTCGCGCGAGTTCATTCACGAAGGCGTGCCCCTCGAGGTCGGAAGCGTGGACGGCCGTGACCTGAGGGGCTCGATCAAGCAGCAGTCGCACATCAAGCTAACCCCGGCCGAGTTCGGGGCGATCGAGAAGGCTCTGGAGAGGAGGGAGCAGTGATCCTGGTCGAAGGGCCCGACACGACGGCGGTGATCAAGCGCGCACGCGACCACACGCCCGGGGCTGTCGACTTGATCCTCGAGTGCGTGATGACGCTGCTCCTCGGCTGCGAACTGGCACGCGACGACAACGTGCACGTGCTCAAGCAGAGCAAGAGTGGGGCAGAAAGCTACTCGCTGAAGCTCTCCGACCGGCGCGAGTTCCACTTCCGGCCCGGAACGGGCGGGCATGGCGCGACAACGATCGACGTCTACGACAAATTCAAGAACGGCCAGCTCGTCGCCGAGGTCACGAACCACGAGGACGTGTGGGAGTTCTTCGACGGCCTGTCGGTGTGAAGCCGTGCCCGCAGAGAGCACGTACTGGCTGATCGAAACACAGAGCGAGGGCGTCCGCCGCTTCCATGGCTCTGCCCACGAGTCCGCGCTCGAGCAGGCCTGCAAGTACGCCTCGAGCGCGCCGGCGCCGATACTGCACATAGAGGAGCGGCGGTCCGGCGACGAACCCGACGACCGGCCCTTCGGCGGCTCGACTGGCTGGAACTCGAAGAGATCTGCGGCGAGCAGTGGGATTGAGACCCTGCCCCTACGCTGGAGTGCATGAGCAACACGCGCCAGGGCCCAGGCCGCGCCGACCTCGAACGGCTCGTACGGGAGTACTTCCCGCTTCAGCTCGAAGCCTGTGAGGAGCTGCTCGCGTTCGCCGTCGACATGATGGAAGCCGACCCCTGGCGGGGCAAGCCCATCCGCGACTCGCAGGTCGCGGACACCGTCATCGCCGCCGAGTCGGCGCGCGGCCTCAAGACCTACCGAGCGTCGCTCGACGCTGCGCTCGGAGGGTATGGCCCGCAGGCGGCAATGATGAATCGGGCACTGTTCGAGGGCATGGCGACCGCATGCTGGGCGTGCGCGAACCCGCAGCTCGCGTCGGAACGATTCAGCCAGCACCAGCGACACCACAGGGGGCTGTGGAGCAAGCGCTATCTTGCGAGCGGGGTCATCGAGCAGCCGCTGCCGGACGTCCCGGGTCCAGAGGAGCAGCGTAAGCTAGACCGGCTCTTCGGACCGTGGGGAGACAAGCTGTGGTGCGGGCTGCCGCTCCACGAGCTCGTCGCCGCAATCGAAGACCAGTGGGAAGAGGGGGCACGCCTCAAAGGCTTCTTCGTGATCGCGCACGCGACCAACAACGAGGTCCAGCACACGACCACCCGCTCCCTGCTGCAGCCTGTGCTGGGCGACACCGTCGACCACCTCCAGGTGGACGCGGGCCCCAGCCTGGGGGGCGTCGAGCAGGCGCTCCACGGCGCCATGTGGACCTACGCACATCTACTGAAGGCCGCTGCGGACTACTTCGAGATCGACGGACGAAAGGAGATCAAGCCTCTCCTCGCACGCTGGGAGGCCGCGTTCATGCCGATCCATCCCGACGCGGCGAGAGTGACCGAGCGGAACGACCCCTGCCCCTGCGGTAGCGGCAAGAAGTTCAAGCGCTGTCACGGCCGCTGAGCCCTGGAGCTGCATTGCTCCGATCGAGCCCTCCTGCACGGGCTCGATGCCTGCTCCGTGCGCTCGGACGGGCCGCCACACGACCCGTCGTGCGTCGCGCGGAGCGGTCCCTGACCGAATGCAAGCCGAACGCGGTCAGTCTCCGCAAGGCAACAGGGACACCGTGATCGGCGGCTGCCGCCTGAAACAATCCGAACATGGAGGAAGTGCGGCGAACCAAGAACGGCATCGACTACCTAGCCAAGGTCCTGAAGCTGAAGAACACCGTTACCACTCGGGCGGTGTTCTGGAAGATCCCCCACAAGACGGGTGGCGATCAGATCAGCTTGAAGCTCGGTCGATACCGCCGGACAGACACCGGGGAAGAGGTCGACGTCGGCGCGCCGAAGTCGGAGCTCACGCTCGACGACGAGGAGTTCCGGGGCCTCGCGGAGTTCCTCGCAAACCATCACGAGCCACTCCGCGAAGGGGCACGCAAATACGTCGTGGTCGGCGACGCCCTATCGGATGAGCAGGTCCAACAGGCGCGCGCACTATTCGGTCACCCGGATCGGGAGGGGCTCGTCGATTTCCTGCTGACGAACGACCTCGTCCCCGAGGACCTCCTGCACGCGCTTGAGTACCGGAGGAAGGCAGACGCGGTACGCCAGCTCGAAGACATGCTCGAGCGAGATCTCGTGGAGTCGAACTGGCAGCGCTTTTTCGAGAAGCACGACTGGATCCTGGGCAGCGAGTTCGTCCAAATGCTCGAGCGCGAGATCGACGTCGATCACATCGCCGACTTCCTCGTCCAGGCGTATGACGGCTTCCTCGACCTGATCGAGATCAAGCGTCCCGGCGGAGCGATGCGCTTCTGGGCCGATGCGCTCGATCACGGACACCACGTTCCGCACTCGGATTTGACCAAGGCGATTACCCAGGCACAGCGCTACATCTTCGAGGTCGAGCGCGAGGCCAACAGCGTAAAGACGCTCGAGCGAATGAAGGGCGTCAAGGCAGTGAAGCCGCGGTGTACGTTGGTCTACGGGCGTTCGAGCGACTGGACGGCCGAGCAGACTGAGGCGTATCGGATCCTCAACGCGAGCCAGCACAGTCTCTCGATCCTTACCTACGATCACGTCCTCGACCGGGCCCGGCGCATGCTCACGATCGGGGATGGCGACGATGGTACGGCCGGCGATCCCGGCATCCCGTTCTAGCGTCAGGTCTCACTGCCGACGCGCAAGAGCTAAACGCCACTCAGCTCGTCGGCGACGAATCGCGCGCGCTGCTCGTCAGACATAGAGGGCAGCGGGTTTACGTCCCACTTGAGTTCTCGGCAGCGCAGCGCGTCGGTGATCGAGCATGGCGGATCGAGGTCGAAGACTACGACCTCTATGTCGCTGATGTGCACGCCGCCGATTATCTGAAGCTCGACGACCTCGTCGAAGTAGCCCTCGTCCACCGAGCGGCGATCTGTCGGAGGCCCGAGGTCGGGCATCCAGGCGAGCTCATAGGGTCCATCTATGGGTGCGGGTGCACCTTCGTCGTGGGACGTCGGCCATCGACTGTCGCCGAAGAAGACTGTGCTACAAGACCTGGCCTCTGGACGGAGCACCACACGGGCGGACCCGTAGGCCCGATGCAAACTCATCCGCGTCTCAACGGCCGTCACGTCGGCGCGCGTGGCGAGATAGCCATAGATCGGCATTCCCGACAGTGCTCGCTCGTGCACATTCCAGATCCGCGCCTCCTCAGCAGACGAGCGTGGCGGGTTCTTGCTCGGCCGCCCGGTCGCCTCGTGCCTGGTCTTGAAGCGCCCGTCGGCAAGTATCCCGGCAAGCGCATCGAGCTTTACGCGCGAGCCGATCTCGGCGCGCTCCACTAGGGCTCGGAGGTGCCCCTCAAAACACTCGCGAACCTCAGCCGGCCAACACCACCCCCGTTCTTGCCGGCGGGCACGCACCCGAGCGCAGAACGCGGGGCGGACAAGGGGTCGAAGAGTCGACATCCCTAGAGCATGATCAGTCGTCGGCGCGAGCTGGTCGTGGCCTGTACTAAGAGTGATCGGGCCGATCGGTAGGGATTGGGTTCCAGCGCTCGGGCGCGTTCCGGGCCTGTGCGGTTTCGTGGCGGCGCGAACCACGCAGCCGGTCGCGGCCGCTCGTTCCGGCCTCCCCGTCGACACGGGCTTCGCGGACGCCAAACGATGGCCGCTCGCCGAGGCCGTTCGATCGGCAATCTATGAGCTGATGGCGAAGAAGGCTGAGCCTGGTGCTCCGACGGCTTTCGCGACGGCGCGGACGCGAGTCCTGCATGCACTGATCGACGACGCCGGCATCGAACGCCCGATCGAGCGCGACAGCAAGCTTGCGCGGGAGATATCCGCGAGTATGCACGACGTCGCGCAGCATTTCCTCGGGGAACTGCCCCATCACTGCACGATGCTGGCGGTCGCCGTCGCCGACGCGCTCGCCTCGCTCGACCGCCTCGACGGAGAGCTTCCTTTTGGAGCGATCGTGCTGGTGCGGGGGCTGGCGGAGTGCGCGGCGGACCTGTACTGGTTGAGCGACCCCGAAATCGACGGTAGCGAGCGGGCACGACGCGCTTTCCTGGTCTATCTCAGCCAGGAGGAGACGGTAGTCCGCCAGTTGGAGCAGCTCTCCAAGCGGGTTCCCCCGGAGATCCACAAGATCCCGGACCTCCCTGAGGCGATTGCCGAGGGCTGGGAATCGCTCAACCGCCATGCCGAGGAGATGGCTGCGGCTGGATATCGCCTACGCACCACGAACAAGCCAGGCTCGAAGTACATCCTCGGCGATGCAAAGCCGTCGATCAGCGCACTGATCGACGGGCTGATCGTGGATCAACTCGGCAAGACAGCGCTGAATCTCTACACCAGCTACTCACCGATTGCGCACGGCGACGGCGAGGGGCTCGGGTCGCTCCTGACAAGAAGCGCGACCGTGGAGACCCCGGACGGCACTCGCTACCGGCGGGGGTTCGACGAGCAAATGTGGGACGAGCGCATTCGGAGCCCGGCCACACGCGCAGCGACGGGCTCGGTCGGGGCATGGGTGGAGCTCGCCTACCCAAGCCGCTCAGCGATGTTCCGCGGCCGTTCCTAGAACCTCGCCGATCCAGACAAGTGCGTGACGGGCCGCCTGGGCCACCGAGATCTCAAGAGTCAAATCGCAATCGCATCGGACCTGGCGGCCGGCGGCCATCTGTGCACGCACCGTCCGGCCGTCTCCAAGCCGTGGGCGGTCCAGCCTCGCATCGTGGGCGGTTCCGTGGGCGGTCTGCACAACACCGCCGATCACCCGTGCCCGGCTTACGACTCGGTGGCCGCCACGGTCCACCGCCAGAGAGCCAAATCCCGACGCCCAGGCGCCCCTATCCCTCCCTGGCATCCAACCCGCTTTCTATCGGGGAGTAAGGTTCGGCTTGGCTTTCCTAAGCCATTTTCGCGCCTTCTGCGGTCTTTTCGCGGTCCCGATTCCGTCCGTACGCCATCGAGTCCGTGCGTATGTCGTGACGGTTCCCAAGTCCGCGCTCTGCGCGGCACGCTCGCCTGAGTCAAAGGGGTTAAGGCCGACGGCATGGCTTGGTCAACCCATTAGCCGACTGCATAGGCGAGCAGACGGCAGGTTGAGGCCCGAGCGGCACGGGGCGAGATCGCGTCAACTGCAGAGCGATCAACCGCCGCTCGCTCTCCGGGGCTCCTGAGCAGCTGCCCACGAGACCAGCGATGGCCGATACTTGAGCGTGGTCCAAGTGACATCGGACTGGACGAGAATCCTTGCCCCTGGGCTCGCCAAGCCCTGTTCGTCGTGGTTCTGCAATGACCAGATGAGGCTTTCATTCAGCGGTGTCGCCGCCTGCACGAGCCCCTCGGAGGTGTCGCCGAAATCAACGGCTGCCTTCTGCGTCGTCTCGGCATTCAGCTTGAAGCGGACCCATGCCTCTCCAAGTTCGTGGTACTGCCGGTAGACGTACAGCCAGCCGTCGAGGATCACTGGCGAGAGAAACGTACGGGTCCCGTCTGAGGCTCCGCCGGTTCCGATCCAGTCCATCGCCTTGGCGCGATGGCCGGGGCTCTGCACCCATATGTCCGACCGAGCCCATTCTCCCCAGGGGGCGACGCGAACGAAGGCGACCTTAGTCCCGTTGAGCGTCAGGGCGGAGATCGTGCCTAGCGCGTTCTCGGTGTCGCGCACTTCCGGCTGTTCTTCGATTTCGCGGGCGTAGTAGCGGTTGCTCGGCAGATCGAGCTTGGTCAGGCCATTCGCGCCGATCCTCCACTCGAGTAGTTCGCTTGGAACGAGCCGGCCTGGGACTGATCTTGAGCGCAAGAAGGCGATCGTGCCCTTCCAGAGCGCGGGGCGGAAAAGCGATCCCGTGCTCGGTACTTGTAGTTGAGTTTCATGTGGGTGTGCAGTCTCGATCGCAAGTTGCTCGAGCACGCATCCGCGATGTCCAGTCGGTTCGGTGCAGCGCGCGAAGACGGCGCCGACTCCGCCAGAGGCCAGGGGTCCGAGGCTCACTTCGAAAGGCCTGCCGAGCTGCGGCTCGCCCATCGCCGCTACAACGCCATTCGGGCTTCGCACGGTAAGTCGGTAGGCGTGCGCCGCGCCGTCAAAACTGCTCCACGCCGCCCAGCCGCCGTAGCTGGCGACCGGCGTTAGTCGCTGCATGCTCGCGACGGTCGTGCCGGCGGGCGTTGCTGCTGGTTGGGCGAACCGAACATGCCTGTCGGCGCTTCGCGCCCATGCTGTCGCCTCACAGGTGGAGGCCGTGAAGCCTAGGAATGCTGCCGCGAGGATGAAACGTCTGTGCGTCCGCCGCGGCACTGGAGCCGACGCGCGGCGGCGTGCGTTGGGGCTTCCCACAGTCCTTAGAACACACTGAATGAAGGAACGTCGCGGAGCCTTGCCCACAGCGTCGCAACGGTACTGTGCGAGATCCAGAACATGGACCGTCGGCCACTGGACCCCTCACGTCCACGCCACGAAGACGGCTGAGATTCAACGTACGAGACCTCGTCGATGCCGAGCCCGTCCGCGACCAGACTCGCGACGGCGCGATCAGGGGGGATTCAGTCGGGGAGTAAGCTTCGACTTGGCTTTCCCAGCCGTTTTTGTGGCCTCTGCGGTCTTTTCGCGGTCCTGATTCTCGGCGTATGCCATCGAGTACGTTTGTACGTCGCCGGGGGCGGCGTGTGGGCTCGCGTCCTCAATAGAAGGTCGATTGCCGGGCCCGACGGTACGGGCGGCCGACGAGCTCTGGATGGGGCCGGTCGGGCTGAGCCGTTCTCGCTCAAGTTCGGCGTGTGCGGCTCTACACAGTCTGAGCCCGCTGCCAGTCCGCAAGCCCATCGACGATCGACTGCGCACTTGGGATTAGGGGTGCCCACGGTTCCTGGACGTTGCCCAGAAGCGCCAACAGTCTGGCCCTCTCATTGAGTGCGGGCGAGCGCGGCATCAGACGAAGAAGGCAGGCTCAGTGCGCCAACGACTCTGGCCCGCTTCACGAGACGGATGAGGCCCATCGCGCGACGCATCGACGGACTGCGGCGCGCCTGGGCTTTGAGATCTGGACTCAGTCGCGTAGTGGACCGCCTCGCGCTTTTTGGCCTGTCCTGTCCGCGCGCTTCGGTCTCGGCTTCGCTTGGCCCATCAATCCGGTGTGGTCGAGCTGTGGGCGCAGCACAGCGACCGACTGGCCCGTGGTGACGGTCGGCTGGCCCGCCACGTGGTCGAGATCGGACTCTGGGCGCTGAAGCGCGACGTGACCGTTCGCACGGTCCAAGACCCGGACACCTTCCGCGATCTGCTGTACGCCGTCGTGACCGGACAGCGCAACTACGAGGATTCCCGCCGCAAGAGCCTGTCGGTCGCGGCCGGTCAACGTCGGGCGGTCGGGCGGTCGGGCGGTCGGGCGAACACATCGGCGTCGCGCCCGACGGCTATCGCATCGTGGTGGCAGCGGTCGACGAGCGCGGCGCGGTGACCAAGCGCTTGGTCCTCGACCCGGAACGCCAGCCCATGATCGAGTTGCTGTTTCGTCTAGCCCTGCGTGGCACCTCAACCGGGGCAATCGCCCGTACGCTCAATGACGCGGGCTGGCGAACCAATCCCAACCGTCGAGGTAGTCGACCACGTACCTGGACAAACAATGCCGTGCGCTACGTCCTGCGCAATCCGCTCAGACAGCGAGAGCCGCTTATCGGGGGTGGGTGCGGGTCGCGGTCTATTCCCCGACGCTCGATAGGCGTCTCGCGCAGGCATGCGCGCGCCCCGGAGGACCGACCCGTCTGAATCCACGGCATATGTCGAGGAATAGCCCTGCGCCAAGGTGGAGCCGCGCCTGATTACGCTGGCCATCCTCGCCAAGGGGCTCGGCGTGCCCCTCGATGACCTGATAGCTGGTCTGCCCGTGCCGAAGGAGCGCAAACCGTCAGCAGCGCAAGCGCAAGCGCTCCTGAGAGGGCGAGAGGTGAGCGTGGGCTCGTGACGAGCAACGCGCTAGGCGCGGTCGGCGGGACGTTGCTCCTTGCCGGTGGGAGCTAAGCGAAAAGCGCCCGCCGGTCGCGCCTTCAGACGTACCGTCGCCTCCATGCTCGACGACAGCAACGCACGCACGAGGAAGTCCCATTGGTTCGGGCGCTTCGTGGTCTTCTGCTTCGTCCTATGGGTCGCCTACGCGATGCTCGTTGCGTTCGAGGGAGACGGAACCTGGTAGGGGAGCGCCAATTCCGCCGGCGTGATGCTGCTAACGTGTCTCCTCTTTGCGTTTCTGCTCGCCATCGTGGCCAAGGAGTAGGGACCGCAAGCGCCGCCAAGCCAGCAGCGCCAGGATGCTGGTCGTGATGGCCTCTGCCAGGACCGTAGCGCGAGCGGAGACGTCGCCCTTGCCGGCATCTTGAGGGAGGGACTTCTGCTCGTCATCTTCGGCGTTGCCGAAGAGAGAAGACTTCAGCGAGCGCCAGAACACCGGCGCCAATACGCCGACCATCGCTGCCTCGACGACGATCAAGACAGCGAACGCCACAATTCCGTGCGCGGGTTGATGCCCCTGCGTCGTCGTGGTTATGAGCGCCATGAACGCTCCGCCGAACGAGACGATGCGCCCGGTCCGCTCCAAGGCCTTCCTCACCCGTTCTTTCGGCTGGTAGTAGGGAGTGGGCGCGACCATCGTGAAGACGCTGCCCAGGAGCACACCGGCGGCGCCGAGGATTAGGAAGGGCGAAACGGTGGACGTGGATGTTGCGACGACGCTCATAACGGTTCAGCCTCAAGTTCGGACGCGACCCAGGGTTCACTTGAGCATTGAAACGACCGTGCAGATGCGCGCGGCGCGCGATCCTACACTGGGCGCATGAGTCCAGAGGACAGGGCGCTCTACCGATTCGCTCCGTTTGGCGATGGCGCACGAGAGAAGAAGGACCGGAAGCTGGAGTCCTTCCGCGAGACCTTCTCTCAGTTGGATGGAAGCGCATACATGCGCCACTTCCGAGAGCAGGGAAGTGTGAAATTCACCTTCTCGGGAGGGGTTGGGCAGGAGACGCGGATGGCGATCAACTCCCCTGGCGAGGAAGCCACAAGCTTCGCCGCCACCAAGATACGCGCCCTCTGCCTCGGCCACGAGAAGAGCTACTACAAGAGCGGAAGAGAGCGCTTCGTGAAGGATGTCTGTGAGCTGCTGATCGAGTCCGCCGAGGATCCCGGGCTCAAGAAGCAACTCAGGGCGGCGCTGGACGCGGCTCAGCAGGCACTTGAAGCGCCGATCATCGTCAAGATGGTGGTCAATGACGTAGAGCGCGCCATCAGCACCAAGGAGAACCTAGAGGAGTACCTCTACTCCTCTCACCTCCACACAGACCTTTACAGGCGGGACCGGCTGGAGAACATGGCCAAGCCCCTTCTACTCTTCGAGGCCCACGGCGCCATGCAGAACCTCTTCCGGGTTTGCGACTACTTCAACACCATAATCGCCATGCGCCGCCTCGTCGTGACGGGTGCTCCAGAAGCCGAGATTGACAAGCTCATCGCGGCTGGCCACGCCTGAGAAGGGCGAGCTTTTGCTCGTGGCCGGCACGGCGAGCAACTGCTTCCCGACCCACCCCCTAGCGCGCGCAGCGCCAGGCCGACGCGCCTTGACTAATCCTCGTTGGCGCTGTTCGCGATCCGCCGCGGGAGCGTGGCGAGATAGTCGTCGCCGAGGTCTCTCACGTTGGCGCGATACTCCGCGTCGGAGAACTCGGTCATGTGGTCCTTGACCATGCCATTGATGACCGCGATCTGCGGCTCCTCGAATCCTCGCTCCGCGAGCTCGTCAGCGGATCCATTGTCGAGCAGGCAGAACAATCGGTAGTGCCTTCGCCCAGGGCCCGTGACGCGAACCTCGTAGTAGCCGCCCATGCTGCCGTGCATCGCCTCCCATTTGCCGCCGCCGCTGAAGGCTGGGGGCGGCGCAGCACGCACGGCCTCGAGGACGGCGAGGATTGTCGCCTCGACCTTCGTCGGACAGGAGTCAAGGAAGACGTCGGCCGGAACCTCGTCGGCGTCGGTCTGGTAGTAGACGATCCCCCACGGCAAGCGATCGACTCTAGGTAAGGGCCCGGATGCCCGGAACGCGATGCTAGACGGCTTGTCGCACGCGGCGAGACGCTTTGCGCGGCTTCGCCTGACGGTGACTGGACTTCGGAACGATCTGGACCTCCGCGCCAAGAGCCTCGGCCATCGCGACGACCGTCCGGAGCTCGGGGTTTCCGGAGGCGGTTAGCAGTCGGCGAATCGCTGCGGGGTTCTTGTCGATCGCACGAGCCAGATCGGCCTTCGACATGCCGTGCTCTTCTCGAAGCGCATCGAGCCGGTTGACGATCGCGTCGATGGCGGCGATCTCGCGCTGCTGGCGCTCGAACTCGGCCCGGAACTCCGGGTCCTCCTGGAGGCGCCGAGCAAGTCGCCGGTCGTGATAGCCGGTGTCCTGCTTCGTCTGTCGCTTGTCGATCGTAGCCGCCATCGTTCTTCCTTCGTCGGATACCGTAGCACCTATGGTACGCAGTGTAGCACCAGGGTTACGGCAGCTGCTCCCGGCTCCTTTAGCCACACTGCGCCGAGGCAGACGCTTGGATTGGCGCTTCTAGATCCACGAAGTCCCACTCAGTTCCAGCGTTCCGCGGCTACCTTGGCGGTGCGCCCCTCGGCGCTTCTGTGTTCGGCGGGACCGTCTCTCACGTCCCGCTCATGCAGGTAGCGTCAGCTTCGGCGTACGCCAGCGCGGGTGCGTCCCAGGTCGTCATCGCTCCGCGCTGTGACTCGCCGGTGCCAGCCATCGATGCCGGCCTCACGAAGAACACGTGGGACCTGACGACGACCGGGGTAGGCATCTCGATCGGCGCAGCAGTTGGCCACGGGCCCGGTGCCCTGGTAGGCGGGGCGCTGCTTTACGCGTGGGGCCAAGTGCGCTGGCGTCAGGTGCAGAAAAAAGAGCCGTAGGCTACGCTGGGAGCCGGCTGCCGTCTTAGGGGTTGATCACCTCGAAGATCGCAACACCGACGAAGGCCACGGCGACCACCTCAAGAGACATCGCCGCGAAAAGCAGCCAGCCCTTCCAGCCGTTCTTCTTCTTGGCGTCTCTCAGCATGTTGGTCCGGGTCAATGCGATGTCGCGACGGGCCGCGGCTTCAGCCCTAACCGGGTCTTCGTTCAGGCGCGTCTTAATCGCGTCGGCCTTGGGCGCGTCATAGAAGAACGGAAAGTTCGTGACCAACGCGAAGCCAGCCGCGACGACGAATACCACCAAAGCCACAGCTAGCCATTTCTTCGCGTCGCCTGGAAGCGCGTGACTTGCCCCGGCGGTTGGCAACAGTGCGGTGAGCCCAAAAAGCAGCGTCACGAGCGTTCCCGCCGTCGTGACGACGGCCAGTCCGCGCTGCTCGAAAGAGGCCTTGCGCGCGTCCTGTGCGGCCAGTTCGTCCTTAAGAAAGTCGCCGTAGACGGCCGTGCCCGGCGATTCTGCTGGAGGCACGGCGCGTTCAGTCGTCGCCGCGGCCTCGGTCCTCTTTGGCCGGCGGTTCATCATCGACCGCCTTGCCCTCTTCTTCCCGTACGGTCGTCGGCCGATCCGAAGTCTGGTCACTCTCTCGGAGCCGCGTCTCGCGCTCCAGTTCTAGCCCGTCGTCGTCATCATCGTCCGGCCACATCACCGCGAAGGAGCATACCATCGCCCTGTGACGGGCCTAGCGTGCCGCGGGCAGCTCGAGGATTTGCGGCCGCTAGAACGACGGAGCCCCGGCAGGCGCAACTCAGGGAAGCCGATGCGAAGCCGCGCTACTCGCTGTTCTCGGCCTCCTCCACCACTGCAGCCTCGGACCCAGGCGCTGGCACGCTGGGCTCCGCAACGACCTCCGGCGCGGTCAGACCGGCGGCCTTGAGCAGCTGGGCGAGTCGGCCGATCTCGCTCGACGCAGGCGTCATGGTCAGCTCCGCGAGCATTCTGGGCCACATCTCGGCTAGCGGCAGGAACCCGACAGAGCAGCCGCTGAGATTCGCCGCGATCGTCGGATCCTTCCCCCATGCGTCGGCGTCGCCTTTCAGCCGAGTCACGGCGATGCGGTAGGCGAAGTCACGCTGCCCAGAGAGATCGAATATCACCTGGCGAAATGCCTCGCTCCACTTGGGTATCCACAGCTCGCGGAAGTGCCGCCACGTCGCGCGCTTGCGATTCTTCTTTTCGCCCCGTAGCTCAGCGAGTTTCGCGGTCGCATCGAAACCTCCCTGCCAGGACTTGCAGCTCACGACCACGACGCGCTCTGGACCCACCTTGTTGGGGTGGTAGCCCACGACGTCCACGTCCGACGGGACCGAGTCGTCTGCCACGACGTAGTCCGGATGATCGGCCGGGGGACGAAAGCGGACGTTGTGGGTTGTGAAGTAACCCTCGAACTTGAGGTAGTCATCGACGATCTGCTCAAGGACGTCCTCCTTCATGCGCTCAAGCCTGTCACGCGAGACAGACAGCAGCCCCGCGTTCGGGGATTCAGCTCTGGCCCGGCTTTAGATGCCGAGGTTGCCCTGCGTCTCGTTCAGCATCCGGAGCCGCACGTACCCGCGCATCAGTGGATTGAAAAACCGGTACTTGTTGTTTGGACTCTTGGGCTTGCCAGAGTCCGTGAGAATCCTGTACGTGTCCTTCAAGGGTGTTATCGATGTGCTCAAGAAGTTCAGCTTGTCGATTGACCCGTACTCTGGATGAAGTTTGAGGAAGGACTCGCGAATCGCCTTGAAGGGCACCTCGAGATCGTTCAGCGTCGCTATCGCCTCCATGACGCTCTTACGCATCTGGACCTTGCCGGTGGTCTCGACCGCAGCCTCGTACGCTGTCCTCAGTTCAAGGTCGCAGTCGGCCAGGATGCTCGCCAATGAGGCGTCGAAGTCGTCGATCATGACGTTGGTCCGCCCAGCATGAATCGCCCGCCTACTGCAGTGCAGCGCGAACATGTGCGCGTAGTACGGAAAGCCATCGGAACTCTGGATGATCCGATCCCGAAGAAGCCCCTCGAACTTGATCCCGAGCTTCTCCTCGCCACGGGTGAGAATCTGATCTAGCTCGGCGTCGGCCATACGCGGCACCTCGACCTGCGCGATGCGGCGCGAGGTGGCGCTGTCCAGCATGATCAGGGCCTCCGAGACGGCGGGTATGCCCGCCACCACAACCTTCGGCGTGTCCGTGCCTGTCTCCGCTGCTCGATCTGCGAACGACTTCATCAGCTCGACGAGAGCGCGCGATGTCTCCTGTTCGTGATGCTTGCCGAGAAGGTTCTCATAGTTGTCGAGGAACAGGACCTTCTTCTTCTTTAGGCGGAACGCCTCTGCCACTGCGGTCGCTAGGGAAACTGGGTATCGCTCGAACTTGGTATCGGTGCCGGACTTCGCCTTGAGGTCGCCTCGAAGCAGGCCGTACAGCGTGGCGCCGATGCCCACCTCGGTCGACTGGCTCTCAATGGACTCGATCTCCTCATTGCCGACGACCTTCGCCAGCGCCTCTCTCATCATCGCCTCGAACGTGGGGCCGCACTCGACTCGGACATAGGGGATCCTCCGGTTGCGGCACAGGTAGCCGACCAGAGACGTCTTCCCTACACCCGTCAGGCCAAAGAGGACGACCTGTCGGCCCTGCTCTCGCAACGCAGCTTCGACGCGGTCCTGGAGATGCTCGTACTCACGCGTGGCGAACATGTCGTCGCCCACGGGGCGCGCAGGCGTGAAGACATCCTCGGGAGTCGGTTTCGCCACGCGGCCAGTCTACGTGCATGCGCCGGGCCTGTGAGGCCTCACGTACCCCCGGCGGAGCGTCCCAAGAGGCCACACAGGGGGCCACGCCTAAGCCCTATAGATGGCTGAACCCTCTCCGTCACAGCCCCGGCGTTTCGCGGGCTCAAACGCTCCTAAACGCCGGGGCGTGGCCCTCGCGGTGCCCTACGCTGCCCGCCTGCACTGG
This sequence comes from Solirubrobacteraceae bacterium, assembly GCA_017882375.1. Classification (GTDB taxonomy): domain Bacteria; phylum Actinomycetota; class Thermoleophilia; order Solirubrobacterales; family Solirubrobacteraceae; genus Palsa-744. The sequence continues at coordinate 448 of JADGPP010000073.1, read as the reverse complement.
CACCCCGTAGCGCCCCAGGAGCGTGTCGTAAACATGCCTTAGCCGTGTGGAAGCCCCCGTACCCACGCGCGGGGCTGGTACGGGGCTGGGTTTGGGGTTTCGGGCCGCTACGGGCCTTTCCCAACGGCCCACCCTCCCGGCGGCCAGTTACGAGGGCCTATACGAGGGCCAAGCCCATTTTGACCCCTGCTCATCTGCCCTCAGGCCAACCTCCCGGATAGGTCAGTGCGTATCAGGCGGGGCCGAGCCTGCATAGACGACGAGAACGAGAACCTGATCGTCTGGGCCGCGCTTGTAGCGCACACGCGCACCGCCGTCGACCTCGTACTCCCAGAAGCCCTTCAGCTTTCTGAGCCGGACCGACTTTGACGGAGACGGGGTTAGTAGGTTCTGCTGTTCATCGTGTGGGTGTGGTTGCCCTGTCTTTCACAGCGTAGAGTTCCTCGAT
>JADGPP010000029.1 GCA_017882375.1 Solirubrobacteraceae bacterium | reverse complement strand
CGTTGAGGTCGCCGACGTGGCGCAGCACGTCGTGCAGGCCGTCGCGCCCGGTCGCGCGCGTGATCTGCGAGCGGTGCTGCAGGTCGTCCTCCACGCGCGCCAGCGCGTCGGGGTCGAGCAGCTCGCGCAGCTCCTCCTGGCCGAGCAGCTCGCGCAGCAGGTCGCGGTCGAGCGACAGCGCGGCCGCGCGGCGCTCGGCGCTGGGCGTGTCGCCCTCGTACATGTACGTGGCGACGTAGTCGAACAGCAGCGAGGAGGCAAACGGCGAGGCCGTCGGCGTCTCGACCTCCACCAGCGAGATCTCGCGCGAGTGCAGCGAGCGCAGCAGCTCTTCCAGTCCGGACACGTCGAGCACGTCGCGCAGGCACTCGCGATAGGTCTCCAGCACGATCGGGAAGTCGTCATAGCGGCGCGCGACCTCGAGCAGGTTCTGCGCCTTCAGGCGCTGCTGCCACAGCGGCGTGCGTCTGCCGGGGTAGGCGCGCGGGATCAGCAGCGCGCGCGAGGCGTTCTCGCGAAAGCGCGCGCCGAACAGCGCCGAGCCGCCGAGCTCGGCGGTGATCGCCGCCTCGACCTCCTCGGGCTCGAGCATGATCAGCTCGGCCGCCGAGGGCAGCGCCTCGGCGTCGTCGGCGTCGAGGTCGGGCAGGTGCAGCACGATGCCGTCGTCGGAGGAGATCGCGTCGGCTTCCAGGCCCAAGCGCTCGCGGATTCGCGCGGAGATCGCCAGGCCCCAGGCGGAGTGCACGCGCCCGCCGAACGGCGAGAGCACGCACAGGCGCCAGTCGCCGATCTCGTCGCGGAAGCGCTCGAGCACGATCGTGCGCTCGCTGGGCAGCACGCGCGTGGCGTCCTGTTGCTCGCGCAGGTAGGCGAGCAGGTTGCGCGCGGCGCGCTCGTCGAGGTCGTAGTCGCGCTGCAGCGTGTCGGCGTCCTGCTCGACGGCCCAGCGCGAGAAGGCTCCGATCGCCTCGCCGAGCTGCTTGGGGCGCCCGACGGAGTCGCCCTTCCAGAACGGCACGGCGCCGGGTGCGCCGGGAGCGGGCGTGACGATCACGCGGTCGCGCCCGATCTCCTCGATCCGCCAGGTCGACGCGCCGAGCAGGAACGCCTGCCCGGGGCGCGCCTCGTAGACCATCTCCTCGTCGAGCTCGCCGACGCGCCGCCCGTCGGGCAGCGTCACCGCGTACAGCCCGCGGTCGGGGATCGTGCCGGCGTTGGCGACGGCCAGCTGGCGCGAGCCCTTGCGCGCGCGAATCGTGCCGGCGACGCGATCCCAGACGATGCGCGCGCGCAGCTCGCCGAAGTCCTTGGACGGGTAGCGCCCGTCGAGCATGTCGAGCACGTTCTCCAGCAGCTCCATCGACAGCTCGGAGTAGGAGTGGCAGCGGGTGACAAGCGCATGCAGGTCGGCGACGGAGATGCCGTCGGGCTCGGCGGACACGGCGATCGCCACGATCTGCTGGGCGAGGACGTCCAGCGCGTTGCGCGGGACGACGGTCGGCTCGATCAGTCCTTCGTGCATGCGCCGCGCGACGACCGCACACTCGAGCAGGTCGCCGCGGAACTTCGGGAAGATGCGCCCGCGGCTGACCTCGTCGACGCCGTGCCCGGCACGGCCGATGCGCTGCAGCCCACGGGCGACCGACTTCGGCGACTCGATCTGCAGCACGAGGTCGACGGCGCCCATGTCGATGCCGAGCTCCAGCGAGCTCGTCGCCACCAGGCACGGCAGCTCGCCGGCCTTCAGCAGCTCCTCGACCTTCGTGCGCTCCTCGCGCGCCAGCGAGCCATGATGCGCCCGCGCGATCTCCAGCGGTGCCACAGGCCCGTCGACGGAGCCGCCCGGTGCCGTGCCCTGCGCCGCGTCGCCGGGTCCGCCAGCCGGCCCAACCGGCCCGGCGCCCTCGCCGGCTGCTGCGGCACGCGACCCTCCGCCAGAGGCGGCCATCTCATCCTTCTCCGCCTGCTGCTTGCCGGCGAGCTCGTTAAGGCGCAGCGCGACGCGCTCGGCCGAGCGGCGGTTGTTGACGAACACGATCGTCGAGTTGTGCGCTTTGACGAGCTTCAGCAGCTCCGGATAGATCGCCGGCCAGATCGAGCTGCGCGTGGACTCGCCGCCGGCGACCGGCTCCAGCGGGTCGCGATTGGGGTCGACCGGACCGCCGGGTTCGCTCATCGACTCGACGGGCACCTCGATGCGCAGGTCCATCTGCTTGCGGTGGCCGGCGTCGACAATCGTCACCTCGCGTCGCGGGCCGACGAGGTAGCGGCCGATCTCCTCCAGCGGGTTCTGCGTCGCGCTCAGGCCGATCCGCTGCACCGGGCGCCCCGCCTGCGCCTCCAGTCGCTCGAGCGTCAGCGCCAGGTGCGAGCCGCGCTTGCTCGCCGCCACGGCGTGGATCTCGTCGACGATCACCGCCTCGACGCCGCGCAGCGTCTCGCGCGCCTGCGACGTGAGGATCAGATACAGCGACTCCGGCGTGGTGATCAGGATGTCCGGCGGCTTGCGCGCCATCGCCGCGCGCTCGCGCTGCGGTGTGTCGCCCGTGCGGATGGCGACGCTCACGTCGTCGGCGCCGATCCCGCGCAGCGGTGTGCGCAGGTTGCGCTCGATGTCATACGCCAGCGCCTTCAGCGGGCTGATGTAGACGACGCGCACCCCCGGCGCGCGCTCGGTTCCAGCGTCTGTCTCGGCGCCGTTGGCAGCCGGGCCCGGCGCGTCGGCCTTCTCCGCGCTCAGCCGGTCGAGCGCCCACAGGAACGCCGCGAGCGTCTTGCCCGAGCCGGTCGGCGCCGAAAGCAGCACGTTCTCGCCGGCGGCGATCGCCGGCCAGGCCTTCGTCTGCGCGGGAGTTGGTGCGTCGAAGGCCTGCTCGAACCACTCGCGCACGCGCGGAGTGAAGGTCTGAAGGGCCATCGTTCGAGGCTAGCGCGGCGAGCACCTCGCAGCGCGCTGGGAGAATCTAAGGCAGGCCGGCCGACCGATGCGCGACGCGAGTCCGGGATGGCCCAACAGCAATGGCGAATACCAGCATTCCCGCCACCGACCTCGAGGCCCGACTGGCGACCCGGACGCTCGAGCTCGTCGACATCGCCTCTCAATCGGGCGCAGAGAGAGACATCGTCGATCACGTTGTCGCCGTGCTTCAGGCGGGTGGCGTGCCTGTGCGGGACGCCGGCGACACATGCGTGCTCGCAGGGGCGACCGCGCGCACCGATCGCCCCCTCGTGCTGCTCGCCGGTCATCTCGACACGGTTCCCGCGCAGGGCAACTGGCCGGGTCGGATGCTCGGCGAGCACGTCGCCGGAGTGGGAGCGAGCGACATGAAGAGCGGCGTCGCGGTGATGCTCGAGCTCGCGCTGGCGCGCGCCGCAGAACCGCTGGCCGACTACTCAGCCGATCTCGGTTGCCTGCTGTTCGGCCGCGAGGAGCTGTCGTCGGATCGCAGCGCCCTCGCGCCGCTGCTCGCACGCGAGGACGGGCTGCGCGATGCCGATCTTGCGATCGTGCTCGAGCCCACGGCCAACCTCGTGCAGGCGGGCTGCCTGGGCAATCTCGACGCGACGTGGACGTTCCACGGGCGCGCTGGGCACTCGGCGCGCCCGTGGCTCGCGGACAACGCGATCGACCACGCCGTCGCAGGGATCCGCGCCCTGCACGCGTTCGAGCCGTTGCGCGTCGCGATCGACGGACTCGGCTTCACGCAGGTCGCCTCCGTGACGGCGCTGCACGCCGGCGTCGCGCGCAACGTGATCCCGGGCACGTGCGCGGCGAACGTCAATTTCCGCTATTCGCCCAGCACCAGCGCGACGGAGGCGGCTCGGACGCTGCGCGAGATCTGCGAGCGATACGGCGAGCTCGACGTGGTCGCCAACTCGCAGGGCGCTCTTCCGCCGCACGAGAACCCGCTGATGAGCAGGCTCATCGCATGCAGCCAGGCGCCGGCGCAGCCCAAGCAGGCCTGGACGCCCGTCGCCGAATTCGCCACCGCCGGCGTCGACGCCGTCAACTTCGGTCCCGGCGATCCCGCGTTCGCACACCGCGCGGACGAGCGCGTCTCGATCCACGCGCTTGCGCGCGCTCACGACATGCTGCAGTCGTTTCTGTGCGCCTAAACGCAAACGTCGAGCGGGCTCCCGCCTATCCCTTCGTGCGTCTGGCCGAACAGCGGCGTGCGGCGGAAGCTGGCGGTGTGGACGTAGTCGACCTGAGCATGGGAGAGCCGACCGACCCGGCCCCGCGAGCTGTGCGCGCTGCGCTCGCGCAAGACGCCGCGTCGCTGTCGCTGTGCCCGTATCCGCCGGCCGAAGGACTGCTCGAACTGCGCGAGGCGATCGCCAGATGGATCGTGCGACGCTTCGGCGTCGCGCTCGAGCCCGGGCGCGAAATCCTGCCGACGCTCGGCGCCAAGGAGCCGATCGCGCTGATGGCGCGCCTGTTCGCGCAGCCCGGCGACACGATCGCGGTCAGCTCACCTTCCTATCCCGTGCCCGAGCGCAGCGCGCGCGCGTCCGGCCTGGCGGTGAGCGCGCAGATCCTCACGGCGGCGAAACGCTGGCTGCCCGACCCGGATGCCGTCCCCTGGGAGGAGACCGCGATCGTCTGGGTGGTCAGCCCGCACAACCCGACCGGCGCGATCGCGCCGGTCGCGCTGCTGGAGGAGCTCGCCGACCGCTGCCGCCGCAACGGCGCGATCCTCGCGCTCGACGAGACGTACTCCGAATTCTGGTACGAGGGCGAGCCGCCCGCCTCGGGCCTGCAGCTGGTCGATCGCAGCGGCGTGGTCGTGTTCAACTCGCTCTCCAAGCGCTCTGCGCTCGCCGGTCTGCGCTCGGGGTTCGTCGCGGGCGATCCGCAGATCGTCGGGCGCATCAAGCGCTACCGCAGCGACATCGGCACGACGCCACCTGTGCTCGTGCAGCGCGCTTCGATCGCCGCATGGGAGGACGACGCGCACGTGGACCAGGCGCGTGACCGCTATGCGCACAAGCGCGCGCTGCTGGGCGCCGCAGCACGACGCATCGGATTCGAGGACGCAGGTACACCGGCGGGGATCTTTCTGTGGTTGCGCGTGCCCGGCGGCGACGACGTCCGCGCGCACGAGCGGCTGCTCGAGCGCTCGCTGCTCGTCGTGCCCGGCTCCTATCTCGGCGCAGGCGGCGAGGGCCACCTGCGCGTAGCGCTGACGCCGACGCCCGCGCGAATCGCTCTCGCCGCCGAGCTGCTCCAGAGCGAGGGCGCGCGCTACAGCGTCGCGCCGTGATCGCGCACGAGCTCGTTCAGCTTGACCTTGTCGTGACGCTCGCCCTCAGACAGGCGCTTGACGACGAGCACGCACGGAAGCCCGAAGTCGCCGCCCGGGAAGTTGCGCGAGCGTGTCGCGCCGATCGCCACGCTCCACGCCGGTATGCGCCCGCGTGCGATCTCCTCGCCTGTCGCCGCGTCGATCACGGGGATCGTCGGCGAGAGGATCACGCCGGCCCCGACGACCGCGCCCGCGCCCACGCGCGCGCCTTCGATCAGCATGCAGCGACTGCCGATGAAGGCGTCGCGCTCGACGATCACCGGGCTCGCCTGCAACGGCTCGAGCACGCCGCCGACGCCGACGCCGCCCGAGAGGTGCACGCGCTCTCCGATCTGCGCGCACGAGCCGACCGTCGCCCAAGTATCGACCAGCGTTCCGCTGCCGACGTAAGCGCCGACGTTGACGAAGCTCGGCATCAGGATCGCGCCCGGCGCGAGGAACGAGCCAAAGCGCGCGTAGGCGCCCGGCACGACGCGCACGTTCGGACAATCGCGCTTGGGCGGCAGTCGATCGGCGAACAGCATCGGTCCAGCCTCGGTGCGCTCCATCGGACAGACGCGGAACAGCATCACGATCGCGCGCTTTAGCCACTCATGCACCTTCACCTCGCCGTCGCTGTCGATCTCCGCGACGCGGACGCGACCGCGGTCGAGCAGGTCGATCACGCTGAGCACAGTCGCTTGCACCCGCGGGTCGCTGTCGTCGAGCTCTGCGCGGCGCGCCCACAGACGATCGATCTCCTCATGCAGCGAGTCCAGGCCGCCGAAGTCCGCGATGCTCGCGAGCGTGGCCATCCTCAGCTCACCTGCGCCACGATCGGCTCGCGCGCGGACTCGCCGGCCGCCATCAGCACGTCGGGCTCGAACTGGAGCGTCGCGAAGTAGTCCCGGCGGACCTCCTCGCGGCGGCGGATCAGCTCGACGCTCCCGTCCACGCGCAGCAACAGCTCCTGCGGGCGCAGCCGGCCGTTGTAGTTGAAGCCCATCGCGAGGCCGTGCGCGCCCGTGTCGTGGATCAGCAGCAGGTCGCCCACCCGCAGCTCCGGCAGCTCCCGCTGGATCGCGAACTTGTCGTTGTTCTCGCACAGCGACCCGACCACGTCGATGCGCTGCAGCGGGCGCTCGCCGTGATCGCCATGCAGCGTGAGGTGGTGGTAGGCATCGGGGTAGAACGCGGTGCGCAACAGCGCGGCGATCCCGGCATCGACGCCCGCGTATTCGCGCCACTTGCTCATGCGGTTGATCACGCGGGTCACGAGCACGCCGCTGGGGCCTGTGATGTAGCGCCCGGCCTCGAAGAACAGCTTCGGCAGGCGGCCGGTGCGTTCCTCGTGGGCCTTCAGCAGCTGAGCCGCCCCGAGCCCGAGCGCGTGCACATCGAGGCTGTGATCGGTGGGCCGGTACGGGATTCCCAGGCCACCGCCGGCGTTGATGAACTCGAGCTCGATTCCGAGCTCGCGGCTCAGCCCGTCCTCGAGCGCCAGCAGCATCGCGATCGTCGCGAGCAGCGGCTGGACCGTCGACACGTTGGAGGCGATCATCGCGTGCAGCCCGAAGCGCTCGGCGCCCAGCTCGCGCATCCGCGCGAACGCGTCCTGGAGCTGGTCGCGGCGAAGACCGAACTTGGCCTCCATCGGCGAGCCGATCAGGCGGTCGCCGAGGCGCTCGGGTCCGGGGTTGAAGCGAAACGAGCAGACCGACGGAACGCCCGGCAGCTTGTCGATCAGCGTGATGTCGTCTACGTTGACGATCGCGTCGGTGGCAAGCGCCGCGGCGAACTCCGCGTGCGTGGTGTTGTTGGAGGTGAAGAAGACCTCCTCGCCACGCGCGCCGCAGTCGGCGGCCAGCTCCAGCTCGGCGATCGAGCTGCACTCCATGCCCAGACCGTGCTCGCGCAGGATGCGCAACACGGTCAGGTTCGGCAGCGCCTTGACGGCGAAGTACTCGTGGAAGGGCAGCGTGGCGAAAGCGGCGCTCAGGCGCTCGACGCTCGCCAGCATGCCCTGTTCGTCGTAGATGTGAAACGGCGTGCCGAAGTGCTCGGCGACTTCCGCGAGGATCGGCTCCAGGCGCCGCTCGAAGTGCTCGCTCATCGGCATCGCTGCGCCGGCCCTCCTACCCGCTGCGGTGCGCGGTGATGATCGCTCGCGTGCGCAGCCCAGACAGGGGGCGTCTGTAGGTGAGCGACGCCGTGGAGACGCGCGTGAAGCCAGCGCGCTTCAGTTCGGCGGCGATCCATCTGTCCGACAGCCAGTAGAACCCCGGCACGTTCGCCGACTGCTGGACAGGATCGTCCGTTTTCGGCGAGTCGTTGGAGATGACGACGGTCCCACCGGAGGGCTTCAGCCAGCCGTGGAACAGGCCCAGCGCCGTGTGCGCGCCATCGCTGCCGTCGTGCAGGTGACCGAGCAGGCCGTCCGCGTAGATCACATCCCAATACTCAGGCTTAGCGTCCCAGGTGTAGAGGTTCTGGCAGATCGCCGGCACGCCGGCCTGGCGCGCCAGCTCGACCGCCTGGTCGAGCGCGTCGACGGCGAGCACGGGATAGCCTTCGCGCCCTAGAACGCGCTCGACGAAGGCGTTGCCCGCGCCGAGGCTGAGCAGCAGGTTTTTGCGGTCGCGGTCGAGCGCGTTGCGCAGATGCTCGAGGATCCACCAGCGGTAGGTGGGCGAGCAGATCGAGGGAGTCGTCGAGTCGCCGCGGGCGATCCCGTGCTCCCATTCCTCGAAGATGCTCGGTTCCTCGCTGCCGGTCAGGTAGAAGGAGCGCAGGTCGTTCTCGAGCGCGTTGGGGTCCGCCATCGAGGTCTCATAGCCCGAGGTGCGGTCGATCGCGGCCATCAGCCGCTCAGCTCCTGCGCACGCACGAGCCCCAGGCTGCCAAGTCCGCTGGAGAGCAGCGAGCGCATGATCCGCCCGACCGCCGGATCGGTGTCCGTGTCCAGGTACCAGCTGCCGATGCGGGCGAGGAAGCGCACCAGCCGCAGGACGTCGAGGCCTTTGACGGCGCGGTCGAGCAGCGGCAGCAGCTGCGACTGCGCGGCGACCGAGCGGTAGTGCTCGTCGTCGGCGAGCGGCAGCGGACCGCCGTCGTTGCGCGGATCCCACGCCTTCATCCAAGCGCGCGCGAGCGTCCATCCCGCATTCGTCTGGCCGTCCAGCACGCGCTCGGGCGTGATCGTCAGCGCCTCGTGCAGCGGATGGTCAAGGCACATGCCCATCAGCACCATCGCCGCGAGATCCTGCGCGGCGCAGGCCGGGCGCTCCTCGATAGCCAGCGAGCGAAGCTCGTCGTGCTTCAAGAGCATGTCGAGCAGGTCGTCGATCAGCAGCGTGCTCTCGCCCCCGGGCCCGTCGTCGCGGTCGGTGACGACCTCGGCGTGCAGCACCGCGGTTGGATAGACCTTCGACCCCGGCGCGAGCCCGCGCAGGATCTCGTCGAGGTTGTCGCGGCGTTCCTCGCTGGTCAGCCGGATCAAGGTCACGTCGGTCATCTCGGTCATCAGCGAGCGCCAGATCGTCAGCGCGCGCAGATCCTTCGTCGGCAGGCCGTCGCTGCCGATCAGCGGCAGGTGCACCTCCGCGGGCGCGTCGGTCTCGAAAGCCAGCGGCCCCTGCGGCGAGCCGGCGATGACTCCCTGAGCGAGCGCGAGGCGCACGAGCGGATCGATCCGCGGCACGTACTGCGAGTCGAAGATCGTCCGATCGAAGCGAACCCCCAGTCGTACGAGCGTCTCGTTCTGACCGCTCACGGCCCAGTCGCGCACCGTGTGCCACAGATCGCGGATCTCGGGATCGCCGGCTGCGAGTCGTGCCAGCAGGTAGTCCGCTAAGCCGCCTTGCTCCTTCGCGTGCATCGCGTGCAGGCGGCCGACGAACCGGTCACTCTTCTCCCGCGCCGTGGCCGGGTCCACCTCCTCCGCGTAGCGAATGTAGCCGGCCATCGCCTCGCCCATGTCGCGGCCGGCGTCGGCGATCTGCGTCTGGCGCGCGACGTGCGCGCCCGCTGCCTCGAGCGCGCTCGCAAGCGCGTGCCCGAGCGCTATGTTGCGCAGATAACCAGCGTGCAGCGCCGTCGTCGGGCTGGGATCGCAGAAGTCGACGATGTATGGCACGTCCTTCAGCAGGTCGCGCGTCGCCGGCAGTTGCCGCCGACCCGCTCCCCGGGCGCCGAGCTCGGCGACGCGGGAGTCGCTGATCTGGATCGAGGGCGCCTCGAAGATCAGGTCCGGCGGGGCGTCGAACTGTGAGATGTCGATGGCCATGACGGTGGGGCGAGGCTAGCCGAGGAGTGTGAGAAGTCAAACGGCCGCCCAACCATCGCGGTGGGCAGGCGGGCGTTCGATTCAGGAAAAGCGCCACAACGCAGGGAATTCACCATCAAGCGCGGTTTCTGGGCAGATCGAGCCGCCCGTTTCCGACACTCAAAGAGAGACATTTTGCTCTCAGTGATCTGTGTCACAACGGGCATTCTGCCGAGCAGCCGGGCGAATGCCGAGGCCCCATCGTCAACTGGTTACGCTCGCCTGCACGATGGACTCAAAGCTCGACCTGGACCTCGGTGTCGTCGAAGCGTGCCGGCAGACGGCCGCGCAGATCGCCGAGCGCATGGCGAAGGAAACCGCCGGCAAGACGACTCTGTCGGTTGAGCGATCGGTGACGCGCTTCCTTGGTGTCGACGGGATCAACGAGCTGGAGGTGCCGCTGCCAAATGCGCTGATCGACCATGTGCGGGAAGCCGGCGGCGTCGGCCGCGGCGTCGCCTACTGGCTCGGCAACGCGATGCTGCACAGCGGACGTGACGCGCAGCAGATTGCCGAGGCCGTCGGCGCGGGTGAGCTGGACATGTGCGGCCTTCCGCTTGCCGAGGAGTGGGCGATTCGCGAGCTGGTCACGGGCGAGTGCCGCCAGCGTATGGGCGAGATCCGGCGGCGGACGGACGAACGCCGCGAGCAGCGCGAACGGCTCGGCGGCAGGCCGCCGCTTCGCTATATGCTGAGCGCGACGGGCAACGTCTACGAGGACGTCGTACACGCCTTGGCCGTTGCGGAGACGGGCGGCGACGTCGTCTCGATGACCCGCTCGACGGCGCAGAGCCTGCTCGAACACGTGCCCTACGGCCCGACGACGGAGGGCTTCGGCGGCACGTTCGCCACGCAGGAGAACTTCCGCATCCTGCGCGAGGCGCTCGATGAGTGGTGCGAGCGCAACGGGCGCTACATCCGCCTGTCGAGCTTCTGCTCGGGCCTGTGCATGACGGAGTTCGCGACGCTCGGCGCGATGGAGGGCCTGGACAACATGGTCAACGACGCCCTCTACGGAATCCTCTACCGCGACATCAACCCGGTGCGCACGATGATCGACCAGCGCATCTCGCGGATGATCACCGGCTTCTTCGGAATTGTCATCAACACGGGCGAGGACAACTACCTGCGCACGGCCGACGCGCTGCAGGCCGCCCCGTCGGTGACGGCCTCGCAGTTCATCAACCATCAGCTCGCGCGCGACTCGGGCATGCCCGACGAGCAGATCGCACTGGGTGACGCGTTCGAGATCGACCCACCGACGACCAACGGCCTGCTGTATGAGTGGGCGCAGGCGCAGCTGACACGCGAGCTGTTCCCGAACTGCCCCGTCAAGTACATGCCGCCGACGCGGCACATGGACGGCAACCTGTTCCGCACGCACGCGTGCGACACGCTGTTCAACCTGATCACGATCGCCACAGGGCAGGGGATTCAGACCGCCGGGGTGCCGACCGAGGGCGTCTTCACCCCCCACCTGCACGACCGCGTGGTCGGCCTGGAGTGCGTGGGCTATGTGTTCAACTACGCACGCGACCTGGGCGAGGAGATTCAGTTCAAGCCTGACGGCATCATCGTCACGCGGGCGCGCGAAGTGCTGCGCCAGGCGCACGAGCTGCTCGAGCGGATTGCCGACGTGGGGATGTTCGGAGCGATCGAAGACGGCACGTTCGGCGACGTGCGCCGTCGGATCGACGAGGGTCGCGGAATCGACGGGATCGTGGCGACGGAGGAGTGCTATCTGAACCCGGTCGTGGAGCTGATGCAGGGGGTGCAGGTTGCCTAGCGCGATGCCCGAGGTCGACCTCACGAAGGTCAAGCCCTACGGCGACCATCTCGGCGACGGGATAATCCAGCTCAGCTTCACGCTGCCCGTTCCCGACGGCCCAGCTGCGCGCAAGACGGCGATGGAGCTGGCCGCGAAGCTCGGCCTCGATCGCGCCGAGGTGGTCCACCACCAGCGCCTGCTCGACGGCTACACGCACTTCCTCGTCTATGCGCACGTCGTTCAGACATTCGATTACACAGCCCAGCAGATCGGCGATGTCGACACCGAGTACATGAGCGAAGACGAGATCGACGGCTTTGCCGCGCAGCACATCGGGCGGCCGATCGTCGTCGTGGGCGCCTGCACGGGCTCGGACACGCACAGCGTGGGCATCGACGCGATGCTTGACCTGAAGGGCTTTCACGGCAACCGCGGACTGGAAGGCTACCGCGCGTTCGAGGCGCACAACCTGGGCAGCCAGGTGCCCAACGGCGTGCTCCTCGCCAAGGCGATCGAGCTCGACGCGGACGCGATCCTCGTCTCCCAGACGGTCACCCAGCAGGACTTGCACATCCACAACCTGACCGAGCTGGTGGAGATCGTCGAGGCGGAGGGCCGTCGCTCGCGGACGATCCTCGCGTGCGGCGGCTCACGCGTGTCCAACGAGCTCGCCAAGGAGCTCGGCTTCGACGCGGGCTTCTCGCGCGGCACATACCCGCACCACCTGGCGAGCTTCCTCGTGCGCGAGGTCGCCGCCCGACTGGCGCAGAACGACACCTCGGCCCAAAGGGGCGTCGCCGCGTGAGCAACGAGAACGGGCACATTCCGCCCGAGGACGCACCATTGGCCCTGGTGACAGACGGGCCGAGCAGCGAGCCGCTGAGCGCTGCGCCGCCGGCTGAAGCGGCCGTAGGCGTCGACGAACGCCGCGCGAAGCTCGAGCGCCTGCGCCGTCAGGGGCTCGAGCCCTACCCTCACCTGCGCAGGGATACGCCGCGCACGTGGATCGCCGACCTGCTGGCGGCGCATGTACCGGCGGACATGGAACCCGGCGCTCATCCGGCGCTGACGTACCGCATCTGCGGGCGCTTGACCGCCCGGCGCGATCACGCGAAGACGACGTTCTTCGACGTACGCGACCAGTCGGGCACGCTGCAGGTCGTCGCGCGCCGGCAGGCGATGGGAGCCGAGGCCTACAAGCGGATGCTGAGCCTCGACATCGGGGACATCCTCAGCGTCGACGGCGACGTCTACGTGACCAAGCGCGGCGAGCTCGCGCTGGGCGTGAACGACTGCACGATGCTGGCCAAGGCGCTGCGCCCGCCCCCGGATCGTCATCACGGTATGGAGGATCTCGGGACCCGCTACCGCTATCGCGAGCTCGACCTGCTCGCGAACGCTGCGACGCGCGAGATGTTCTTCAAACGCACGAAGGTGATCGAGACGATCCATCAGGTCCTGCGCGAGAAAGGCTTCACGCAGATCGAGACGCCCGTGCTGCAGACACTCGCCGGCGGCGCCGCCTCGCGCCCGTTCACGACGCATCACAACGCGCTGGACATCGACGTTCACCTACGGATCTCGGTCGAGCTCTACATGAACCGCTGCGTCGTCGGTGGGCTGGAGAACGTCTACGACCTCGGCCGGGCGTTTCGCAACGAGGGTCTCTCCCACCGTCACAGCCCGGAATTCACGATCCTCGAGTGCATGCAGACCTACGCCGACTACATCGACATCGCCGTCTGGTGCGAAGAGGTCGCCGAGCAGGTTGCGTTGCGGACGCTCGGCACCACGAAGATCGAGCAATACGACGGCCAAGTGATCGACCTGGCCAAACCGTGGGCGCGCATCACGCTGCGCGACGCGATCAAACAGGCCGTCGGCATCGACTACCTGGAGGCGAGCAGCGAGCAGCTGCTGAGCCATCTGGACGAGACGATCGAGCAGGAGACGAGCTGGGCGAAGCTCGTCGAAGCGGTCTACTCCAAGCACGTCGAGCCTTACCTGATGCAGCCGACGCACGTCTTCGACTTTCCGCTCGACCTGTTCCCGATCTGCAAGCGCCACTCGCAGGATCCGCGCCTGGGAGAGCACTTCGACACGGTCATCCGGGGTATGGAGGTGCTCTCAGGCGACTCCGAGCTGAACGATCCGATCGACCAGCTGGACCGCTTCGTCAAACAGCGCGAGCAGCGCGCCGGCGACGATGGCGACCAGCCGCACCCCCATGACGAGGGTTACGTGCGAGCGCTGGAATACGGGATGGCGCCGACATCCGGGGGTGGGATCGGCGTGGACCGGCTTTTGATGATCCTCTCGGGTGCCGAGTCGATTCGCGAAGTCGTCCCATTTCCGACGTTGCGAGAGCTGCGCTGAGCCGACGGGCCCCGATGTTCAGCGCTCGGTGCCGCCGCCGATGTCTGGGCGCACCGTCGGAAACAGTTCTCGCAAAATCCGACTAGCGGAATCTGTCATCCATTGCCCGACAATCGGCGAGCGTGCAGGGTTTCGTGTAACGGGTGATCTGCTTGGCTGACAGCGAAATCGGGCAGCTGACGAGGAACTACGCTCCTAGGCATGGAGTACGGACTGGGCACGACGCTCCCCGTGCGCGCCCATCGCCAATGGACGCCGTTGGCGCGTGCGCTGACCGCCGTAGGTGACCACTGGACGCTGTTGATCGTGCTCGCGCTGGCGCACGACAAGCTTCGCCTCAACGTCCTGCGCACCCGCCTTCCCGGCGTCAGTTCGGGAGTGCTCGACCACCACCTCAGCCAGATGATCGCGCTGGGCCTGCTCTCGCGCGAGCGCTTTCGCGAAATGCCGCCGCGTGTGGAAGTCGCACTGACCGAGAGCGGCACCGACCTGCTGCCGATCGCCGCAGCGCTGGCTCGCTGGGGCATGCGTCACGAGTGGCCGATGCCCGATGGCCTCGAGCACGTACGTGCCGACGCGATCCTGCGCCAGCTGCCCGCGCTGCTCGAGGAGGCCACCGGCCTGCCCGACGGCATCGTCGAGGCCAGCGTCGGCCCGGGCGACGACGATGCGGGCGCGAGCCACTGGTTTCAGATCTCAAACGGCCGCCTGACGGTCGGCGAGAGCGCCGCCGAGGCGACGGCTCGCGTGCAGGGCGACGAAGCGGCGTGGGTCGCCGCGCTCGGACCCGGCGGCGATTACTCCGGGCTACGCTTCGCCGGCAAGCGCTCGCTCGCCAAGCGCATGCTCGACGCGCTGCCGCGCGAAAGCTGAGTGCAGCCAACTGAGTTGAGCATGCTACAGTATGAGCATGTCTTTGGAGCATCGCCTGCAGATCTTGATCGACGATGAGCGTCATCGACGCATTTCGGCTGCCGCGCGAGAGCGTGGGGTATCGGTGGCGACGGTCGTGCGCGACGCCATCGACCGCGGCCTGACGAACCCCGATTCGCAGCGGCGAGCGGCTTGGCAGCGTCTCCGCGAAGCCCCCGACATGCCCGTTCCCGATCCCCGAGAGCTTCGCGCCGAGCTGGACGCGTTGCGCGGGCGACACGGGTGATCCTGCTCGACACGACCGTCCTCGTCTACGCCAAGGGGCAGGACCATGCCCTGCGAGAGCCGTGCCGCGAGCTGATCCAGGCGATCGCCGAGCGGCGGATCGAGGCGACCACGACCGTTGAGGTCGTCCAGGAGTTCGTGCACGTTCGCGCTCGACATCGCGACAGATCCGACGCCGCCGCACTCGGACGAGACTACGCCGAGCTCCTCTCCCCGCTACTGAACGTGACCGCTCAGGATCTCACCAACGGGCTCGCGCTGTTCGAGCGAACCCAAGATCTCGGCGCATTCGACGCGGTGCTCGCCGCGTCTGTCGCTCGCAACGGGATCAGCGCAGTGGTGTCCGCAGACAGAGGCTTCGCTCGCGTACCGGAGATATCGCACGTCGTGCCCGATCGCGACGGGTTGTCCACCTTGCTGACGATGTGACTCTGAGCCCGGGCCTTCACGGACGCCGCGTCCGGGCAAAGAGCTGCGGCGCCCGCGGAGACCCGGCATCGAAGGAGTGACGCCTCGATCTCTCCTCGAGCATCGTTGGAGGGGGTTGACGATGCCCAAGCTATACGCCCCCTTTGTGACGATGAATACGGCCGTGACCCGATGGCGAGGGCCATGACGTTTCCGCTGAGCACGCTACTTCCACGTATGCGTTGCCACCAGTGCCGTCTCCCACTTCCGGCTCGGCACGGACGCTCTCCGCGCACCGCCATACACTTGGCGCAGATGGACGAGCGAGCGTCGCTTTGACGAGCACATCCGCCGCGAGCGCGGGCCCGAACGTGGCGGAGCGCGGCGCCGGCGAGACGACCGGCGTGCTGCCGGCCCAGCGCCTGCGCGAGGCGATTGAGCGCGAGTGGATCGTCGCCGGCGCCTGGCGGATTCCCGGCGAGTCCGTGCAGCCGGCGAGCGTCGACCTGCGCCTCGGCGAGCGCGCGTGGGCGCTGCGCTGCAGCTTCCTGCCCGACAGCGACTCGACGGTCGAGCAGAAGGCCGAGGATCTGGCCTTCGAAGAGATCGACCTGCGCGACGGTGCGACGCTCGAGCGCGACCGTCCCTACCTGGTGCCGCTGATCGAGGAGCTGCGCCTGCCGGATGAGATCCGCGCAAAGGCCAACCCGAAGAGCTCGACCGGCCGCCTGGATGTGTTCACGCGCGTGCTCACCGATCGCAACCACCGCTTCGACGAGATCGCCGCCGGCTATCGCGGCCAGCTCTACCTGGAGGTCGTGCCGCGCACGTTCGCGATTCGCGTGAAGACCGGCCTCGCGCTCAACCAGGTCCGCCTGATCGACGGCGACGGTCGCCTGAGCGACCGCGAGTTGCTCGCCCTGCACGGGCAGGTGCCGCTGCTGTTCCGCGACGGTCAGCCGCTCGCGGCCGGATCGCTGTCGCTCGGCGACGGGCTGTTCCTCAGCCTCGACGCATCCGGCGGCCCCGATGCCACGGTCGGCTACCGCGCGAAGAAGAACAGCCTGCCGATCGACTTGACGAAGGTCGGCGCGCTGCGCTGGCAGGAGTACTGGGAGCCGGTGCGCCCCGAGGCCAAGCAGCGCATCGTGCTCGAGCCAGAGGTCTTCTACCTGCTGCTGTCGGCCGAGGGCGTGAGCATCCCCCCCTCCTACGCCGCCGAGATGCTCGCCTACGACCCGACCGCCGGCGAGCTGCGCACGCACTACGCCGGCTTCTTCGACCCCGGCTTCGGCTACTCGCGAAAGCGCGACACGACGGGCAGCCGGGCGGCGCTGGAGGTGCGCGCGCGCGACGTGTCGTTCATGGTCGAGCACGGCCAGCCGGTGTGCAAGCTCGCCTTCGAGCGCATGGCCGAGGAGCCCGACGTGCTCTACGGCGAGGACGTCGGCTCCAACTACCAGGGCCAGCAGACAATGCTCAGCAAGCACTTCCTCGGCCAGCCGGCCGACGCCGACGCCTGAGGCGCGCGCCGGCAGCGCCCCGTGGGGCTCGCTGTCAGCGGTTGTACGAAATAAACGACCAGCGTCCGCTCTATCATTCGGTCGGAACCAGTCTGTTTATGATCGTCTGATCTCGCGGCCCCGGCCGCAATTCTCACAGCGAGGGCTTTTTCCTGGACGAGGGAGAGCCCGCCCAACCCCCAGCAAAAAGGACAGGGACCCACCCCACATGCCCAGAACAAGCTCCAAAGCTCCGAAATCCTCCGCCTCCACGCTTGAGCCGGCGTGGTCGATCCCGAGCCTGCGCGAACCGCGTTACTCGCAGTCGCTCGAGCGTGGTCTGGCGATCCTCAGCTGCTTCACGCCCAAGCGCCCGGTGCTCGGCATCGCCGACATCGCCGACGAGCTCGGGATGAGCCGCTCCACGACGCACCGCTACGTGATCACGCTGCTCGCGCTCGGCTACCTCGAGCAGGGCGCCTCGCGCAAGTACCGCCTCGGCCTGCGTGTCACCGACCTCGGCATGTCGGCGCTCAACTCGACCGGCCTGCGCGAGCACGCCCAGCCCTACCTGGAAGAGCTGCGCCAGCGCACCTCCTACTCGGTCAGCCTCGCCGTGCTCGACGGCCCGGAGATCCTCTACGTCGACCGCGCGCGCAGCTTCCGCCGCGGCCAGGGCCAGGAGGGACCCGACGTGCGCATCGGCTCGCGCCTGCCGGCGTACTGCACGGCGATGGGCAAGCTGCTGCTCGCCAACCTGCCCGACTCAGACCAGCGCGAGCTGATCGCCTCGATGAAGCTGACCAAGAGCGGCCCGAACACGATCGCCTCCAAGAAAGCGCTGCGCGACGAGCTCGACGAGGTGCTCGAGGCGAGCTTCGCCGTCGACGACGAAGAGCTCGCCAAGGGCCTGTACTCGATCGCCGCGCCCGTGCGCGACGAGGCGCGCGACGTCGTCGCCGCCGTCGACATCGCCGTGTCCAGCTCGATGATCTCGATCGGCGAGCTCGTCGACGCGCTCGGACCGCACCTCGTCTCCACCGCCGACCGCATCTCCGCGCGCCTGGGCTACCGCCGCGACGACGAGCAGAGCTGAGCGCCCCGCACAAGCGGCGCGCGGCGGGCGGAGGTGCTGCCTTCGCTCGGGCGCGTCGCGTACTCTCTGCGGCCGGTATGCCGTCCTTTCTCAAGCGCTCCTCCCTGCAGTCCTGCGCCGTGCTGCTCGTGATCGGCCTGTCGGCCTGCGCGACGACCGTCTCCACGTCCGGCTACAAAGGCGAAGCCAAGGACGTCGCACAGACGATCAAGAACCTGCAGGCCGACGTCACCGCCGGCGAACAGAAGAAGGTCTGCAACAACGACCTCGCCGGCCCGGTCGTCAAGAGCCTCAGCTCGGCCAAAGGCGGCTGTCAGCAGGCGATCAAAGACCAGCTTGCCGAGGTCGCGTCCTTCGAAGTCAACGTCCAGTCGATTCAGATCACCAGCGCCGGGCACGCGGCGATCGCAAAGGCCAAGAGCAAGTACGCCGGCAAGAACAAGGTCTCGACGATCTCGCTCGTCAAGGAAGCCGGCAAGTGGAAGATCGCCAAGTTCAGCTGAGCTGGAGCTGAGCCGCCGGCGTCGAGCGTCGACTCGCCCGCCGGACGCCGGACGCCTTATGGGCCGCAGCCCGCGACGGCTAGTTGATGCCGTCGAGCAGGTCGCCGGAGGACTTCAGCCCGAGCCCGCGCGCAAGGATCACGATCGTCTCCAGGCGCGGCGAGCGCTTGCTGCGCTCGAGCAGGCTGATCTCCGTGCGGTGCAGGTTGCACACGTCGGCGAGCGCCTCCTGGGAGAGGCCGGCGAGGTCGCGCCGCTCGCGCAAGTTCTCGGCGAATTTTTCACGTGAGGTGGTCATGCCTGCAGTCTCGTGTATGACGGACAACTAGTTCCACAGACAGTTGTCTCACCGTCCAGGGGCATGGGCCGGCGAGGGGGCGCACGCTGCGTGAGCGCAGAGCACTGCGGTGGCGGCTAGGCGAGTGTGCGTCCGTACTGGCGCTCGTAGTAGGCGCGGTAGTCGCCCGAGCGGATCGGCTGCCACCACCACGAGTTGTCGCGATACCACGCAACCGTCTGCTCCAGGCCCTCGGCGAAGCGCACCTGCGGCTCCCAGCCGAGCGCGCGGACCTTGTCCGAGGACAGCGAGTAGCGGCGGTCGTGGCCGGGCCTGTCGGCGACGTGCTCGATCTGCGACTCGCTGGCACCGGTCGCCGCGATGATCCGCTTGACGACGTCGATGTTGGCCTCCTCGTCGGGGCCGCCGGCGTTGTAGACCTCGCCGGGGACGCCGTGCTCGAGCACGTGCCCGATCGCACGCGAGAAGTCGGTCGAGTGGATCCAGTTGCGCACCTGCATGCCGTCGCCGTACACCGGCAGCGCGTCGCCGTGCAGCGCGTTGAGGATCATCAGCGGGATCAGCTTCTCCGGGTACTGGTATGGCCCGTAGTTGTTCGAGCCGCGCGCGATCACCGCGGGCAGGTCGTAGGTGTGGAAGTAGCTCTGCACGAGCAGGTCGGCGCCGGTCTTGGTCGCCGAGTACGGCGAGGACGGTCGCAGCGGCGACTGCTCGGTGAACGAGCCGGACTCGATCGAGCCGTAGACCTCGTCGGTCGACACCTGCACGTAGCGCAGCGCTGCCGCGCGCGCGGCCTCGAGCAGGACGTATGTGCCGAGCGCGTGCGTGGAGACGAACGCGTCGGGCTCGGCGATCGAGCGGTCGACGTGCGTCTCGGCGGCGAAGTTGACGATCGCCTGCGGCGCGGCCGCGTCGATCGCGCCGGACACCGCCGCGGGGTCCTCGATCGCGCCGCGCAGGAAGCGAAACGACGGGTGCTCGGCGAAGTCGTGGAAGTTCTCCTCACGCCCGGCGTAGGTGAGCTTGTCGAGCACCGTCACCTCGTCGCCGTGCTCGAGCAGGCGCTGGCGCACGAACGTCGAGCCGATGAAGCCGGCGCCGCCGCAGACCAAGAGTTTCATGCGCGCATCATCCCAGCCCGCGCTGCCAGATACCCCGCCAGGCCGTCGCGCCAGTCGGGCATCGGCAGCACGTCGTCGCGTTCGCTCGCCAGCGCCGACCAGGCCGGACGGGGCGCGGGGCGAGCCATCTGCTCGCTGCTGGCCGCCTCGACGAGACACTCGACGTCGGCCTGGCGAAAGATCTCCCTGGCGAAGCCGTTCCAGGAGACCTCGCCGGCGCCGGTGAGGTGCACGAGGCCGCTGAGCTCGCGTTCGAGCAGGCCGAGGATGGCCGGGGCGAGATGCCCGGACCAGGTGGGCGAGCCGATCTGGTCGGTGACGACCTGGACGGCGTCGCGCTCGCCGGCGAGGCGCAGCATCGTCTCGACGAAGTTGGGCCCGTCGACGCCGTACAGCCAGGCGGTGCGCACGACGAGGTGCCGCGGCGAGGCCGCCAGCACCTGGCGCTCGCCGTCGAGCTTGGTCGAGCCGTAGACCGAGCGCGGGCCGGTCGGGTCGGACTCGACGTACGCGCGCGCGCGCCCGCCGGCGTCCAGCGGAGCGACGCCGTCGAACACGTAGTCGGTCGAGATGTGCAGCAGCGGCACGTCGATGCGCGCGGCCCCCCGCGCCAGGTTTCCGGCGCCGTCGGCATTGACCGCATGCGCCAGCTCGCGCTTTGACTCGGCGCCGTCGACGTCGGTCCAGGCGGCGCAGTTGACGATCGCGTCGAGCGATCCGGGCTGCGCACGCAGCCGATCGAGCAGCGCGTCGACGGCCGGCGGGTCGGTGATGTCGATCTCGGGCAGGTCGACGAGCACGAGCTCGTGCCCGGAGCGCTCGCCGGCGCGCATGACGTCGTGCCCGAGCATCCCGGCGGCGCCTGTGACGAGCAGCCTCACAGGATCGAGATGTCGGAGTTGTCCCCGACCATGAAGCGATATGCGCGCGGCTGGCGGTCGCCGCGGCGCACGCTGACGTTGCGCCCGAGCAGCGAGGACTCCATGCGCCCGTCGAGGTCTGAGACGGTGCAGCCGGCGAGCAGGATCGAGTGCTCGACCTCCGAGGCGGTGATCTCACAACGCTCGCCGATCGCCGTGTACGGGCCGACGTAGCAGTCGGTCAGGCGCGCGCCGGCGCCGATGATCGCCGGGCCGCGCACGGTCGTGCGCTCCAGCCGCGCGCCCGCCTCGATCACCACACGTCCGTCGACGCGCGAGTCGATCAGCTCGCCGTCGAGGCGCTCCACCTGAGTGTCGAGGATCAGCCGGTTGGCCTCGAGCATGTCCTCCAGGCGTCCGGTGTCCTTCCACCAGCCGCGCACGATGTGCGGCTCGACGCGCATGCCGCTGTCGACGAGGTGCTGGATCGCGTCGGTGATCTCCAGCTCGCCGCGCGCGCTCGGCTCGATCGCGCGCGCCGCGTCGTGGATCTGCCCGGTGAACATGTACACGCCGACGAGCGCGAGGTCGGTCGCCGGCTGCTGCGGCTTCTCGACCAGGCGCACGACCTGCCCGGTCTCGCCGGCCGGCGCCGGGGCGAGCTCGGCGACGCCGTAGTTCTCCGGGTCGGGGACCGCAGTGAGCAGGATCAGCGCGTCGGGCTGGTGCTCGCGAAAGGCGGCTACGAGATCGGAGATACCGCCCTGCAGCAGGTTGTCGCCGAGGTACATCACGAACGGGCTTGTGCCGAGAAACGGCTCCGCAGTCAGGACGGCGTGAGCGAGCCCGAGCGGCTCGTCCTGGAGCAGGTAGGTGATGCGCACGCCGAAGCGCGAGCCGTCGCCGGCGACCTGTTCGATCTCCGGGCCGGTGTCCGGCGCGATGATGATGCCGACCTCCTCGATGCCCGCGGCGGCCATCGCCTCGATGCCGTAGAACAGCACGGGCTTGTTGGCGACGGGCACGAGCTGCTTTGCGCTCGTGTGCGTGATCGGGCGCAGGCGCGTGCCCTTGCCTCCCGAGAGGATCAGTCCCTTCAGCGGCTCCATCGGCGCCAGCCTATCGGGGCATGCTCAGTAGACGCCGGCGAGCTTTCGGTGATCCCAGCTGGCGCGCCGCAGCTCGACGAACTCCAGCCCGACACGCTTGCCGGCCTGCGCGGCGATCACGTCGCGGGCGTCGGGCGGCAGCTCGATCAACGGCGTCGCGTCGCGCGGGACGGCGTTGCGGGTCATGATCTCGGCGCCCAGGCGCACGATCTCGGCGATGTCGCGGTGCACGACGACGTCGCATTCGAGCATCACGCCGCGCAGCTCGCCGTACTGTTCGCCAGACTTCACCTGCAGCGTCGCGCGCGGATCGCGTTCGATGTTGCGCACCTTCTGCGAGGCGCCATACGTCCACGACCAGATGCGCGGCCCCGGTTCGCCGGCCGAGTGCCCGCGCAGCACGTACCACAGCGGCATCAGGTGCGGCCAACCGCTCTGGCCGATCGTCGCGCACGTGACCGTGCGCTCTTCGGCCAGGAAGCCGGCGACCTCGGCCGCCGTCATCCTGATCTGCTCCCTGCGACTCATTCGCGGAGCCTACTGTCAAGCAGGCTGGAGCTTGGCGCGGCGGTCCTTCGGGCGTCGGCGCGCCGGCTTGCGCTGGGCCTCGGTCAGGCGCCTGACCGCCTCGCGCACGGCCTCGCGCGCATCCTTGGGCTCGAGCACGGCGGCGTCGCCGGCTTCCTTGAGGATCTCGCGCACCAGCCAGTCCACGCCGGCGAAGCTCAGCTCGACGACCACTGCGCCGTCGCTTCGCTCCTCGACCACGCGACGCGCCTCGCGCGCCCAGCGCGCGCGCTCGGGCGAGACCCACACGCGCGCGCTGCGCGACGCCTGCACCTCGCCGGTGCGCAGCCAGCCGTCGACCTCCGCCGCCGGATCGACCTCCGGGCGCGGCTCGAACGTCTCGTCGGTGACCGTCGCCTGCTTGATCCGGTCCAGGCGGAAGTGGCGCATGTCTTCGCGCGCAGGATCAAACGACGCGACGTACCAGCCCTCGCGTCCGTTGGTCAGCGCGTAGGGCTCGACCCTGCGCCTGACGAGGTCGTCCTCGTTCTCCTTGTAGTACTCCAGCTCGACGAGCTTGTTCTCGACGATCGCATCGGAGATCTGACGCGCCACGCCAGAGTCGTCGCCGCTGGCGCTGGCCACCTGCAGTCCCTGCTCCATCGGGTCCTCGCCGAGCGCCGCGACGATCTTCTCGCGCGCCGACGTCAGCGACCCCTCGGGGATGTGCTCGCCGATCAAGTCGATCGCCGCCACCAGCGCCTTGGCCTCGACCGGCAGCAGTCGCGCCGGGCGGTCGAAGTTGTCGCTGTAGGGCTCGGGGTCGACCTCGATCTCGCCGGCCTGCTCGTCGATCTCCGCGTACAGCACGTACGAGCCGCCGCCGAAGTTGACGACGTTGAGCACGTTGACGTCCTCGTACAGCTCCTCCTCGCTGAGCTGCAGGCGCTCGCAGACCTCGGCGATCTGCACGCGCTCGCCGGCGCGCCCGGCGCGGATCAGGATGCTCGCGAGCGTCACCAGGCGCGCGAAGCGCTCGGGCCGGATCGCCGTGTCGGGGCGACCGGAGTGCGCGTCGTCTGCATCGCCGTCGCCAGCGGCGCGGCGCCCGCCGCCGCGACCGCGGGCCGGCGCGGCGCCGGACGTGGCCGAGCCGTTCGCCGCGGTCGCCGTCGCGCCGGCTCCCGGAAGCGTCCTGCCGTGGCGGTCCTTCAGCAGCTTCAGCCGCCGCGCCATCTCCTTGCTGAGCTCCGCCGGCCCCTGCAGGCTCGCGTTGACGCCCAGGCCGAGCACCCACGAGATGACGCCGCGCGGGTTGGAGTAGCCGGTCAGAAACATCTTGTCGCCGCCGTCGGCCTCGCGAATCTCGCCGTAGCGGCCGAAGTGGCGCTCGACCTGCCAGGCGATGCGCTCGCAGATCAGCACCTCCGCGACGCCCAGCTCGTCACCGAGCTGCCAGTCGGCGCGGTTGGCGTACGCGCGCGGGTCGAAGTCCGCCGGGCGGCGGAAGTCGTGCTCGGCCTTCGTCGCGTAGGAGACCTTGCCGCGGATGCGCGACAGGCGGAACACGCGGATCGCCTTGCGCTCGTGCGAGTAGCCCAGCAGGTAGAACTGCCCGCCCTGGAACAGCAGGTGGTAGGGATCGACGCGGCGAGGGCCCACCTCGTCGCGCTCCATCGTGTAGTACTCGAACAGGATCGTCTTGTTGCGAAAGATCGCCGTCTCGACCTTGGCCAGGCGCGCCGACAGCTCGTGTCCGCCGGCCGACGCGGTGATGCCGAGCGCCACCGAGCGCTGCTCGGGAGCGCGCAGCGGGCTCGGGCGCCCCCACGTGATCTGCTGCAGCGCCAGGCGCAGCGGCTCGGCGTAGGCGAATTCGCCGTCGAGCAGGCTCAGCGCTGTCTGCAGCGCCGCCAGCTCCTTGTCGGTGAAGGCGATTGCCGGAAGGTGGAAGTTCTCCGGGCGCAGCGAGTAGTTCTCCTGCTCGGCCGCGCCGTCGGCCGGCCGATCGACGGTCAGCTGGATGCGCAGCGATTCAAGCTCCGAGCGGTCGGCGTAGAAGCGCCGCGCGAACGCGTCTTCGTTCATGCCGCTGTATCCCTCGACGTCGCGGCGGATCTCCAGTGCGGTGACCGGCCGGCGCTCGGCCATCAGGTAGGAGATCAGCGACAGCTGGCGGATCAGCTTCTCGGTGTCCTTGGCCATGAACGAGACACCTTAGAACCCGGCGGCGAGACGGTTGCCGCACGAGCGACCAGCCGAGCCGCTATTTGCGGGTTTTCAGGCCGCTTCGCGCGCGGGCGGCGTCGGCAGGGCGATCTGCCCGCCGGCCTCGGCTTCTGCGTCCTCGACCGCGTCCTCGGCCGCCGAGCGCTCGATCTCGCCGCGCTCGGCGAAGAACGCCGCGCCGTCGATCGCGCGGTCGAAGCTCGACCAGCGCCGGCCCGGCGCCAGCTCCTTCTCCAGGCGGTCAAAGCTGCCCAGGCGCCCGCCGAGGTTGTCGATCATGTGCACCAGCGTCGCCTCGCGCGTGCACGGCACCACCGGGCTGCCGTGCTCGAGCGTGCCGTGGTGGGAGAGGATGATGTGCACGACCGCCTGCGCCAGCTCCGGCGGAAAGCCCTCGATGTCCTCGATCGCGCGGCGGATGCGGTAGTAGCCGAGCGGGATCTCGCCCTGCAGGCGCCCCGCGTCGGTCAGGTCGATGTTCTGCGGGTCGTCGGTGTACGCCTCGAGCTTGCCGATGTCGTGCAGCAGCGCGCCCGTCACCGCGACGTCGCGGTCGATGCCCGGGAACGTCGCGCTGATCGCCGAGACGGCCTGCGCAACGCCAAGGCAGTGCTCCAGCAGGCCGTGGCGGTAGGCCTGGTGGTAGTACTTCGCCGCCGGCGCCTCGCGATAGACCTGCCAAAGCTCGGAGTCCTCGCCGAACACCCGCTCCAGCAGCAGCCCCAGGTGAGGCTCCTGGATCGTCGCGATCAGCTCACGGATCTCCCGCTCCATCTGCTCGACGCCACGCACCGGGCCATCGAGCAAATCATCAAGAGAAAAAGTTCCCGGCTCGGCCGGCTCCAGACCACGCAGATTGATCTGCGGGCCGAAGCGCGGGTGGACGGTGTAGCGGCCGCGCACCCGCACCGGCGATCCGGCGCACGCCAGCTCCTCGACCTCGCCGAGCTCCTCCCAGACCATGCACGCCAGGGCTCCGGTGCGGTCGCCCAGCTGCAGGCGCAGGTAATCGCCCCCGTCTCGGCGCTGGCGGCGCTCGGCCTCGCGCACCAGCAGAACCTGGTCGATCTCCACGCCGTCGATGAGCTCGTTGACGAGCATGTCCTGAAGGTAGATGGGAGTGCGGACGGGACGCGCAGCCGGCCGCACGTCCGCGTCTGCTAGAAGGGCGGCGCGGCCCATGTCCCCACCCTTTCAGCTATCCGTGCTCGACCAGTCGCCCGTCGCCGAGGGCTCGACCGGCTCACAGGCGCTGCTCAACACGATCGACCTCGCGCGCCTGTGCGACGAGCTCGGCTATCACCGCTACTGGGTCGCCGAGCACCACGGCGGCCCGATGCTCGCCGGGCCCAGCCCCGAGGCGCTGATCGGACCGATCGCCGCGGCGACCTCGCGCATCCGCGTCGGCAGCGGCGGTGTGATGCTCCCCCACTACAGCCCCTTCAAGGTCGCCGAGACCTTCAGCCTGCTCTCCGGCCTGTTTCCCGGGCGCATCGACCTCGCGCTCGGGCGCGCCGCCGGCACCGACCCGATGACCACCTTCGCCCTGCAGCGCGACCGCCGCCAGGCCGCGCCCGACGACTTCCCCGAGCAGCTCGCCGAGCTGCTCGCCTACCTCGACGACCGCATGCCCGACGACCACCCGTTCGCCCGCCTGGCGAAGACCTTGCCCGGACGACCCGAGCTGCCCGAGCGCTGGCTGCTCGGCTCCTCGCAGCAGAGCGCCATCTGGGCCGCCGAGCTTGCCATGCCCTACGCCTTCGCCGACTTCATCAACGCCGCCGGCGCCGAGATCGCATCGCTGTATCGCGAACGCTTCGCCGAACACGAACACCCTGCCGAGGCGAAGCCGCGTACCGCCGTCGCTGTGTGGGTGATCTGCGCCGACAGCGACGAGCAGGCGCAGCGGCTCGCCGCCAGCGGGCGCATGACCTTCACGCTGCTGCGCCGCGGAGAGCTGATCGCCGTCCCGCCGCCCGAGAAGGCGCTCGAGTTCCTCGCCAACGACAAGCCGACGCCTGGGCCCGGGCAGTCGCGAGGTCAGCGACGCGCCGTCGTCGGCACGCCCGACGCCGTTCGCGCCGAGCTTCAGGACGTCGCCGTGAAATACGGAGCCGACGAGGTGATCGCCGTCAACATCCTCTACGACCACCAGGCGCGGCGGCGGTCTTATGAGCTGTTGGCCTCAGCCTTCGCCGGCTGAGCCGGCGGCGTGGTGACCTGCCTTTCGCTCCGAGCGATAGCGATGGTATATACGCGGCGGGGACAAAAACCGCTCCAAAGGCTCGGAGGGGCAGAGTTCCGACCAAGCCATGTGTTACGAAGTATGGAATGTCAAGCTCCCCGCCCGATGGAACTCTGCGTCGGTGGGAGGAGATAAGAGAGTCGTTCAACGGCTCTGTGCTGCTGCTCGGCAACGGGCTAAGCGTCAACGTTTGGCCGCAGTTCGCATACGGGTCGCTATTCGATCACGCTTAAGATGGAAGCCTCACGGCCGACGACCTCGCTCTGTTCGATGAGACGCCGAACTTTGAGAACGTCCTCGCGGATCTAAACACGGCCCTCCGCGTGAACGAGGCATTGGGGCTCGACGCCTCCCGAATCTACGAGCGCTACAGAAGCATCCAGCGTGCGCTCGGGCATGCGATTCGCGAGGTCCACGTGAGTAGAAGCCGCATCCCGGGCACCACCCTCCAAGCGATTCACGATGAGCTGGCGCGATATGAGTGGATCTTTACGACTTCGTACGACCTCATCGTCTATTGGGCAATGGGTCATCGGGGCGTTTGGAAGCCCTTCGTAGATGGCTTCAAGCATGGCGGACGGCTCGAGTTCGACCCCGAGCGCGAGGACGTCTACGAGGGCGAGATCCCGGTGCACTTCCTGCACGGAGCCCTCCATCTAGTCGTCGGCGGCTCCGGTGCGACCTGGAAGCTAAAGAGCGGCGACCTGCAGACGATTCTCGACCAGTTCGGCGACGCCATAGCAGGCGACCCGCAGGCGCGACCCTTGCTGGTTACGGAGGGGTCTGCGCACGACAAGCTCAGGGCAATCGAAGGCAACGAGTACCTCTCACATGCTCTCGAGCGCTTGAGGACGATCGAGCTTCCGGCGGTCGTTTTCGGCAGCCGCCTGGGAGACAACGACCAGCATCTGATCGATGCCCTGAACGAGGGCTCCGGACGAGCCGTCGCAATCTCGATGCTGCCCGGGTCCAAGCGCGAGTTGGCCCCCCGCCAAAACGACATCTACGGCCGCGTCGACGCCGAGGATCTGTACTTTTTCGATGCCGGGACGCATCCGCTCGGTGCGCCGGAGCTCTGCTGCGAGCCTTGAGCCGGGACGAAGCAGCGCTAGATTTGTATCCGGAGAGATGCGTATTGTCGTTGGACCGAGTTCGAGGAAAGGAGGACGAGCATGACTGCCAAGCGATATGTCAAGCAGAACGCCTCTGGTAGCTGGGATGTCCTCAAGGAGGGGCACCGTCGTTCTGCGATCCGGGCGCCAAGCAAGCAAAAGGCCGTAGCCCGCGCAAGTCACCTCGTGCAAAGTGAGGGCGGGGGCCATGTCCAGGTGATGAACGAGATGGGCAAGGTGATGGACACTCGCAAGATCACCGGTCGAACGGTCAAGGCCACGAAGCGTGCTGGCTCAGGCTCGACGCTTCGCAAGTCCAAGCGCCGCTAGCCTCGCGCGCGGCCTGAGAACAGCCCTCCGACGGTAGTGCAATCGCGACTGGCGGCCGCGGTTTCCACACAGGCAGTGAGCCTTGCGATCGCTCAGGGTTACTCGTCCAGATACGCGTCCCCCAACCGCTTCGGCGCCCGCGCCAGCCAAGTTTCGGTGACCACCTCGTGGAGATCCTCGACCGAGATGCGATCGAGCCGCACGAGGATCGCCGCGTAGCCCTTGAAGTGCGAGGTGGTGAAGTACACGCTTGGATCGTCGGCCAGCAGGGCCTCCTTCGCCACGAGATGCTCGACGCGCGCGCCCAGGACCGGCCCGTCCGGCGCCCCGCTTCCCAGCTCCTCGATTTCCTTTGCGCGCAGCGGACGCTCCCACACGAACAGCTTGTCCTTGACGCGCCACTGACGTTTCTCGCGCGAGACCCGCTCGCTCGTCTCAGGCAGCGCCAGTGCGATGCGCGCGACGTCCTCCCAGCTGGCCATACGCCAGACTAGCCCGACCTACCTACGGCTCCAAACGATGCGGTCCGCGATAGAGGAACGTCACCTCGCGCACGTTCTCCTGTCCGAGCATCTGCATCAGCAGGCGCGTCAGCCCGAAGCCGAAGCCGCCGTGCGGGGGCGCGCCGAAGCGGAAGAAGTCCAGGTAGTACTGGATCGGGCCGACGTCGACCTTCTTCTCGTCGGCCTGTGCGAGCAGCTTGTCGTAGCGGTGCTCGCGCTGGGCGCCGGTCGTCAGCTCGATGCCGCGCCACAGCAGGTCAAAGCTCTTGGTGACCGTCGGCCGGTCCTCGTAGCGCATGTGGTAGAAGGGCCGCACCGACGTCGGGTAGTCGGTGACGAAGGCGAACTCGTTGCCGTGGCGCTCGGAGACGATCGCCGACAGCGCCCGCTCGCTCGGCGGGTCCAGGTCGTGTCCGGCGGGCGGCGCGTCGTGGCCGGCCTCGCGCAGCAGCTCCTTGGCGTCCTCCAGCGTGATCCGCGGGAAGGGAAGCTCCGGCACGACGAGCGCCGTGTCGAAGCTCTGCGCGATCTGCTCGCCGTGCGCCTCCTTGACCGTCGTCAGCACGTGCGCCAGCCAGCGCTCCTCGAAGGACATCACGTCCTCGTGTGAGTCGACCCACGAGATCTCCACGTCCACGCTGGTGAACTCGGTGTCGTGACGCGACGTGAACGACGGGTTGGCGCGGAACACCGGGCCGACCTCGAACACCTTGCCAAAGCCCGCAGCCATCGCCATCTGCTTGTAGAACTGCGGCGACTGCGCCAGATACGCCGTGCGATCGAAGTACTCGGCCTTGAACAGCTCGGCGCCGGACTCGCTCGCCGAGCCCATCAGCTTCGGCGTGTGGATCTCGATGAACTGCTCTTTGCGCCAGAACTCGCGCATCGCCTGCTCGGCCGTCGTCTGCACCTCGAAGATCAGCTTGCGGTCGGGACGGCGCAGGTCGAGGTAGCGCCAGTCGATGCGCTTGTCCAGCGCCGAGTCCGCCGCGATCGGCACCTCGGGCTCGGCCAGCGAGTCGACCTCCAGCTCCTCCAGCTTCAGCTCCAGCCCGCCGAGGTTTACCCGCTCGTCGGCCGCGACCGTGCCGACGATCGTCACCGCCGACTCCACCGTCAAGGCCGACAGGCGCTCGTTGAGCTCGCTCGGCGGGTCGCCCTTTGCCAGCACGACCTGCGCGAGGCCCGTTTCGTCGCGCAGCACGATGAACTGCACGCGCTTCTGGTCGCGCAGGGCGTTGACCCAGCCACGCAGCCTCACGCGCTCGGAGATGAGCCCCGGAAGCTCGGCTATCAGCGTGCGTTTCACCGGCAGGACCCTATCCAAGCGCGCACGACTTCACGGCCCGCGCCCGACAAGCGCGCGACGGGAGTCCGCGTCCGCCCGGCGCGGGGCGGACGAGCGACCTCAGATCGGGCAGCCGAGCTTCCAGTTCCTCGGTATCGACGATCCGGGCTTGCGGGCGGTGAACGTCAGCGCGACCTTTTCATAGACCCTCACGCCGCCTTTGCATTTCTTCGACGCGCTCGCCTTCACGCTCACCGGGTAGCTGACGTCCTTGCCTTGCGCGCAGTTCGGTTTGCACGTGTTCGTCACGAATGTGCCTTTCGCCTGCGCCGTCGCACCACCGAAGCTCGACCAGCTCAGCCCTTTGAGCACCGTGTTGCCGTCGCCGCACGTCAGCGTCAGCAGTCTCGGCCGGCTCGCCGTCTTGTTGCAGTTGGTGATCTTCAGCGGCGCGGCCGCCGAGGCCGAGATGGCAAGTGCCGCGAGCGTGACCGCGGCGGCGAGCAGGCAGCTCGCGATGAGGCGGTGCTTGTGAAGGTTCATCTCTGCCGATCATCCCAGGCCCACGGGCGGAGCCGGCGCGCTGCTAAGCCCATGTACGAGCGTCTCGGCGGCGATCTTGTGCGCGTCGCAGATCCAGCCGAGATGCAGCAGCGAGTCCGTCTCCGCGGCGACCTCGCCGTCGCCCAGGCGCAGGACGAGCGGCGTGCCCGGCGCGAGGTCGCTCGCCGCCAGCCCCACCGCGACGTTGACCAGATCGGTGGAGGTCACGGCCGCAACGGCCGCGCAGCGGCGGATGCCGAGACGCTCGAGCGTCTCGCGGTCATCGCCGCGTCCGATCGCCACCGGGATACCGGCGGCCCGCGCCAGGCGCACGCACGGCGCGTCGGGGTATCGCTCCACGCCCAGCACGGCGATGCCGCGCCGGCGCAGCTCCTGCGCGAGGCGGAAGCCGACCTGCCCGAAGCCGATCAGCAGCACGTGGCCGCGGGCCGGCGCAGCGCGGCGCCCGAGCAGCGTCGTCAGCCGCGGCCGGCTCAGCCGGCGTACCAGCGCCGCCGTGAACACGGCCACGAGCAGCAGCGCGGCCAGCGTGTCCAGCGCAGAGAGCACCTTGAACCAGGCCGAGGCCGAGGCAGCGCCGGGCGTCCCCGCGACGGTGGCCACCGAGCGCGTGCTGAAGTACAGCGCATCGATCACGCCCTCGTGCAGCGCGATCATCGTGATCGCTCCCTCGAATACCAGCGCCAGCAGCAAGCCGATGCCGGCACGAACGAGCAGGCGCAAGGCACCGTCGACCAGGCGTATCCCGTTGCGCCCGCGCCCGCCCGCCCGGTCTTTGCCGGTGGCCGCGACGCACTGCTCGGCCAGGTCGCTGGCGACGAGCTCTGAGGGCGAGAGCACGTGCACGGCCGGAGCCACGTGGCGCAGCTCGCGCGTGATCGTCCTGTCGAACATCGTCACCCACAGCGGCAGGTCGGGTCTCAGATGGGCGCTCAGCAGCGTCAGCCGCAGCGCCAGCACGTCGTCGCGCGTGACCACGCACACCGCGCTCCACCAGCCTTGCGCGAGGATCGCCGACGTCTCGCTGTCGCTCAGCGCGCTCGCCACCTCCACGCGCACGCCCCGCTGCTGAAGCCGCAGCACGAGCGCCGCCGCGAGCCCCTCCGCGTCACCCAGGACGAGTACCGACCGTCCGTCGCGCGGGCTCGCCCCCTCGCTCACGCCGCGCGCCTAATCCGCGGTCTCCTGCGCCAGCTCGACCTCCACCGCGAACTCCTCTGCGACCACCGTCTCGATCGTCTCGATCGAGCCTGCCTGGCGCAGGTCCCCGGCTCCCAGCTCGAGCGCCGCCAGTCGCTGCGCGTTGTCCTGCACGACCGCCCGCGTGACCGGCGCGCGCATCGGTCGCCGCGCTTGCGACTTGGCCTTGCGCACTTCCTTGAGCACGTCCGCGGCCACGCCCAGGGCCGCGTCCTCGAGCTCCCCGTCGGCCGCACGCGCCTCGCCGAGCGCGGCGTTCAGCTCGCCCGCCTGCGGCCAGCTCGCGCGATGGACCGAGCCCTCCTGCCACCACGACCAGACCTCCTCTGCGACGAACGGCAGAAACGGCGCGAGCAGACGCTGGAAGATCGACAGCGAGCGCCGCAGCGCGCGGCTGACCGACGCCGTCTCCTCCCCGCCGCCGTCGCCGGCCGCCGAACCGTCGCCGTCCTGCGAGCCGCCCGTGTCATAGCGCCGGCCCTTGACGAGCTCCAGGTAGTAGTCGCAGTACCACCAGAAGAAGCTCTCCACGCGCTCGAGCGCGCGTGCGTAGTCGAACTGCTCGAAGCTGCTCGTCGCATCCGCGACGACCGCGGCCAGGCGCGCCATCATCGCGCGGTCCAGCGGGTTGGTCAGCGACTCGCCCTCGGGCGGCAGGTCGGCGAGCGCGAACTTCGACGCGTTGAGCAGCTTCACCGCCAGTCGGCGGCCGACCTTCATCTGCTGCGCGTCGAACGCCGTGTCTGTGCCCGGCCGCCCGTTCGCCGCCCAGTAGCGCACGGCGTCCGCGCCGTACTCCTCCAGCAGGTGCATCGGCGTGACGACGTTGCCCTTGGACTTGGACATCTTCTTGCGGTCGGGGTCGAGCACCCAGCCGGAGATCGCCGCATTGCGCCACGGCAGCGCCTGGTAGTCCAGGTGCGAGCGCAGGATCGTTGAGAACAGCCAGGTCCTGATGATGTCGTGCGCCTGCGGGCGCACGTCCATCGGAAAGACCTTCGCGAACAGCTCGTCGTCCTCGCCGGCCTGCCCGGCGATCTGCGGCGTCAGCGACGAGGTCGCCCACGTGTCCATCACGTCGGGGTCGCCGGCGAAGCCGTTGGGCTGCCCGCGCTGCTCGGGCGTGTAGCCGCCGGGGACGTCGGTCGACGGGTCGACCGGCAGCTGCTCCTCGCCCGCCGGTATCGGCTCGTCGTGGCGCACCGCGCCGCTGGCGTCCAGCGGATACCACAGCGGAAACGGCACGCCGAAGAATCGCTGTCGGCTCACGCACCAGTCGCCCGTCAGCCCGTTGACCCAGTCCTCGTAGCGCGCGCGCATGTACGGCGGGTGCCAGGCAAGCTCGCGCCCGCGCTCGATCAGCGCCTCTGAGTGGGGCATCGTGCGAAAGAACCACTGGCGGCTGGTGACGATCTCCACCGGTCGCTCGCCCTTCTCGAAGAACTTCACCGCGCGCGTCAGGAGCGTCGGCTCGCCGACTATCTCGCCGGCCTGCTCCAGCAGCTCGAGGATCCGCTTGCGTGCCTGGTTGACCGTCCTGCCGCTCAGCTCGCCGTAGTCGCGTCGCGCGCGCTCCAAGTCCTCGGACTCCCAGCCGGCGGCACCCCAGGGCACGTCGGCGAGGCGTCCGTCCGGTCCGAGCACCGAGCGCACCGGCAGACCGAGCTCACGCCACCACACGACGTCCGTGAGATCGCCGAACGTGCACACCATCACCAGCCCGGTGCCCTTCTGCGGATCGACGAGCGGGTGCGTGAGCACCGGCACGCGCGTGCCGAACAGCGGCGTCAAGACCTCCTTGCCGACGAGCTCGCGCTGGCGCTCGTCGTCGGGGTGCGCCAGCAGCGCCACGCACGCCGGGATCAACTCCGGGCGCGTCGTCTCGATCAGCGCCTCGCGCGCGTCGCCGTCGGCCACGTGAAAGCGCACGCGGTTCATCGCACCTGAACGCTCGCGATCCTCCAGCTCGGCCTGCGCGACGGCGGTCTGGAAGTCGACGTCCCACAGCGTCGGCGCCTCCAGCTGGTAGGCCTCGCCGCGCTCCAGCAGCGCCAGGAAGGAACGCTGGGAGATGCGCTGCGCGGGCGCGCCGATCGTCGTGTAGGTCATCGACCAGTCGACCGACAGGCCGAGCCCGCGCCACAGTTGCTCGAAGGCCCGCTCGTCGGTCTCGGTCAAGCGCAGGCACAGCTCGACGAAGTTCGGCCGCGAGATCGACACCGGCGCCTTTTCCGAGGGCTCCGCGGGCGGGCTGAAGTCGGGGTCGTAGGCGACCGAGGGATCGCAGCGCACGCCGAAGTGGTTCTGCACGCGCCGCTCGGTCGGCAGCCCGTTGTCGTCCCAGCCCATCGGGTAGAAGACCGCCTTGCCGCGCATCCGCTGGTAGCGCGCGATGGTGTCGGTGTGCGTGTAGGAGAACACGTGCCCGACGTGCAGCGAGCCGCTGACGGTCGGCGGCGGGGTGTCGATCGAGAACACGCGCTCGCACGGCGCCGAGCGGTCGAAGCGGTAGCAGCCGTCGCGCTCCCACACCTCGCCCCACTTCTCCTCCAGGCCATCGAGCGTCGGCCGCTCGGGGACCTCGGCGGCGGCTGGCGGCTGCGTCTTTGCGCGATCGGGCGTCAAGCGGTTGATCGTATCCGCCGGCCGCAGCTCGCTCGCTCGGCGGGCCGGCCGCGGCGGGGCCATCGCGCAAAGATGATCGCTGCGCACGTCCTGCGCCGGCGATCGCGGGGGCGGGTTAGCGGACCCGCCCGCCGCCGCCTCTCAGGCCACGAGCGCGATCTCGTGAACGACGTCGCCTGTGTCGCAGGACGCCGCGCGCGAGCGTGCCGCGCGCTGGCTGTTGTGCGAAGGGCAGTAGACGCCGCGAACCTCGCCGTTGTCCAGGCCGTAGGCCTGCCACACACCGCCATCGTGGATCAGGTGAAAGAAGCGACCTTCGCGGTCACCGCTCGCCGCGAGCTCGCGCTGCCACGCCTGCTCGACGACCGCCTTGGGGATCCGCGACTGACACGAGCAGTCGTCGCGCGCGTCGCTCCAGACGCAGTGCAGCGGCAGCTCGACGAGCCCGTCAAACGTCGGCTCGCACGTCCCGGCCGGCGCGAACGTCCTGATCGGCCCGAACGTCCCGACCCCCCGATCCATCACCAGCACTTCTGACCGCACAGCATCCATGGCAACAGCCTCCGCTTCTGGTTCTGCCCCTAGCGGACGACATCCTGTCGTCCTTTGCGTTCCTATCGGGCAATTCATGTCGTACCTTTCGGACGACACGCCCGATCGCATTCGGGTGTCCGGCATTTCTGGACAGGTGTCCTAAAGCGTGCCTCGGCGCGAAGCGTGGCTCGGGGCTCGAGTTTCGGCCGGGCTCGGTTCGGCTCGGCCGAGCGCGCGCCGCAGAACATCGCGGCGATCGATCACTGAGAGCCCGTATCCAATAGGATTCTCGCAAAGAGCCCCATAGATTCCCGCACGGCGGCCGCACGCCGATGTAGAGTCGCCAGCAGGAACCGGGGAGTGCGAAGGTGAGCGGAGGATCGGACGTGAGCCTGTTGGTAAAGAAGGTCTTGGGGATCGGTACCGCGGTGATCGTGGTGGGGGTGCTGATCGGCCTCTACGTAGCCAGTTGGGCCACGAGCTTTCCCGAGACTGTCGCCGCGTCGGGCAGCGCCACGACCACCGGGGTCAGCACCCGGCTGACCTTGCAGACGGTCGCGGCGGTCGGGGCGAAATACAGCCCCGCGCACCCCGACTGGGTCTCCTATCTCGTGCAGAGCCACGGCAAGTGGATCCACAGCACCGACTACAAAGTGCCGGCCAACTCCGACGTGCAGATCACCGTGCTGCAGTACGACGGCGACAGCGGTCTGCGCAACCCGTTCCTCTCGCAGGTTCAGGGCACGGTCGGCGCGACCGAGACGATCGACGGCAAGACGGTCAACGCAATCAACCCCGAAGAAGCCTCGCACACCTTCGCGGTGCCGGAAATGGGGATCCTCGTGCCGCTGCCGGGCGTCGCCGAAGAAGCCAAGGACCAGTGCGAATTCGCCCCGTGCACGATGGCAGAGGCCCACCGCACGATCACCTTCACGATCCACACTCACAATAAGGGCCGCTACCACTGGCAGTGCTTCGTGCCCTGCGCCGCGGGCTTCCTCACCGGGGGAGGAGGGCCGATGCAGACGCTCGGCTACATGGACGGGTACCTGGAAGTCGTGTAGCGGATGGCCGAGCCCAACCACGCGCGGCGCTTCACGGTCCTGTGGGTCGTCGCGTCGCTGATCGCCACGCCGCTGGTGATCGTGCTGCTCGGTCCGATCCTGCCCCCCGGCAACGGCTCGCAACAAGCCTCCGGCCACGTCACGGACAACACGGTCCTGCTGGCGATGGCCACGCCCGTGCTGCTGCTCGTCGTGATCTATCTGATCTACGCGATCATCGTCTTTCGCCAGCCCAAGGGCGGCGTGCTGGAAGGCCCGGCGGTGCGCGGCAACCAGCGGCTGCAGACGTGGTGGATCGTCGTCACCTCGATCCTCGTGGTGTCGCTGGCCGTGTACGGGACCGTGCGCCTGGAGGAAGACGGCGCGGGCTCGGGCGGCGGCCCCTCGCCGGTCGTCGTGCCGAGCGGCAAGAAGCTGAAGGTGCAGGTGATCGCCCAGCAGTGGGAGTTCACCTACCGCTTCCCCGAATACGGCGGCGTCGAGGTCCCCCACCTCGAGCTGCCGGTCAACCAGCTGGTCGAACTGCACGTCACCTCGCTCGACGTCATCCACTCCTTCTGGGCCTACCAGCTGGGCGTCAAGGCGGACGCCAACCCGAACGTCGACAACGTCGTGTATGTCAAGCCGACGCACGAACAGACCTTCGAAGTGCGCTGCGCCGAGCTGTGCGGAATCTGGCACGGCGCGATGTTCGACCACGGCCACGTGGTCAGCCAGGAAGCGTTCAACACGTGGATCGCCGAACAGCAGACGAAGTACGCGGCGGCCACCAAGGCCCTGCCGCCGTACAGCAAGACCTACCTACCCGAACCGACGAGGCGAGCCGAATGAGCACGACGATCGAGTCCCACTCTCAGCCCGCACCGGTCAGGCGCCCGCTCTTGCGGCGGCTGGTCGGCTTCAACCTGCTCACCGCCGTGCTGCTCGGCGTCGCCGGCTACTACCTCGGCTGGTTCATCGGCCATCAGGTCTCCTCGGGCAAGAGCTTCAAATTCATCTCGGCGACCGACGAGAACGACGTCGCGCTGCTGCTCGCCTACCTGTTCGGCGTGGTCGGCTTCCTGATCGGGCTGGGCTTCGCCAACTATCCCGTCAGCCGCCTGCTCGGCAAGCACGCCTCGCTGCGCGAGAAGGAGGACGAGGGGATCGGTCGCTACTTCGGCCTGTGCACCGACCACAAGGTTGTCGGCATGCAGTACCTGGTGGGCATCGGCCTGTTCTTCTTCATCGCCGGGCTGAACGCGATGCTGATCCGCACCGAGCTGCTGCACTCCACGCCGACGACAATCGCCCCCAACCAGTACCTCTCGCTGGTGGGCATGCACGGGGCGATGATGATGGGGGTGATGACCTCGGGCGTGCTCGGCCCGTTTGCCAACTACTTCGTGCCGATCATGATCGGCGCCCGGCGGATGGCCTTCCCGCGCATCGAGGCGCTGACCTTCTGGCTGCTGATGGCGGCCGGCTTCATCCTCACCTCGACGATCTTCTTCGGCGGCTTCCCAACCGGCTGGACGGGCTATGAGCCACTCAACGACCAGGCGGTCATGGGGATGGACTCCTACATCGTCTTCTTCGCGCTCGTCGGCATTTCGATGTGCCTGCTCGGGCTGAACATGATCGCCACGATCATCACGATGCGCGCGCCCGGCCTGACGTGGTCGCGGCTGCCGATCTTCGTGTGGTCGGTGCTCGCCACCTCGGTGCTGATGGTGCTCGCGGCGCCGATGCTGATCGCCACGCTGGCGATGGCCGCGCTGGACCGCACGATCAGCACCTCCTTCTTCATGCCCGGCGGCGGCGGCAGCCCCTATCTGTTCGAGAACCTGTTCTGGTTCTTCGGCCACCCCGAGGTCTACATCCTCGCGCTGCCGGGCTTCGGCATCGTGCTCGAGCTGCTGCCCGTGTTCACGCGAAAGCCGCTGTGGGGCTACCGGCTGGCGGTCTCGGGCATGCTCGGCGTCGCCCTGCTGAGCTTCTTCGTCTGGCAGCACCACCTGTTCGTCAGCGGCATCAACGCCGACCTGCGCCCGTTCTACATGCTCTCCACCGAGATCATCTCCATCCCCACCGGCTTCATCTTCCTGTGCGTGATGGGGACGCTGTGGAAGGCGCGAAGTTCGTTCACCGTGCCGATGCTGTTCTGCCTGGGCTGGACCTTCAACTTCCTCATCGGCGGCCTCTCCGGCGTGTTCCTCTCAGACACGCCCAGCGACACCGACACACACGGCAGCTTCTTCGTGATGGCCCACTTCCACTACACGATCATGGGCGGGCTGATCTTCACGTTCTTCGCCGCGATCTACTACTGGGTGCCGAAGATGACCGGCCTGCGCTTCAACGAGCGCCTGGCCAAGGCACACTTCTGGCTGATGTTCGTCGCCTTCAACTCGACGTTCATGCCGCTGTTCGTGCTCGGCATGAAAGGCATGCCCAGGCGCGTCTCGAGCTACGCACCGAACCTGCACGGCCTCAACGTGTGGGTCTCGATCTCCGCCTTCGTGCTCGGCTTCTCGATGCTGATCTTCCTGTTCAACGCCGTCTACTCGCTGATCGTCGTGCGGCTGCCTGCGGCTGCCAACCCGTGGCGCTCGAAGTCGCTTGAGTGGCAGGTGCCGACGCCCGTGCCCGTCAACAACTTCGAGCAGATCCCGGTGATCGACTCCGATCCCTACGACTACGGCACGCCGCTGGGCATCGGCGGCACCGAGCCCGCGACGGCGGGGGCCTGACCATGGCGGCGTCCGGCGAAGAGCGCCCCCTGGGGATGATGGTCCCGCCGGTCACCCCCGGCGTGGAGATCCCGCCCGAGCCGCCGGACGTCGGCGCGCGCGCCCTGTACATCGCTGGGCGGCTGCTGGCCGGCGCCACGACGTTCTTCTTCCTCGCCTTCCTGTTCGCCTACTTCTACCTGCGCTCGCTCAACCAGAACCACCAGTGGCACCTCGGCCACGTCAAAGCCGATCAGGGCCTGGGCGCGGTGATCGTCGCCTGCGTGCTGCTCAGCGCGGTGCTGGCGATCGTCGCCGGACGCCAGATGAAGGCGCAGTCGAGTGGCTGGCTGGGGCCGGCGATCGCCTCGCTGGCGCTCGGGCTCGCGGCGATCGCGCTGCAGTGCGTGGAGTACACGGTGCAGCACTTCGGCCCGACCGACGGCGCCTACGCCAGCGTGTTCTGCGCGTGGACGGCCTTCTACGCGATTGCAGCGCTGGCGACGATGTACTGGCTGGAGACGCAGATCGCCACCGAGCTTCGCGCGCGCCGTACGCCCGCGCCCGCGCACGGCGACATCAAGGACCCCGATCGGCTGATCGCCCCGGGCCTGGATGCGTGCGTGTTCTTCTGGTCCTATCTGGCCGCGCTCGGCGCGATCGCCTACGTGACGCTGTACCTGCTCTGATGCTCGCCGCGGCGACAGTCGCGCCCGGTTTCTGGGACTGGTCATTCGATCCCCCGCTGGTGCTGGTGATCGGCCTGGCGATCGTCTATTGGCTGGGCGCCCGGCGCACGGTCACGCCGGCGCGCGCAGAGCACGAGCGCCGCTGGCAGAGCGCGTCCTACTACGCCGGCCTGGCGGTGCTGGCGATTGCGCTGAGCTCGCCGCTGGACATCCTCTCAGAGCAGCTGTTCTGGGCACACATGGTCCAGCACGTGCTGCTGCTGGTCGTCGCGGCCCCGCTGATCGTGCTGGGGCGACCGTGGATCCGCCTGTGGCGCTCGCTGCCGCTGGACCTGCGCCGCTGGCTCGCGCGCAACCTCAGCCAGGGCGAGCGC
>JADGPP010000072.1 GCA_017882375.1 Solirubrobacteraceae bacterium | reverse complement strand
AGCGGAGTCGAGATCAGGTCTCCGATGAACTCCTGCAGCGCGAGCCTGTCGCGCGGCGCCGGGAGGGCGAGGTGGTGGACGTGCCTGTCGAAGTCGAACCTAGGCTCGTCCTCCCAAGAGGGGACGCCCACACTAGGGCGCGGCTCCACGATCCGCTGGCGGAAGCGCGGGAAGCGCTCGACGAGGCGCTCACGGACGACATCCTTGCAGCGCTCCAGGTCCATGGGCTCATCGCACCAGAACACTGAGTTGACGACCATCAGGTTCGTCGGGCGGTCCATGTGCAGCCAGGCTGCGTCGGCGCTGTTCATCTGCTGCTTGCTCATCGGGTCTCCAAGGGGGTTGGTGCCACCCTACGTCGTTCTAACGCGGCGGGGATCCGCCCGCCGCACCGAGCGTGATCGTAGTTACCACGGCACATCAATGCTCGGGAAGAATTAGTACGACGCGCGGGAAACCGCGGTATTGCGCATCTCGTCTACGGCGTTTTGCGCTGGCACCGACCGCTGCCTACGAGGAGCATGACGGCAGCTCCCCGGTCGCTTTGACCTCGATCTGTACAACGTCCTGCTGAGGTCCGGTTGGGCCGCGAGCGGGGCGAGCTGATCAAGGCGACCCATCGACCCCCGGTTCCTGCTACGTGCCCGGCGTGCGTTGTTCTCGCTTCCGATCGTGGACCGCCCGCAGTTCGGGGATGCTGATGTCGTCTCACCGTTCCGGCGACGTCCCGTGAGCGCGTTCGAAGGCCGGCGCGCGGCGCTGATCGCCGGCGGTGGGGCGGGGGCGTGCGTGTCTCTCTCACCGGCGCGCGCCGGGCGTCATCGAACGAGCGCTGACCGTCCGCGAGACCTGCCGACTGCAAGCCCGCAACCTCCACGACTACTTGCTGGCCGCGATCACCGCAGCCCTCCACGGCCAGCCCGCGCCGTCGCTGCTGCCCTCAAGGCCCTGACCCCCTGAATGGGTACCAGCGTCCACTCCAACGGAACCGCCCCTTCGCGCCAACCGCGTGCACGGGGACATCGATCTGGCAGTGACCGAGCTTCCCCATCGTGCCCGAGTACTGGCGCCTTACCCCCAGCGAGTGCTTCCCGTCCTTGGGGAACTCCGTGTCGCCAAATACCCACGGGGACGGCCGGACGACGGTTGAGAGCGTTGGTCGCGACCGCGACCGCGGCGGCGCCGCTCGCTCAAGCTTCTCGCCGGGGAGGCCGATGAAGGCGATGTACGCGCGCGGTCCCAGAATCTTGTCTTGGATGTCTTGAGTTCTCATCCGTCTTCGAGTTTCTCCTCGCAAGAGGAGGTCGAGCGCCTGTGCATGCGCAACCTGCTCGCGGAGCCCAATGAGAGGTTCTTCTTCAAGGACCGCGAGAGCCGGTTCCTACTCGTGAGCGCGGGCTTTCTTGCCGCCCTGGCGCAGGGGCGACCGCTCGAGAAGGTGATCGGCAAGACGGACTTCGACATCTTCAGCACGCCGCACGCGCTCGCCGCGCTCGAGGACGAGCAGCGCGTGATCGCGACCGGTCGGGCGATGGTCGCCAAGGTCGAGCGAGAGACGTTCCACGATCGTGCCGATGTCTGGGTGTCAACAACCAAGCTGCCGCTGCTCGACGAGCACAAGAAGATCATCGGCACCTGGGGGGTCTCCCGCGACATCACCGCGCAGATCGAGGCCGAGCAGGCGCTCGTCCATCAGGCGCTGCACGACTCGGTGACCGGACTGGCGAACCGGGTGGCGCTGATGGACCGTCTCGCACAGGCGCTCCTCGACCTCGAGCGTCGATCCGGCCGCGTCGGATTGCTGTTCATCGACCTTGACGGCTTCAAGGACATCAACGACTCGCTGGGCCATGACGCGGGCGACCGGGTACTGGTCGAGGTCGGCCGACGGCTGACGGATGTCGCGCGACGCGGCGACACAGTCGCTCGCCTTGGCGGGGACGAGTTCGTACTGATCTGCGCTCACCCCAGCGACGATGACGGCCTCCGGCTGATCGCCGATCGGGTCGCGCGGGCGATCCGCGCGCCGTTGATGACCGATGGCCGAGACCTTGCTGTAACGGGTAGTCTCGGCGTCGTCGTCACCGACGATCCGCATGTCGGTCCTGGCGAGCTCCTCCGGCGGGCCGACATCGCGATGTACGCCGCCAAGCGAGCCGGCCGCAACCGCTTTCAGGTGTTCGACGCCGAGATCGACCTCGGAGCCGAGTCGACTGCCGGCCTCGCTGCCGAACTGGTCCGTGCGATCGAGGGCTCGGAGCTGTTCGTCCTCTACCAACCGCTGTTTCGCCTCGACGACGGCTCACTGAGCGGCGCCGAGGCCCTCGTGCGCTGGCGCCACCCGCAGCGAGGGGTCGTCCTCCCCGCCGAGTTCATTCCGCTCGCCGAGGAGCGCGGCCTGATCGAACGGATCGATTTGTTCGTTCTCGATGAAGCGTGCCGCCAACTGGCGGCGTGGGGAAGCGAGGATGACCCCTGGGATGACTTCATGATCTCGGTCAACATCTCGGGCCGCAACCTCATCGACCCCGGGCTGGCCGACCGCGTTTCCGCCGTGCTCGAGCGCCACGGGATCATGCCGTCGCGACTGTGCCTCGAGATCACCGAGACCGCGCTGATCGCCGAGCTTGGGGACGCAAACCAGGTGGTCGAGTCCCTCGCGGCACTAGGCGTGCATCTCGCGCTCGACGACTTCGGGACGGGGTATTCGACGCTCGCACATCTGCAGCAACTGCGCACCGACATTCTCAAGGTCGACCGCAGCTTCGTAGCGGAGATCGGTGGACGGTCCCGCGACCGCGAGATCATCGCCGCCGTCATTGCGATGGCGCATGCGCTCGGAATGACCGTAGTCGGCGAGGGCATCGAGACCGACGGTCAGCTGGACAAGCTCGCCGCGCTCGACTGCGACGAAGGCCAGGGTGACATGCTCGCACCACCCGCGACGCCCGCCGACGTTGCCGCTCTACGGTCGACCGCCCGAGCGACGCACGCCCGATTGACGCACGCCCGATCGACCACGACCGCGCGGGCCCGAGCCGGCCGACGCGGGGCCCGAGCCGGCCGAGCCCTGCGGCCTTAGCCGCTTTAGGTCGCTCCCCACAACTCCCGCTGTGGCGAAGCCACGCCGCGGTGTTTCTCGGCCCCGCGATCGGCACTATCATCGCGCTCACAATCGCTTTCGCAGTACGAGCGGGCGCTGCCTATGAGCCCAGGCTCGCCGAGCTCGCCGTGCGGAACTTCGCCGACATCCTCGCCGGGCTGGGCGAATCGCGGATCTGGGAGCACGCGCTCGAGTGCGAGCCGGCTCCACAGATGCGGATCGCTGGCGAGCGGGTCGACAACGCGTTCGCAGCCATCGCCGCGATCACGGGTCTGAAGTCGCCGTGGCTTCGTGAGCACTCGACGGGTGTCGCCGAGCTCGCCGCTGCCGTAAAGGAGTTCCCCTCCGCCACGCGAAGGACGATCAATGTTTCCGGCGGACGAGAGCGAGCGTCTCTTCCGACTTTCCTCGATAGCCAACCCCGCACAACCCGTGGAGTCGCACGAGGCGGCCCTGATCATCTGCACGGTCGCGCGCAGCGCCGACGTTCTGTTGACGGTCCGCTTCTACAGCCAGACGCCATTTCGCGTTCGTCGTGGTCTACGCGCTCGATTGAGCCGCCCTTCGCGACGGCACTCGAGTTCTTCCTCACCGAAGGCGTGACCATGCAGCGTGAGGCCGGCCGGCGTCTGCTTTAAGCCGGCGCGGCCCGTGACGGTCGCTGAGCACTTGCATGCCGCCGCGCTGACGCCTCTCGGCGCAGGTCGTGAAGGTATGCGCGCACGACGCGCTGGGTCGAAACTTCGAGCCGCTTGACACTGAGGATCGAGTCCGCGGACTGCGGCTTGGTGCGCGTTGGCCTGCCGGCCTGCGTGTTGGTCTGCAGGCTCTGCCTGTCGGTCAGCTTCATCACGAGCTCTCCATTTCTGTGGGTTCGGGC
This sequence comes from Solirubrobacteraceae bacterium, assembly GCA_017882375.1. Lineage (GTDB taxonomy): Bacteria > Actinomycetota > Thermoleophilia > Solirubrobacterales > Solirubrobacteraceae > Palsa-744. The sequence goes on along the minus strand of JADGPP010000072.1, from coordinate 13,500 downwards.
TCTGAGCAGGAGATCATCGCTGCGCGTCTCCCACGAACAAACGAGACGGACGAACGCTTGAGACGGAGGCGCCCTTCCGGGCGCCTGAGCGTGCGCACATATATACGAGACCGGCGTTGAGCGCGAGGTCGGCGCCGACGACACTTGCGATGCGGAGTGAGAGGGACACGATGCTCCTTCTAGGTGAACTCGAACCAGCATCGCACCGGAGTCTTAGCCTTGGCTATGGCGAGACTAAGTGTTACCTGAGGCATCTGCTCGAGTGCTCCATACGCCGCGACGGTTGCCGCACTGCATCGACGCCGTGACCCCCGCGCGCAACGCTCACGCAGAGGGCGTCAGAAGGTAGACCCGTGTGTGTGGAACCGGCTCCCACGAGAAGACAGACCACACGCGGTTACGGTATCTGAGGATTCCGCGACTGGGAACGCGCGACGGGCCAATGCCGCCGGCGAGTTGGGTTGAGCCGGCGCGCACGTAGGCGCGACCGCCAGTCGTGGCCTGCAGGATGCCTACGAGATCGGAGTAGTGAGACGGCAGCCGCGTCTTGAAGAGGCCAGCGATGTGCGTCGCGATGCTTCCCCATGCCGCGAGCCGCACGGAGGGGCAGCTCTCGGCCGCGACCGCGCTCGTGGGCCTTTTCACGAGCAGCGCGACGCGGAGGGTGCCGGTCGGGAAGGCACTGGCGCCAAAAACATGTGCCTGATACTTATCGCCGCCGACGCTGGCCGATGAGCCTGTGCTCACGGTGGTCGGCGCGGGCTGAAGCGCACCGATGAGGAACGAGCCGTTCGTGTAGAGGTCGACCGGAACCCCTATGAACCGCCTGACGAGCTTCACGTAACCAACGTCGTCCTGCACCGACATCACGTACGTCCCGACCGTCTTGCCCCGCCATTGCAGCTCGCCGGATACGGGAGCGATGACGTGTGGGCCCCCGACGTCGGCCAGTACGCGTCCTGCCCTTGCGACGCGTAGCCGCACGATGTGCCAGTGTGGGGCGTAGACGAGTGCGTGGACCGCGGCGTAGATCGCGGGTTCATTGTGGCTCGCCAACGCACCGAGCAGCGCGCGAGAGCCTGTGATGCGGGCGACGTCCAGTTTCACCTCCGTGCCGTGTAGCTCGCTCGCGTATATCCCTTGTGCCGCGGTGGCGTCAACGCCGGCAATCGTTGGCGCACTTGCTGACGCGCATGGGGGCGACGCAGAAGCGATCCCTGGGGGTGGCCTGCCAAGACGCTCTCCGCGTCCGCCCGCAGCGGTCAAGTGCGCATTCCTTTTTTGCACTAGGCCGGGATCAGCGTCGAGCGTAGCGTTTGCCGTTACGGCGACGGTAACAATGCTGGCCAGGCCGAACACAAGCCAACGAGCAGTCAGGCGCTTTCTGGCTCTGTCCACTAGACAAGACTCGCTCGTGAGATTAAGGCCTACGTCAACAGAGGATGAGAACTGTCACACGTGAGTCGCAGCTGTATCTTGACGAGCCGCCTGTCGTTCGTATCCGAGTAAGCTGCTCGCCGGGCCGGTTGTTTGGGCTACGGTTGAGATAGGCAGCCAGCATCGATGCAGCCGCGCTGCCTGGGCCGGGTGTCGATAACCTCGGGCGAAGCGACGCGGGCAGCCAGCGTCGGGCTCAACCGCATGAGGAGGTTTGTTGCCGGCGACATCATCGCGACAGTCTGTGCCTCCCAAAGCGCGGGGCGAGCCCACCGAGGCCGACGAGGCGCGCACCGTTCGTCGCCGGCGCGCGATCGCCGCCAGTGTGCTCGTGTTCGCGGCTGCCGCGGTCGCGCTGGTGATCGTCGTTGCGACCGTCGGTGGCGGTGCGCACGTAAAGCGGGCACCCACCGCTGCGGGAGTCGGGCGGGGGACGAGTGCGCATGCGAGCTCGGCTCGCAAGTCCGCACCTGGACCCTTCGCGGTCGGCTTGCGGGTGCTGCGTCTCGTCGACCACACCCGCACGATGACGCTACCGGGCGGTAGAAGCCAGCCGCGAACGCTCGTAACCTATGTGCGCTATCCGGCGCTTGGGAGGCCGGGACAGGCGGATCTCCCCAATGCCCCACCGGCTGGCGCCGACGGACCTTTTCCGCTCGTCGTGTTCGGGCACGGCTTTGCTCAGACACCAGCTCTCTACCAACTGCTTCTGCAGAGCTGGGTTCGCGCCGGATACGTGGTTGCCGCCCCTGTCTTTCCGCTCGAGAACGCCGATGCTCCGGGCGGCCCCGACGAGTCTGACCTGACAAACCAGCCCGCGGACATGAGCTTCGTGATCTCGAGCTTGCTGGCAGAGTCGAGCGCGAAGGCAGGACCGCTCGCGGGCCTCCTCGACACGCGTGAGGTAGCCGTCGCAGGTCACTCCGATGGCGGGGATACGGCCCTTGCGACCGCCTATGATCCCGCATATCGCGACGGGCGGGTCAAGGCGGCCGTGATCCTTTCGGGCGCAGAGATACCCGGGACCCTGACCTCCGGATTTCCGCTGAGCGGCCCGCCGCTTCTAGCTACCCAGGGAACCGCTGACACGATAAACCCGCCGAGCGCGACCTACGCTTTCTATGAAGCTGCGCATCGGCCGAAGTTCCTGCTCCGACTGCTCGGAGCCGACCATCTCGGGCCGTATTCCAACAAGCAGCCGCAGCTCGGGATCGTGGAGCGCGTGACGACCGCGTTCTTCGATACCTACCTGAAGCACAAGACTGTCGCACTGACACGGCTCGCGGTGGCCGGGAACGTACCGCGGGTCGCCTCGCTCACCTCTGAACCGTGAGGCGGTTGTGAATGGTCGCCGGCGGTCCTCTCCTGGGGTGCCACGGTCTCGCGCCGGCGTGTGGCGGCGCTCGTCGCCGCCTTGGTCGCTGGGGCGTACGCGACGGCGATGCCGCCCTCATGGGCGCATGTCTCTATGTGCACCTGCTCAAAGCCGGCCTGATGCAACGCGGCCCTCCACCATGCGGTGTTGGCTGGGTGCTCCCAACGTCCGCTGGCAAGCCGCGCGACGTTCTTGAGCAGGCGCCAGGCTCCCGGAAGTCCTCGCTTGGCGATCGCACGCACCTTGCCGGCTACGAGGTGCCTGTCGCGGGAATCGGCCGGGTTGAGCGAGAACATCATGTCGCCAATGACCAGGCGCGCCCCGGGTCTCAGCACGCGCATCGCCTCCTTCAGCGCGAGCTGCTTGTCGGCGTGGCGGAGCTCGTGGAAGCAATAGTTTGAGACGACCAGGTCGGCGACCGAGTCCGCCAGCGGCAGGCTGACGGCGGAGGCATGGACGACGGCTACGTTCGCAAGATCAGCTCGCCGCGCCTTCATGCGCAGGCACTCGACCATCGCCTGGGAGCTGTCGACTGCCCACACGCTTGCCACCCTTTCGGCGAGAGCGAGTGCGAGCAGGCCCGTGCCGGAGCCGACGTCCACGACAGCCTGACCGTCGCTTGGCTGTGCCAGTTCGACGATTCGGTCCCGGAGATCCGTGAATCCAGGGGTTTGGGCCATCAGCTCGGCCTGATCTACGCGTGAATCCCAATTCTTCGATGTCGCTGAGATCGCTCATCCTGTTCCGGGCACATAAGCGCAGGGTTTAGGTTTCGGGAGAGATCTCTCATGAACCTGCAACCTGGCGCGGCTCGCCTCGGCGGTCGGTGGGCTGGCTCGGACGTTTAGGCCGTCCCCGGCACGGGGAGGTCTGTCGGCTCCGACACGGCGGCGGTTGTCGCGCTGCGTGTTAGTTGACGGGGATGGCCGAGCCGGTCACGATGCAGGGATTGCTCATACCAGAACCGGTGCCGCCGAGTGCAGCGAACAGCGGCCACGGTGGACACCGCAAGCGCGGGGGAGGGTTTCCTGCTCATAGCGGCATCTCCTGTCAGAAGGGGTCCCAGTCACGCTATGGCGCACGCCGCATCGCGTCAAGCAGCGGACCACCTCCAGCCGTGCCCCGGACGCTGCCAACCGGCGAACTCGTCCGCGCGGAGTTGGTCCGGGACGCGAACTCCCGTTACGGTGCTCGGGCACACACACGACCACGCACAGCGTTTCGCTGTGGGAAAGCGGAGGCACAATGCCAACATTGCTCGTGTTCCACGAGGTAGACGACGTTGATCGCTGGCTCGCTTCGCCGAAGCGAGAGGAGCTCTTCGGGCCGCTGGGAATGACGGCGCGCACTTTTCGAGACCCCGAGGGGTCGAACCGGGTCGGGCTGCTCGTGGAGGTTCCCGACATCTCGGCTTGGCAGGAAGTCCTGCAGAGTGAGGCGGCGGCGGAGGCGATGAAGTCCGACGGTGTTCGCCCCGAGACGATCTTGGGCCTCATAGAGGGCTAGCCCGCCGATCGCTCGGGCCAAGTCGCTGGTCCGGCGTCAGGCATCCCGCGACGAGGCAGTGGGCGGCGATCGCGCGATCGCGGTGGGGGCGATTGCCGGTCAGAGCTGCTCGGATCACACGACAACGAGGAGGAACCGAACATGGTCGCCAAGAACAGCATCTCGGCCGTTCTCGTCTCGACGGATCTCGAGGCGAGTCGCGGCTTCTATGAGGACAAGGTCGGACTGAAGCTGTCGCCGGGAACCATCAAGAACCATCTGCTCTTCGACTGTGGCAACGGCACGACGCTGCTGATCTACGGCCGCGGCAGTGGCAACAAGGCCGATCACACTCAGGTGCGCTTCTGGTCGACCGACGTCGACACCGACGTCGCGGAGCTAGTCGATAGGGGAATCGAGTTCGAGGAGTACGACATGGAGGCGTTCAAGACGATCAACCATGTCGTGACGTCGCCCGGGATCGGCCGTTCGGCCTGGTTCAAGGACCCGGACGGCAACACGATCGCGCTCTTCCAGCCCGAGTGATCCGGGCACGGGTATGATCGAGTCACGGTGCGCTACTACGTGAACTTCAGTGCTGCATCGCTACGAACCCGCATGGCGGAGCATCCTCGTGGGTTGTAGGTCCTGCGTCGGCGGGGCGTGACCGGTAGGGCTGGCGGCGCACTGCCTGCATGCATCCTCGGCGAATAGGAGAGATACGATGGGATTTCTGGATAAGGCAAAGGCGGCCGCTGACCAGGCGACGACCCGGGTCAAGGAGGGCGTCGACGACGTGCAGGCCAAGCACTCGCTCTCGCAGGCGTACGATCAGCTCGGCCAGACGGCGTACGAGCTGATCGAGAAGGGTGAGCTCACGCATGCTGGTCTGAGCGCGCAGGCCGAGGAGATACGTGTCTTGCGCGAGCAGATTGCAGATGGCGGCACCACGGACGCTCCGCCCCCGCCGGCGTAGCCGGTTGGCGAATCGCGGCGGCGACTCCGACGCCGGCCGCCGCTGCGGGGGTGGGAGCGCGATGCCGGCCGCACCCGGGGAGATCAGGTCGCCGTGGCACTCCCCGCGGTATTCGTTGAGGCGAATCTCAACCCGTCTAAAGCACTTGGGAGTAGCCGGCGCGCCCCATCTGGCCGCGATAGCGCTGTGATCGGCCTCGGCGATGCATGAGCTACGGCCAGAGCAGCCGTGGGACTTCGCCGACGTTCGCCTGGTTGATGAGCGTGCGTTCGCGCCATCGCGCGAGGAGGCGGACCTCGTTGAGGCTCTCCGCGTCTCAGGGGCTCATGTGCCGGAGCTCTGCCTCGTTGCGTTGCGCGGCGGCGTGGTCGTCGGCCACGTCACCTTCAGCCGGGCCCATCTGGACTCCGGGCATCCAGTGCTGGCGCTCGCACCGATGGCGGTTCTTCCCGAATATCAACGTCAAGGCTTCGGCCCCGCACTCGTTTCGGAGGGACTACGGCGCGCCGCCGAGACGGCGTTCCTGATGGTCGTCCTCGTCGGGCATCCCACGTTCTACCCGCGGTTCGGCTTTGAGCCAGCAGAGCCACTCGGCATCGACGCCCCCTTCGAGGTGCCGTCCGAAGCGTGGATGGCGTACCGCCTCCCGGCATACCGGCGGGAGGCCCGCGGCACCGTCGTCTATCCCGCCGCCTTCGGGATGTGACCCAGCTCGTGGCGGCCGAAGTACCCCGCCCAGGTACCGAGCCGCCGGTGGCTCGGAAGGCCGGCCGCGGTCGCGCGCAGCTCGGCTGCTCCCGGGCTCACCCAGTGCGGATCACCGAAGAGCTCGCCGTTGACGATGCGGCCAGTGGGCTTCAGGACGCGGGCCATCTCGCGCCAGGCGGCGTCCTGATCGGGGATCTCCCCGAGGGTCGTGACGAGCACGACCGCGTCGAACGTTCCGTCGGGGTAGGGCAGATGCTGGGCGTCCGCGCAGGTAGGCGTGATGTTCTGAAGGCCCCGTTCGCGGGCGCGGCTCATCGTGTCGTCGAGCATCGCCTGCTGGAGGTCGAGGATGTCGAGCCGGCCGTCCGGCCCGATCCATTCAGCGATTGGCAGCGTGTAATAGCCCGTGCCAGGGCCGATCTCGAGGATCCGCTCGCCGAGCTGTGGCTCGAGGATCTCGCGCAGCCGCGCACGGGTGATCAGCGGGTGCGGGGGCTCGAGCCAGAAGCGCTGCGAGTACGGGCACGCTGACGGATGCCGACGCCACCAGACCATCGCGGCGAGCAGCGACGCTGCGCCCAGCAGGCCGGCGAGGCGAGCGGCGCGGCGAAGCCGCCGATCGGTGACGGACATGCGCGCAACCGTAGTCGAACGCACCGGCGCGCGGCGAATCCGTGACGGCCGCGGGTGCGATGCAGGCCGCCGGCAAGGCCGTGCTGCGTCCGGAGGGGCGAGCATGAGCTGGCGCACCGCCTCGCGCTCGCCGCGGGGAAGCTGGCGGCTATCTCTCAGCCGATTCCGAGATCGCGCTTGAGTTGAATGATCCTATCGGCAGCAGCCAGGACGACTGGCTTGGGAATCGTATGGTTTGCGACCGCGGACCTGATCGCTCGATAAGCCTGTTCTCAGCCTGCCTCATGTTGGGCGAACATCAGGATGTCATCGAGCTTCTTTGCTGAGTCAGTATCGCCTATCAGCAAAACAGCCCTGCTGATTCAGAGCTTGTTGCAATTGCTTTCTGGCGGTCGATCGCTAGCGATCCTGACTTGCCAAGGTGTTACAGCGGTCGCACCGAGAACGACCGCCAGGGCCGGAGATGCGATGTTCACGCTTGATCTCCTTGCCGTAGTCGCACAGGGAGTTGTCGTGGTACACGTTCCGATGGGTCGGCGGGTACTCCGGACTGTCCGTGTGGAACGGCGTTTCGTAGGGCAGTTCGCCGTCTGACCGGCCCACCGCCTTGCCGACGTTGTCGACAAGCGCGCGGATGAAGTCGTACTGCGTGTGGAGCAGCCGCTCGGCCATCTCCAAAGCGGAGTCGATGATCTCCTGCCGCCTGGACGGGCCCTCGCCGTGTGGCAACGCTGGCAACGTATGGTCGACGGCATCGACGAACTTGCGCACCGCCTCGATCGCAGCCCGCTGACCATCCTCGACGGAGTGAGCTACTTCCTCGGACAACTCGGCGGTCCTTTCGACCGCAGTCTTGACTCTGCTCGCGGCTGAGCGCCTCTGCGTCGTCGTCGCTCTTGCGGGCATGCTGCGCTGAGTCTTACTCTCGGCCATTGCCAGTCGCTCCCTTCAGGATCTCCGTTGCTCCGTCCGGGACGCTACGTCGAGGCACAGCGGCTGACAGGCGCACAAGGCCACAGACCGACTTCGGAGAACCCGCATGCCTTCACGCTGCGATGACCGAGACAGCGAACGAAGGGGCAAACCACGGGTGCCTGCAGTGCATCGGGCACACGTATTTGTGACGGCATTAGGGGATGACGTACTGTAGCTCGGCTCGGTGAGACATCTTCAAGTCGAGGGGGCAGTTCGTGGCAGCACCTCTTGGGGCCCTGCTCGAGCCGCGCCGGCTTCTTGAGGTCGGGCGGCGGACAAGGATGTTTGCCCGCGCGAGGCCAAGAAACGGGCCGCATAGCCAGGCGTAGCCGGTTGCAGTAGCTCACCGGCCCGGCCCCGGCGACCCGGCCGCGAGGGTTGGCGCACGAGGGAGGCGACCGCCGTGGGGGCGGGTCTGCCCTCGACGCTCGCCCCGGCCCGGCCGCCTGCGGAGCGGTGTTGTCGCCTCGGGAAAGCCGCAGCCGGGGCTTGGGAATCTACCGATGTGCTCAGGGGCGTGGCGGGGGCACTACTACCGATCCGCGATGGTTGCACCATCACGACCCCTCCACCGACGAATGAAGGAGACCGAAATGAGCGAGCACACCGACAAGATCACCGGACGCGTGAAGCAGGCCCTTGGAGCCCTGAAGGGCGATCGTGACCTCAAGCGCGAGGGCGAACACCAGGAGCACAAGGGCGAGGTCAAGGGTCACATCGACGACGCCGTCGACAAGGCGCAGGACGCAGCCGACGACGTGAAGGACAAGATCGAGAGTGCCGTCGACAAGGCATAGGGCGCCGTCGACGGGCCGAGGGACCGGGGGGAAGCTGTATTGCTCAGAACCGGGCTTCCCACCGCTTGCCGCAGGATCGAGTTCCGCGCGTGCGTCGTCGAATCGGTCCTCACTGAATCGGTAGCAATTTCTGTCCGTGGTGCTGTCATCCTCGGCGCGAATCGGCGCGATAAGGAGGCAGGCATGACACCGAAGCGCAGTACCACGACCCCGCAGGCGAACGTTCCGGCTCCCGCCGGATGCCGGCGGCACGAGCGAAGCGACTGGCTCGATCCGTTGCTCGGCGTCGCCGCGTTGACCGACCTGCGGGCGAAGCATCGGGAGGCGGCGAGGGTACGGGCCTGTTTGGCCACGGGGTCGGCGCCACCCGACTTGAGCCAGTCCAATCGGCCGGCCCTCCCGCTTCGCAAGCGACGCAGCGGCATGCCATCGCATGCGCTTCGCGCGGCTACGACGCCCCTCCGGCCCGGAGGTGGCGCACGCGCGTCGGGGCTCAGTAGTTTGTGCACGACGCCAACGGCTTTCCTCGGTCGGCGAGTCGTCCGGTCGGACATAGCCTCTGAGCATGATGACCGGGACCTCGCATCCTGGGAGTGGAGTGAAGCGCGAGCCGACTCGGCAGCCGACACGCGCGCGAGCTGACAGCGCGGCATCGCACAGAGCCCGCAGCACCAGGCGGGTGGTCATCTGTGGCGGCGGCGTCGCGTCGCTTGAGACGCTGCTGGCCCTGCGCGCACATCTCAAGGTCGGTGTGGAGGTGCACGTGGTCGCGCCCAACCGCCGCTTCGTGTACCAACCCCTCGCGGTCGCGGCGCCGTTCGACCTGGCCGAGACGCATCTGCTCGACCTCGCCGAGATCGTCAGCGATCGGGGGGCCCAGCTGCACGTGGACACGCTGGCGGGGGTCGATGCCGAGAACCGCAGAGTGCGGCTCGCAGGCGATGCGGAGCTTCCTTACGACGTCTTGGTCGTCGCGGTCGGCGCGCAGCGGCGTGACTGGCTTGACGGAGCGCTGCACTTCGGTGGAGCGGCGTCGGTGGGTGCGTTTCGGGCTCTGCTCGAGCGCTTGGAGAACGGCTCGGACCGGCTCGTGTCGTTCGTGAACCCCGCCGGCGCGACCTGGTCGCTGCCGTTGTATGAGCTCGCGCTGCTGACCGCTTCGCGCGTCGCGGATCGAGGCATCATCGGCGTTGGCCTCACTCTCGTCACGCCAGAGGCCGATCCGCTGGAAGTCTTCGGTCCGGCCGCCAGCCGCATGCTTCACGACGTCCTCGCAGACCGTGGGATCGCCCTGAGGGTGAACACCCTGGCGGAGAGGATTCACGATGGCAAGCTCTATCTTCAGCCGCCCGGCGTGCTCGAGGCAGACCAGGTGGTCACCCTTGCTCGGCTCGCGGGTCCTGCCGTGCCGGGGCTGCCCTGCGACGCCGACGGGTTCATCTCCGTGGATCGGCACAGCCGCGTCGAGGGTCTCGAAGGCGTGTACGCCGCCGGCGACGGAACGAGCTTCTCCGTCAAGCAGGGAGGCATCGCGGCCCAGCAGGCCGATGCGGCGGCCGAGGACATAGCCGCGCAGTTTGGCGCCCCCGTCACGCCGGCTCCCTGCACGCCGACGCTTCGGGGGATGCTGTTGACCGGCATCGCTCCCACCTACCTGCGTGCAGGCATCGCGGCGACGGGTGGCGAGTCCTTCGTGATGGCGGCAAACCCGCTGTGGTGGCCGCCGAGCAAGATCGCCGCCCGTTACCTGGCCCCCTATCTGGCCGGTCACAATGCGCTGACGCGCGATCAAGCGCTCGAGGACCGTTCGCCGTTGGCACGCAACGCCGCCCGGCTGGGAGAGGCACACGAACAGGCTCGTGAGCTGGCGCTCGTGTTCGCCGAGCGAGACGCCTCCGAGCGCCATTTCAGGTCCGCACTGGAGTGGCTTGAGGTGATCGAGCGCCTCGACGGCGTGCTGCCGCCCGGATATCTGCACAAGCGAACCGAATGGCAAGACGGCGAGCGTCGCTCGCGATCCTGACCGAGCGTCTGGCCCCCGTTGGCTCGACTGCTGACGGCCAACTGACGTCGGAGCTCCCGATGCGTCAGAGTCAGGGCGACCGTCGCCCGTCCGCGCAGAAGGAGACGACCGTGAAGAGCTGGGACATCCCGAGCCTCGACCTCAAGCCGCGTTTGCCCGAGATCCTCTCCTCGACTCCGGAGGCGCGCGCGATTGCGCTCAATCTGAGCGCAGGCGAGGGACTCTCCGACCACGAGGTGCACGAGCGGGCGTGGGTGCTGGTCGTCACTGGCGAGGTCGAGATCACGAGCGCCACCGGCGAGCGCGTTTCCGGCCGCAGCGGGCTGCTGGTCGAGATCGAGGCGGCCGAGCGCCACGAGGTCCTCGCCCGCTCGGATGCTCGGCTGCTGTTGCTGCTCACCCCTTGGCCAGGCGAGGGCCATCCCGGGGCGATGACGCTACGCCAGAAGCTCAACGCACGCCGTCGTGCGGCCAAGAGACGCGTCGCGACATGACTACACGTCCGGCTACTCAGCTATTCTCAGGGTTTCTACGGACGCGTGCCGCCGGACCCAGCCGTAGGGTTGGCCGATCGGTCCGCTTTGAGACGGGAGCAGTTACGTGAGCGTGTTGGCAGCCATCTTCAACCTCAATCACCCAGGGCATGTCGTGCATTGGCATTTCTTTCAGATGTCAGTGGCGAACATCGTCGTGATTGCGCTGATGCTGCTCGTGTTCGCCCTGGCGATCATGCTGCCGTTCCCCGGCGCCGCGCGCCGGCGCAGGGGCGTCTCTTGAGCGCCACGCCGCCCCCAAGCCGCTCGTGGACGACCCGCACCCGCGATGTCGCGGTGGGTGTCCTGCCGCCCGAGAAGCTCCTGCCCGATGGCCAGCCGACCTACGTCGCTTCCTGGATCTACGTGTTCGGGGTCGCGAGCATCGCGTCGCTGATCGTGATCATCGCCTCGGGCTCGATCCTGAGCCTCAAGGGGCCCGCATGGTGGCACTTCACGGGGATCGGACTCTTCTTCAACAGCATCCACCTGTGGTCTGTCGAGCTGTTCTTCTTCTTCATCGTCATCCACCTGTGGGGCAAGTTCTGGATGGCGGCATGGCGGGGCGGACGCTCACGCGTCTGGGTCACCGGGGCGATCACGTTCATCGTTGCCGTCCCGGCGGCGTTGACCGGCTACGTCAGCCAGCAGAACTTCGACGCGCAGTGGATCGCCACCCAGGCCAAGGACGGTCTGAACTCGGTTGGCGTGGGCGCGTTCTTCAACGTCACCAACTTCGGGCAGATGTACAGCTATCACGTCCTGCTGCTACCGGCGGCGGTGGTCGCGCTCGTGACGGCGCACATCCTGCTGGTACGTAAGCACGGCGTCGTCCCGCCATTCCCCCTCGCCGTCGCCGACCAGGGCTCCCCGCCGGCCGCCGAGGGCACCGGCCAGGCCGGGGCGACCTCATGAGCCCGATGCGCCGCCTGAGAGGCGAAGCGCCAACGCCCGAGTGGAAGGGTGGCTATGCGCCATATGACCTCGTCAAAGAGCTGTTCATCGCAGTCGGTGTCGTCGCTCTACTGGCGATCCTGCTGACCGTTCTCTTCTCCTCGCCCGATGATCGCCCGAGCACGATCGCGCAGTGGTCGCGTCAGCTGCCGGTCGATTTTGAGACCGCTGCGGTGGCCGAGCTTGGTGGCACCAGCGGCACCGCCGAATACGGGCCTCCCTATAACCACAACGCCAAGGGCCAGCACGCCGCCTTCCTCTACCCGCAGAAATGGCTGGGGGTCAGTCACCCGATCAACACCGCGAATGACTACGTGATCAACCCGCTGAAGACGATTCCCGCGAACCCCGCGCTGGAGAGCTCGCTCGCCACCTACCAGGCGGCGCCGGCCAAGACGCAGGCGGGCTGGGATGAAGCGTATGCCAAGGCGCTGGAAAAGGCCTCGGCGGGCGCCGACGGATCGGTGAAGGTGGCGGCCGGAGAATACGGGCCTGTGTCGAGCATGATGAGCAGCCTGCTCGGTCTCGCGCAGGGTGGCGGCCTGGACGGCGATCTGCTCACGAGCAGGCAGTTCTTCCAGACCGACTACACCAAGCCGCTGCTGTTCATGGCCGATGGCGGCCTGCTTGAAAAACGCGCTGAAGCCCAGCATCTGCTTGGCGACCAGTGGGGCATGATGAACGAGACGGGCAGCTACCCGGGCCAGACGTGGCTGTGGCTGTATACGGTCTGGTACCAGGTCGAACCGTTCAAGGCCTCCGAAAACGCCGACATTCTCGTGATGTTGGTGATGGGGGTGTTGAGCCTGGCCTTCATCTGCATACCGTTCCTCCCTGGCATACGAGGCATCCCACGCCGAGTCCCGATCTACCGGCTGATCTGGCGTGAGCACTACCGGTCACAGGGCACGCCTCCCCAGGCCTCCTAACGGGCGCAGATCGCGGCGCGCGCACGCCGCGGGCCCGATAATCCCCGGGATGTACCGATCGCGGCGTCTGAGCTGTGCAGCGGGTGCGGCGGCGGCGGTTCTGATCGCCGCGACCCTGGCCGCCGGCTGCGGCGCCTCGGCACCGGCCGCGAGCGTGCCCAGCCGGCAGAGCTCCGTCGCGACCACCGCGCCTGCGCCCGCAGACCCGCCGGTCGCGGTCGGACGCGGGCCGGTCGGCGTGGAAGACCCGGCGACCGCCGGCCCCTCGGCGCCGAGCGCCTCCTCGCGGCTGAAGACACCTGGCAAGGTGCCGCCGGCTCACCCCGTGCCGGCTGCATTTCGCCCCGCGCCCGGCGCACCGTCGGATGCGGAGGTGCGCGCCGAGCTGGCGCAGCTCGGCGCGATCCAGCGCCAGGAACGCCAGCGGACGCTCAGCGCAGCGGCCGCCAGCTTGGCGGGACTGCTGCCGTGGTCATCGGAGCCCAGGTTGGGCACGCAGGTGAGCGTGGCGTCGGTGTTCACCGACTACGGCCTCGGCCTTGCCTGCGGCGGGGTCCTGGGTCGCGCCCAGCTCGGCGTCGCGCACAAGACGGCGCCCTGCGGCACGCTGATCACCTTCACCTATGCCGGACGCAGCCTGACCGTGCCGGTGATCGACCGCGGCCCCTACATAGC
>JADGPP010000028.1 GCA_017882375.1 Solirubrobacteraceae bacterium | reverse complement strand
GTCGCTGATGTCCGTCACCTGCGAAGAGGGAGGCGGGGAGAGCACGGGCTGGGCGCCGTAATCGTGCAGTTCCATGTTCAGCGACTCGCTGAGTCGGCCGCCTTCGGGGCTGCACAGCGAGAGGGTGAACGACATCCGCACAACGTGGCTGTGGTCGTCGATCCACACGTCCATCGGCAGCGAGCTGCTGCCGCTTATGCGCTTGAACGTTTCCGCGTATTTCTTCGCCGCCGCCCGCTCGCCTGCAGGCGCGGCGGCGCCGTAGCGTTCGAGGTCGATCACGGCGTGATAGCGCGTTGCCGGTGTGCCGCGGACGTCTTCGCGCCCGACGCGCGTGACCGTGCCCGCGGACTTCAGGAAGCTGAGCGTCTGCGTCGGGTCGGTCGAGCCGCCCACGAACGACTCTCCGCCGCCGAACGCTTCGCTGAGGGCGCTGATGTCCGCTCGCACCCACGGCTTGCCGTTCGTCACTGATGTCTCGGCGCCCACGGGAACCTTCATGTAGAAGTACGGCTTGTCGATGATCTCGGCGATCGTCCTGCCCGCGACGCTCATCCTCAGCGAGCCCTGCGTGCCGTGTTCGCTGATCGAGCCGCTGCCGCTGATCGTGAAGCTCTTGTCCGCGAGCTTGGAGACGATCGTGATGTCGAACCTGTAGCCCGGAACCTGATCGGTCGTGTAGGCAGCCCGCGTCACGGCAGCGAGGTAGGAGGCGCTCGCATCGCTCGAGCTCGAGGCGGAGCCCCCGCCGCCGCAACCCGCGGCGGTCAGCATCACGACTGCGGCCGGGGCGGTGAGGGCGATGCGCAGACGGCGTCTCAACATGCGGAACAGACTACCCCGAGCGCACTGCGTCTACACGTGCGTGGACGCATCGCTCACCGCGCCGCGACCGGGTTGCGGCGCGCGCAGGGCGTCGATGCCGAGCTCGAGCATCCGCCGCCAGGCGCCGGCTTGCAGCTGATTGGCGGCTCGCGTGGCGGCGAACAGCAGGCGCAGGTCGAGCGTGGTGGCGTCGGCGCGCAGCGCACCCTCCGAACGCGCGGCGGCGAGCAGGCGCTGCAGCGACACGAGCGTCTCGTTGAGCGCCTCGGCGACGGCGGGGTGCTCGGACACGGTCGCCATCGCCTCACCGAGGACATCGTCTGAGGCCTGGCGCTCGGCGAGCATCCACAAGAGGCCGGTGAGCGCCGACCAGCGGTCATGCTCGCCGGCGAGCGCCGCCTCGGCGCCGCGCTCGGTCTCCTGCAGGCGCTCGACGACGAGCGCCGCGAGCAGGTCGCGCTTGGAGGGGAACTGGCGGTAGACGCTGCCCACGCCGGCGCCGGCGGCGGCGGCGACCGCGGGCATCGGCGCCTGCAGGCCCTCGCGCGCGAACACGTCGCCCGCCGCGCGCAGAAGCCTGGCGCGCTTCTCGTGGGCGTCGAGAGCCGACCAGCAGTCCTCGGCGACCTTCGTCCTCTGCAAGAGCGGAATGCTCATTCCGCTACTGTAGTCCGCTACGCCGGCGGAACGCAAGTTCGGCCTGTGACAGACAACGCTGCGTCATGACGGCAATCTCCCCCTCGCGATGACCCCGAGCAGCCGACTCGACAGGACGCCGGGCGCTTCCGCGCGCACCCACCCCACGCTGATCCTCGCCGTGCTGTCGCTCGCCGGCGTCGCTTACGCGATGCTCAGCTCGTCGGTCGTTCCGGCGCTGCCGACGATGCAGCACGACCTGCACACCAGCGAGACCGGCGTCACGTGGCTGCTCACCGCCTACCTGCTGTCGGCCTCGGTGGGAACGGCGATCCTCGGGCGCCTCGGCGACATGTACGGCAAGGAGCGCCTGCTGCTGATCACGCTCGTGATCCTCGCAGCGGGCACGCTGCTCGCCGCCGTATCGAGCTCGCTCGGCGTGATCATCGTCGCGCGCTTCATCCAGGGAGCAAGCGGCGGGATCTTCCCGCTGGCGTTTGGAATCGTGCGCGACGAGTTCCCGCGCGAGAAGGTCGCCGGCAGCATCGGCCTGCTCTCGTCGATCCTCGGCGTGGGCGCCGGGATCGGGATCGTGCTCTCGGGCGTGATCGTCGAGCACCTCAACTATCACTGGCTCTTTTGGATCCCACTCGTCGCGACCGTGATCGCCGCAATCGCGACGTGGCGGTTCATTCCCGAGTCGCCCGTGCGCGTTCCCGGGCGAATCAACTGGCTGGCGGCGGCGCTGATGACGATCGGCATCTCGACGGTCCTGCTGGCGATCTCAGAGACGACCTCGTGGGGCTGGGGCTCGTCGAAGACGCTCGGCCTGATCGCCGCCGGCCTGGCGGTCTCGGCGGTGTGGATCGCCGTGGAGGCGCGCAGCGCCAACCCGCTGATCGACATGACGATGATGCGCATACGCGGCGTGTGGACGGCGAACCTCGCGGCGTTCCTGCTGGGCGCGGGGATGTACGCGTCGTTCATCGCGTTCCCGCAGTTCGCGCAGCTGCCGAAGAGCACCGGCTTCGGCTTCGGCGCCTCTGTCGTGGTCTCGGGCCTTTACCTGCTGCCCTCGACGGTCGGCATGACGCTCCTCGGGATGTATGCCGGGCGGATCTCCGCGAGCTTTGGCTCGCGGGCCGCGCTGCTGTCGGGAACCGCCTTCACGACCGTCTCGTTCGCGCTCCTGGCGATCGACCACAGTCACCCGATCGAGTTCCTGATCGCCGCGGGTCTGCTCGGCGTCGGCATCGGCCTCGCCTTCGCGGCACTCGGCAATCTGATCATCCAGGCGGTCTCCAACCACCAGACCGGTGTGGCCACCGGGATGAACACCGTCATGCGCACGCTGGGCGGAGCGCTCGGCGGTCAGCTTTCGGCGACCTTCATCGCCGCGCACACCGTTCGCGGAGAGCCCGCGGTGACCGGCTTCACCGAGACGTTCGTGATGGCCACGGGCTTCTTCCTGGTGTGCCTGCTCGCCGGCCTGCTCGTGCCCAAGCGACCGCCCCGAGCGCCGCAGGCCGGCGAGCACGAGCAGACGATCGTCGAGGCCGCAGAGCCCGAGGCCGCCCGCGTTTAGCCGGCCTCGCCGGCCTCGCCGGCCAGACCCTCGGCGAAGTCCTCCCACCGCTTGAGCGGAGGTCGCTACAGCGACACGCGCTCGCCCATCGTCACCGTGCGGTCGTCGGGCAGACGGAAGTAGACGACCGGGTTGGCGGCGTTTCGCGCGAGCAGGAGGAACAGCCGCTTGCGCCAGGGGTTCATTGCGCGCGCGCCGGTCGGCACGATCGTGATCTGCGACAGGAAGTAGGAGGCCTTCTCCAGGTCGATCGAGCGCTCGAGCAGGTCGCGCCGGATCGCCAGTTTGAGCATCGCGGGAACGTTCGGTGCGTCCTGGAAGCCGAAGCGAATGGTCAGACCGGTGATGCCGTCGCTTGAGTGTCCGAGCTCGTCGCAGGTGAGCCGGTCGGCGTGGTAGACGTGCGGGACGCGCTCGGTTTCGATCGAGACGATGATCACCCGCTCGTGCAGCACGTGGTTGTGCTCGACGTTCGCCTTCAGCGCGAGCGGCGTGGTCTGCGGGTTGGAGTTGAGATACACCGCGGTGCCCGGCACGCGCGTGACCTTCAGCTCGCGAGCGTGGAGCGCGTCGATGAAGTCCTTCAGCGGCCCCTCCTCGCGCGCGCGATTGGCGCTGACGACCTCCCGGCCCTTGCGCCAGGTCGTCAGCACGACGAAGACCACAGCGGCAATCGCCAGCGGCAGCCAGCCGCCGTGCACGATCTTCGTCAGGTTGGCCGCGAAGAACGCCAGCTCGACGGTCAGGAAGACGAGCGCGCCCAGCGCGATCCGCCGTCGCGGCTCGTGCCACAGCAGCCGTGCGACCGCGAGGAAGAGGATCGTGTTGAGGATGAACGTGCCGGTGACGGCGACGCCGTAGGCGGACGCGAGCGCCGTCGAGCTGCCGAAGCCGATGACGATCGCGACCACGATCACGAACAGCGCCGCGTTGATCGCCGGCGCGTAGATCTGGCCGACCTCGCGTCGCGAGGTGTGGCGGATCGTCAGCCGCGGCAGGAAGCCGAGCTGGACCGCCTGGTGTGACACGCTGAACGCGCCGGAAATGACCGCTTGAGAAGCGATCACCGTCGCCACGGTGGCGAGCAGCACCATCGGTATCTGCGCCCACGATGGCATCAGCAGGAAGAACGGGCTGGCGACCGACTTCGGCGAGCGCAGAATCAGCGAGCCCTGCGCGAGGTACTGCAGCGTGAGCGCGGGGAAGACGAGCAAGAACCACGCACGACGGATCGGCCTGCGGCCGAAGTGGCCCATGTCCGCATACAGCGCCTCGGCGCCGGTGACTGCGAGCACCACCGAGCCGAGCGCGATGAAGGCGACGTGACCGTGGTCGACGAGGAATCTCGCGCCGTAGGAGGGCGACAGTGCGCGGATCACGTCGGGGTGCTGCGCGATCTCCACGATCCCCGTCAGCGCGAGCACGCCGAACCACAGCGCCATCACCGGGCCGAACAGACTGCCGACGAGCTTGGTGCCATAACGCTGGATCGCGAACAGCGCGCTGAGCACGCCGACGGTGATCGGCAGGACCATCGAGTGCAGGCTCGGCACGGCGACCTTGACGCCTTCGACCGCCGAGAGCACGGAGATCGCCGGAGTGATCGCGCCGTCGCCGTAGAACAACGACGCGCCGAGGATGCCCAGCGTCACCAGCGTCAGCTTCGCCATCGCGCTCTTGACATGCGCGCGCTGCACTAGCGCGGTCAACGCCATGATGCCGCCCTCGCCGCCGTTGTCGGCGCGCATGATGAACGTCACGTACTTGACCGAGACGACCATCGTGATCGACCAGAACACCAGCGAGATCACGCCGTAGACGTCTGCAGAGGTGGCGTGAACCGCGTGGTGGTCGGCCGTGAAGACCGTCTGCAGCGCGTACAGCGGACTGGTGCCGATGTCGCCGAAGACAACGCCGAGCGCGCCCAACGTGAGCGCTGCCATCCCCGTCTTGGCAACCGCGTGGCGCCGCGCGGAGGACTCCTCAGGGGCGCTTTGCTCGGGTGTCGTCCCCTCGGGATTCGCTGGGGTTGGGACGGGCACTCGCAGACGGTACTGCTAGGCGACCGCGGCGGCGGCGAGCAGCTCCTGCGCCTCGGCTTCGATGCCCTCGGCCATCAGGTGCAGCTCGTCGACGAGGTCGGGGTCGGCGCACAGTCCGAAGCACAAGAGCCCTGCCAGCGACGTCGCCGAGACGCGCAGCGCATGGCGTTCGCCGATCTCGGCGATCGAGTGCAGGTGCGCGACCGACGCGCCGAGCACGCTGACCGGCGCGCGTGGTCCGGGGACGTTGGACACGCTGAGCGCAAAGCGGCGCGGATTGCGCTCCATGCGCGTGACGAAGTGCTCGAGCGGCGGAACGCCCGACAGCTCGTGCAGCAGGTGCTCGCGGTACTGCGCGTCGCGATCGAGCTTGCGCTCGTTCGTTGCCACGTGCGTGGCGCGCAGGCGGGCGACCGGATCGGGCTCGTTCAGCGGCAGGGCGACCGAGAAGAAGGAATCGTGATTGGCGACTTCGTCGCCCTCGTGATGCAGGCTCACCGGCACGCGCACGCGGATCGTGCCGAGATCGCCGTGGCGCTGGCGAACCCAGCGCCCGACGGCCCCGGCGACGATCGTCAGGACGGCATCGTTGACGGTCGCGCCGTCGAGCTCCTTCGCCGCCTCGTGCAGCCCCGCCAGCGGGACGGCGGCGAAGGCGACCTCGCGACGAGTGCCGATCGTGCCGTCAAATGGCGAGCGGCACTCGCCGCGCGCGTACTCGCGATGCAGGAAGCCGGCCAGGTGGGCGCGGCGGCGCGCCTCGTCGGCTGCATGCGCGGCGTGCGCCTGCGCCGGGGTCATGCTCGCCTCGGCGCCAGCGTCCCACAGCAGCGCGCGCGCGTAGCGGACCGACGCCGTGCCGTCGGCGAGCGAGTGGTGGATGCGCCAGATCAGCGCGCTGCCGCCATCCTGCAGCGCGACCGTGTCGATCCGCCACAGCGGCCGCGAGCGATCCAGGCGCTGCTCGAACAGCCGCGCGATCAGCTCGAGCAGCGCGGGGCGATCGACGGGGCCGTCGACTGGAGCGGCGACGATGTGCGCCGACAGGTCGAAGTCCTCGTCGGTGACCCAGCCGGGACTGTGCGCGCTGCCGCCGAGCCGGCGCGTCAGCGCGGGCGCGAGCTCGATCCGCTCGGCCACGCGCGCGCGCAGGCGAGCGAGGTCGAGCGCCGCCCCGTCGTCCGGCGCGAGGCGCACGATCTTGCACGTGTGCCCGGCGATCGTGCGGCACTCGAGGTCGAGGATCGCGCGATCCTCCGGGCCGAGCGGTATCAGGTCGTCGATCACCTCAAGCATTCTCGCCTAAGCCGCGGGCTTCGCGCTAGGATCGACGATTCCCGGCCGGCTGAGAGGATCGCAATGGCACACCTGGGCGGCAGTGCAAGCAGCGACATCGATGCGCCTCTGAAGGACGTGTGGGCGGCCATCGAGGACGTGCTCTCGGCGCCGCAATGGCAGGGCGGTCTCGACGCGATGACAGCGCTCGAGCACGACGGCGACGGCCGCCCGGCGCTCGTCGAAACCGAGAACGACATCAAGGTCCGACGCATCAAGGCACGGGTGCGCTTCCGCTACGAGGGACCGACGCGCCTGTCCTGGACCCAGGAGCAGGGAGAGATGAAGGCGGTCGATGGCTCGTGGGAGCTCGCGGATCTTGGCGGCGGTCGCACGCGCGCGACGTACAACCTCGACGCCGATCTCGGACGCCTGCTGGGACTGCTGATCAAAGGACCGGTCGAGGCGGCGACGCGCGCGATCTTCGTCAACGGGCGCCCCGGAGAGCTCAAGCGGCTCGTCGAGGGAGCCCGAGCCGGCTGAGGGTCGCCACGGCGACGTCGCCTACCCGCTCAGCAGCCCTTCGCCCGGTGTCCGAGCGCACCACCGGCGCCACCACGCTGGGCCGCCTGGTGCTCTCCGCGCAGGAGCGCGGCGAAGACGTGGCGCTGCGCTATCCGACGCCCACCGGCGAGGAGACGATCAGCTATGCCGAGCTCGGCCAGAGCAGCCGAGAGCTCGCGCAAGCGCTGATTGCGCTGGGCATCGAGCGCGGCGACGTCGTGGCGATTCTCTGCTCGACGAGGGCCGAGTGGACGCTGTGCGAACTCGGGGCCCAGTGCGCCGGCGCGATCGTCGCTCCGATCTACCACACCAACTCGCCCGAGGAGTGCAGGCACGTGCTGGCGGACTCCGGTGCGCGCCTGGTGTTCTGCGAGGACGCCGAACAGGTCGCGAAGATCGCCGCGATCGAGCGAGACCTGCCCAGGCTGGCGCACGTGATCGTGCTCGACGGCCACGCCGCTGGTGCGAACCCGATCCAGGCTCTGAGACGCCTCGCCGGCAAGGTCGAGCCGCAGGCCGTTGACGAGCGTGTGCGGGCC
Source organism: Solirubrobacteraceae bacterium (assembly GCA_017882375.1). Lineage (GTDB taxonomy): Bacteria > Actinomycetota > Thermoleophilia > Solirubrobacterales > Solirubrobacteraceae > Palsa-744. The sequence goes on along the minus strand of JADGPP010000028.1, from coordinate 33,202 downwards.
GTCGCGCCCGCGGACATCGCGACGCTCGTCTACACGTCGGGCACGACCGGACCGCCGAAGGGGTGCATGCTCACGCACGCCAACCTGCTGTCGGCCACGGCGATGTACAGGGGCCAGCTCGAGCTGGACGACGTGCAGCCGGTGATCTACATGTTCCTGCCGCTGGCGCACGTCCTCGCGCGCGTCGCGCAGATCGTCGTGCTCGACGTCGGCGGCACGCTGGCCTACTGGGCGGGCGACTCCAAGAAGATCCTCGAGGAGGTGGCCGCCGCGTCGCCCACCCACTTCGTCGCCGTTCCGCGCATCTACGAGAAGCTGCACACGGGCGTCGTCAGCGCGACCGACAGCGCGCGCCCGCCCGCGCGCCTGCTGTTCGCATGGGCGCTTGAGGCGGGTCGCCGGGCGCGCAGGACCGAGCGCGCCGGCAAGCCTCTGGGGCGCCTCGCGCGAGCTCGCCTGCGCCTGGCCGATCGCCTGGCGCTGGCCAAGGTGCGCGCTCTGTTCGGCGAGCAGCTGAAGATGGCGCTGGTCGGCGCCGCGCCGATCGACGCCGGGCTGCTCGAGTTCTTCGACGCCTGTGGCGTGACCGTGCTCGAGGGCTATGGCATGACCGAGAGCTGCGCGACCGCCACGCTCAACCCGCTGCACGCCCCGCGCTTCGGCACCGTCGGCAAGGCACTGCCCGACACCGAGGTGATGCTGACCGAGGGCGGCGAGATCCTGATGCGCGGCCCGCACGTGTTCGCCGGCTATCACGGCGACCCCGCGGCCACACACGCGACGCTGATCGACGGCTGGCTTCACAGCGGCGACCTCGGAGAGCTGTCCGGCGACGGCTACCTGACCGTCACCGGTCGCAAGAAGGATCTGATCATCACCTCCAGCGGCAAGAACGTCGCGCCGGCGAACATCGAGAACGCGCTGCGCGAGTCGCGCTGGATCTCCGAGGCCGTCGTGTACGGCGATCGCAGGCACTACCTGGTGTGCATGCTGACGCTCGATGCCGACCAGGCGCTGAAGCTGGCCGAGCGGCTTGGCATCGCAGCCGATCTCCCGGCGATGGCGCAGGACGAGCGCGTGCGCGAGCTCCTGCAGGCCGACATCGACGTCGCCAACGCGCGCTTCGCGCGCGTCGAGCAGGTCAAGCGCTTCGGCATCCTCGACCACGACCTGACGCAGGGGGCGGGCGAGCTGACGCCGACGATGAAGGTCAAGCGCGCCTTGATCTACGAGCGCTACGCCGACTTCTTCGACCATTTGTACGACGAGGAGCCGCGGTGAGGGTCGAGGAGCTGTCGCGCTGGGGAGGCTTCAGCCGCCGGCCCGCGACCGCCGCGGCTTCGCCGGCTGATCAGGTCTAGGACTTGGCGCGGCGCGTCTGCTGCTTGGCCGCGCCGCCGTGTTTCTTGGCTGTCGGCGACTGCTTTGCCGCGGTGCGGCTCGGCGACCTTCTCGCACGGCGGTCGAGCCCCGCCGCAACCTTTGCCAGCTCGGCCGGCTCGCGCAGCGCGCCGATCGTCTGCTCGAACAGCTCGGCCTGGCGCTTCATCAGTCCAGCGGTCTCCTGCAGCGCCCGTCCTGCCGTCTCGAGCGCTTCCGCCTCCCGGCGCAGCATCGCCCCGCTCTCCTCGAGCAGATCGAAGACCACGTCGATCGGGCCGAGGATGCGGGCCGCCAGCTCGCTCCCGAGCAGGCGCTCACGATCGATGACCCGCTGCATCAGCGCCATCTGACTCTGCATCGCTCCCAGCAACTCGCGCGGGAGCTCAGGGCGCCCGGCTGCGGATGCCGCCGAAGAGACCACTGAATCCATCAGCTTGCGCCACTCCTCGAGCAACTCGCGACCGCTGAGATCAGGCATCGGGCATCCTCGGATCGGTCGCGGTGGGTCGCACTGCGAGCCATGATCGCACCCGGACGCTCGCGCCGCGGAGAGCCACGCGGCGATCCGGGTTCGCCCTGGCCGATCTCAGGCCGTCGTCGACTGGTCCTCGCCCGCGCGCGCGTCGATCCTGCGCACGAGCTCCTGCGCACGCGCTTCGCGCTCCAGCTGGGCGTCGGAGAGCGGGTTGAGCACGCCGCGCAGCAGCGAAATGACCGTCCAGCGCCGCGGCGCGAAGATGCGCGGACGGCGTCGCTCGATCCCGCGTACGATCGCCTCGCCGGCGGCCGCCGCGGGCAGGCGCTTGCGCAGTGGCGCGGGCAGCACATCGAGCAGTTCGACGGCCAGCGGGTCGGCGTCGATCGCCTGATGCACCATCTCGGTCTCGATGAAGCCGAAGTAGGCGACGCTCGCGCTGGCGCCGTGCCCGACGAGCTCGACGCGCAGCGCGCGCCCGAACTGCTCGACGGCCGCCTTGCTCATCGCATACGGCGTCGCGCCGACGCCGTTGGTGAAGGCGTAGACCGAGGAGATCACGACGACGTGACCCTGACGGCGCACGATCTCCGGGAGCGCCGCGTCGACAGTCCGGCAGACGCCCCACAGGTTCACGTCGAGCACGCGCTCAAAGCTCTCCGGCGACATCGCCCGGAAGGTCGCCACGCGTGGCGCGATGCCGGCGTTGGCGACCACCACATCCAGGCCGCCGAAGCGCTCGACGACGATCGCGACCGCGCGCTGCATCGCCGCGCGGTCGGTGACATCGGCGGCGATCCCGATCGCCCTCGTGTCGTGCAGCTCGGCCGCAGCGCGCTCGCTCGCCGCGGCGTCGAGATCGGCGATCGCCACTGCCGCGCCGCGAGCGATCAGCGCGCGTGCCGTCGCAAAGCCGATCCCGCGTGCGGCCCCCGTGACCAGCGCGACCTTCCCGTTGAGCTCAAAGCGCGCCATGCGCGCACTCTCTCAGACTCCAGCGCCCGTCGCCACACACGATCGGGCGCGCCGAGCACGTGGTTTGCCGCACCGCGGCGCGTGTGCAGCACCGATGCCCGCGATGGGCATGGCGTTGAGGATTGCCACAACCACAGCGAGGTCAGGAGGTCTGCGATGCCCGAGATGACGAAGATCGACTACAAGCGCGAGCTGAGCGAGCTGTATCGGGCCGGGCGGGAGCCGGGGATCGTCGACGTGCCGGAGCTGGCCTTCCTGATGATCGACGGTCACGGCGACCCGAACACGGCCGCCGAGTACCGTGAGGCGATCGAAGCTCTCTACACGATCGCCTACGGCGCGAAGTTCGCCGTCAAGCGAGGACCGCAGGCAGTCGACTTCGGCGTGATGCCGCTCGAGGGACTGTGGTGGACGCAGGACATGTCGACGTTCAGCACGGCGAAGAAGTCCGACTGGGATTGGACGACGATGATCATGCAGCCCGAGCAGGTGAGCCGCGCGGTCTTCGAGCAGGCTCGCGAGACCGCGGCGGCGAAGAAGCCCGAGCTCGCGGCGATCGGCCGCGTGCGCCTGGAGCGGTTCGCCGAGGGTCCGGCCGCCCAGGTGATGCACGTTGGACCGTATTCCACCGAGGGGCCGACGATCGAACGTCTGCACGCCTTCATCGCCGAGCAGGGCTGTGAGTGCAGCGGCAAGCACCACGAGATCTACCTGAGCGACCCGCGGCGCAGTGCGCCGGAGAAGCTGAAGACGATCATCCGCCAGCCGATCGCAGCGACCTGATCTTCGAGCAGGCCCGCGCGCACCCGTGTGCTTCTCGCCTGAGGCCGATTTCGCGGCCGCCGCCGTAGTCGGCGTCGTCGGCGTCGAGACCCTCCGCCAGGTAGGTACACGGCGCGAGCTGATCGTCGGGCTGCTGCCCCTGCTGTTCGCGGCTCATCAGCTCACCGAGGGGTTCGTCTGGCTCGGGCTTCGCGGCGATGTCTCCAGCGGCTTGGGCAACACAGCCAAGGACGCATACGTGGTCTACGCGCAAGCGGTGCTGCCGATCATCGTGCCGCTGGGGTTCTTGCTGATCGAGCCCAGCCGCCGCCACCGCCGGTGGCAGGCGCCGTTCGCCGTCCTCGGCGCCGTCCTCGGCGCGTATCTGCTGTGGCAGGTGACGCAGTACCCGATCAACGCGCAGGAACACGCCCACTGCATCGCCTACAGCACCCACACGCCGCTCGGGACGCAGTCGGCCGTCGCCTACGTGCTCGCGACCTGTGCGCCAGCGCTGCTCTCCAGTCGCCGTTACCTGCAGTGGTTCGGCGTGGCGAACCTCGTCGGCATCGCAGCCGCGGTCAGCCTTCGAGACGTCGACTTCACGTCGGTGTGGTGCGTCTACGCGGCGCTCGTCAGCGTTCTGATCCTCGAGCACTTCCGCCGCCGACGAGCGGCCGAGATCCAGCTGGGTCCTTCTCCGCGCACCCCGGCGTCGCCGTAGCGCCCTACTCGTAGGTCATTGTCGATGTCGCTCGTAAGCAGATCGCCGATGGAGCGGGGCAGGACTCAGTTCTGTCCCGACAGTGCCCATGCGCTGCTCGCCGTGCTCGCCGACGGCTGAGCGGCGAAGAAGTCCCAGCCGCCCGCTTCGTGGGCCGGTGGAGGCCGTCGCGTGTGGCTGGCGTGGCGTTCTTGCTCGGACTGGCCGTGACGGGGGCGTTTGCGTTGACCTCTCTCGCGTGACACGGGGAAAGGGCGCCACGTACCCCGCTCCCCCACGCCAAGAGAACGGACCGGGCGAGGGCTGCGCATCGTCGAAGCCATGTCAGACAGCTGGGGCATCGACGATTCCTCGGGCGCAAAGACCGCGGGGTGCCGCAGCACCCGAGCAAGCCCGCCGCGTGTCCCGGGCAAGGGCTGAGACGCTGAGGTCCGAAGGCCGGCTGGTGAGTCCTCGCACAACGAGGAGATGGGTGCTGCGAACTCCCGCCTCGGTGCAGACACACAACAAGTACCGCGACATCCTCGGGGCGGCCCTCGACTACGCGGTGCGACGAGGATGGCTGGAGGCCAACCCGATTGCGGATGTCGACCGCCTGAGCGGCAAGGCGACACGCAGGCGCATCCTGCGCCGGGACGACTTCTACAATCGCGACGAGGTAGACCGTCTCCTCAAGCACGTCGCTGGCGCATTTGAGGAAGCGTTCTTGTTGTGCGGCGCACACGCTGGATCCGTCTTCCCGGAGAGGCCCTCGGGCTCAGATGGGGCGCCGTCGACTTCCACGTGGGCGTCATTCGCCCATACGACAACTGGGTCCAGAACGCGCCTGAGGACACCAAGACCTCGGAGTTCGCGCCGATCCCGATGACCCCCCGCCTGACGCGCGCGCTCGCCGAGGTCAAGCAGCGCGACTTCACCAAGGGCGACGGCGACTTCGTATTCGCGAGCGACAGAGGTGGAAGTCCGGTGTCCGGCAAGGGGATGCGCGACGCTTTGTCTGCCCGACGATGCAGACCCCACGTTCCTGGAGCGCTTGGAGGAGGAGATCCCGGCCAAGTGGCTGCACGAGGTCCAGCGGCTCTACGCCGAGACGGGCGCGCGGCTTTGAGCTGGGAGACGGGCGCTCGCCACTGCGATGCTTTACGCGATGAGCCGGATGCCGGCCCGCAGCGCGGCTTCTAGGACCAGCTGGCGGCCGGCGCCCTCCCACAGCGGACGAGCTGGCGCTGTGACGGTGAGGTCGCCCTGCCCGACTCTTCCCTGTCCTTGCCACAGCATGACCGCGGCGCGTCCGGTGAACCGACGGCTCATCCACACCAGCCCGTCCGCCTGGGTGGCGGCGACGTAGAGCGCGTGCACCCAACGCGCCGTCCACTCGTACTCGGCCGCCGGCGTCTCGATCAGCTCACCGTGCGTGACGCCGAGTCGCTGCAGACCATATCCGTGGAGTTGGATGAGAGTGAGGTCGCGGGTTGGTGCAAGGTCACTGATCACCCGGCCGTCTAGACCGGCGAGTGGGTACTGCCTGATGATGTCGGGGCGGATCGAGACGTCGTGGAACAGGCCATCCGCGATCGCGACGTCCTCGTCGACCCCGGCGTACAGGGTCGGGACGACCGGCTTTCCGATCGGGCGAAAGCGTGCGGTCGGCCGCGGTTTTGGATTGAAGTCGGTCTCGCCCAGATCGCGGTCGTGTATGCGGAGCAGGTGCGTGCCGGCTGCCATCGGCTCCAGCTTGGGCGAGAGCCGGCCGATCGGCTCCGGGAGGCTGCTCAAGCGGGAAGCGACAGCGCCTCGTCGGCCGCCGCGAGGACCCGCTCGGGGTCCTCGTCGAGGAGGTCAACTGGGCGGCGGTCGGACAGCCAGCCGCTCGGCGTGATGAACCACAACGCGAGCGCCCAATCGCTCAGGCCCCGATCATGCAGGATCGCTGCTGCGTGCTCAATGATGGGGCTCGGCTGCCCATCGCGAAACTGAAACGCCGGATACAGCGTGCGGCCGTGCCACGACACTCCTACGATTCGCCCCTCGTTGCGCCATCGTGACGCCAGCGCCGAGCGGTTGGCAGCGGCCGAGCCCGCCTGGTCGGCGACTTGCTCGGCTGTTAGCGCCCCGAACTCCTGCAGCAGTTCGCTGCGCGCCTGTGCGTTCTGCTGGGCGTGCCATGCCTCCGCAGGCGAGGGAACCGAATCGGGAAGCATCGCATCGATCATCACCTCGAGCCGCTCCCGCGTCGCGGCCGTGCGCGCCCGGTCTGTCAGGCGGCTCGTCGCACATGAGAGGTGCCTGCGGACCGTGCCCGGGCTGATAGAGAGTCGCTCGGCGATCTCGCGGGTCGTCAGTCCTTCCACGACGCAGGAGAGCACCTCGCGCTCGCGGGGCGTGAGGTCCGCAATGAACTCACGCTGAGATGTTGCGACGTTCACGGCGTTTATTCTAGCCGCTGGCGTGGACCTAGGGCAAGGGACTCCGCCGGAGCAAGGATGAGCGACGCGCTCCTCGCAACGTCCGCGGGACTGTAGAGGGCGCTGTGGCGGTCGCCTGGGTCAGTCGACTGAGTGGGCCCGTACCGGGACAACGTCGTCGTCGGGGTGCAAGGGGGCGAAGCCGCTGAACATCTGCGCTCGCACGGCCTCAACATCATCGGGGCGAAAGCGCCGGACACCGCTCGGCAGTCGGACGGCGCGCAGCAGGCTGCGCTCCTCCCAGCGACGCACGGTGTTCTCGTGAACCCCAAGCGTGCGGGCGACCTGTCGAACTTGCATGAGTTGCGCCATCTGTGCTCCTTTCGTCCACAACGCCACGCCACTTGAGCCAAAATGTCAACTAGGGGGACTTGGGGGACTTAGGATAGTCGGCTGACCAATCATTGCGGCTACTGCGATGGCGCCGGGATCGCGGACCACCGATGGAGCTTGAAAGCGATCGCGGGGCTCCTCGACTCCAACTGACCCACTACTGTTCTTTGCAAGATCCAGATCGGCAGTCGTCGGGGCAAATAGACTCGCTGTCATGCGAGGTCGTTGGTTCCCCGCCCAGCCGGTAGCAGAGGCGTTTTTCGACAGCGCGCCGTTCCGGCTCACTGAGGCCTTCGACATTCCCAGTCCTGCCGCGGAGGTCTGGGAGGAGCTGACGATCGACAATCCACTGTCGTGGTGCAGGCTCCTGCGCGCAATCACCTGGACTTCGCCGCGCCCGTTTGGTGTCGGCACGACGCGGACGGCGCGAACGATCGGGAACGCCAGCGTGATCAAGGAGCGCTTCTTCCGCTGGGAGGAGGGACGCCGGCAGTCGTTCTACGCGGTGGAGTCGAGCCTTCCCGTCTTCCGGCGGTTCGCCGAGGACTACCTGGTTGAGCCCACGTCCGGCACGACCTGCCGGTTCACGTGGACGATTGCGATCGAGCCTCACCCCGCCGCGAGGCTTTTCGACCCCGTCAACCGGGTCGCGCTCTCGACACTGTTCCGCGACACCCGCAAGCACTACGGCCTGCGCTGAAGGATCTCACCGCGCCGAACGCGCGAAGCGCAGCGCGTCGGGCGGCGTGCAATGTGAGGGGTCGCGCTTAGCTGCCGAGGAGTGCGCCCGCGACCCGCTCGGGTGTTTCAAGCGGCGGCCAGTGACCGACGTCCGGTAGCTCCAGGAATGGCGCGGTGGGCAGGCGTTCGCGTATCCGCTGCGCCATGTGGGCGCCCGATACCGGATCGAGCATGCCCCACACGAAGGCGACCGGCACATCCGTTTGCTCTAGTGCGGTGACCCAGCGCTCGCCGTGGAGCGCGCGGTCAGCGATATAGCGCGTGAGGAGGTGGGTGATCGCCTGACCATGCTCGCGGGAGGTGGCCCGCCAGATGTCCGTGCTGTCGCCAGCGGCATCGAAGTCAGCGGCGAACGTCGGCCTGAGCGCCGTGACGAACCGCTCCTCGGTGATGCCCGCGCTGATCTGCGGACCGCGCTCAGGGTCGAGCATCGCCAGCTGACCCCGGCTGGGACGAGCAAAGTCAGGGTAGAGCCCGCCGTTGAGCAGGTGGACGGCCTCGATGTCAACGCTCAGAGCGCCTTCTCCGCGGCGGGCGAGAAGCTCCTGCCCGACGGAGAGCCCGTAGTCGTACGCGACGATGACCGTCGAGGTGATGCCCTCCAGCGCCCACAGCGCCTCGATGAGGTCGGCCTGCTCGTGCAGCGAGTAGACATGGTCGGCGGGCTTCCCCGAGGCTCCGAACCCCAGGAAGTCAGGAAGCAACAGGGAGTAGTCCTGGGCGAGCGGCGACGCGACTCTTGCCCAGTCGTACGACGAGCTCGGATACCCGTGCAGCATCGTCATCGTCGGCCCCGATCCCATCCTCCGTACGAAGATGGCCCGCTCGATGCCGCCGAGGCGAATCGGGACTCGCTCGCCTGAGGACCACCACTCCTCGATGCTGTTCACCGCCGCCAGTATGCCGGAAGACGACACGCGCTCCACGGCGCGCTAGGATCCCTGCCGTTGTACGGTCTGCGCATGGCGCGCGAGACTTCCGTGGTGTGGATGCCTGGCGGCGTTCGCACCGAGATCCAGCTCACGCAGGCCGGCCTGGTCGTTGTGTGCGAGAGCTGTCGCGAGCCCGTCACTGCCGCCGACGTGGAGTTCCAACCTGGCTGACTCACCTGGTCGCACCGGTTCACGCGATCACGGGGTCACCCGAGCCTATGTCCGGTCACAGACGGGGAGTGAATCATCGCGGCCACGGTATGTTCGGCCTCTCGACGGTCGAGTCCCATCTCGCGGCGTAGAAGCTTCCACACGAGCAGGTCGGTTGCGACCACGATCGCGGTGAGGCGCCGCTCTCTGGGGCGGCCGCGCTGACCGGCGAGCAGCGGCTGGAATGTCCTCGCTGTCCAGTCGCGGTGGTAGGCGCGGCCGGCGTCGGTCATCTGGCGGATCTCCGCGATCCGGTCCTCCTGGGTGAGCATCCGCAGGATCGCGCTGCCGTGGGCCTCGTAGGTGTCATAGAGGATCCTGATGGCCGCTGCTACGTCTCCGACTGGTGCGGTGTCGCGCCGGGTGATCGCCTGCTCGCCCCACCACAGGAACGCGGCCGTGAGCAACTGGTCCTTGGAGCCGAAGGACGTGTGGAGTGTCTGGACGGTGACCGAGGCCTCGGTGGCGATGTCGTGTAGCCGGACGTCCTCGTAAGGCAGGGTCGCGAAGTGCTGCCATGCCGCGGAGAGCAGCCGCTCTCGTGTCCGGGCGGCGGCTTCGGCGCGAGCCGACATCCGATAGGTGCGCTTCTTGGTTGGGACGCTCGACATATTGATCTGATAGTGAGTATAGTCAAATAGTAGTGCTTGTCTTCCAGACCCTCTTGGCGTTCAGCGGCAACGCGCCGCCGCAGCTCGCCGTCACTCGTCGGCTCCTCGAGCGCGGTCACGAGGTGCGGGTGCTCGCGCATCGCGCGGCCCGGGAGCGGGTCGAGCGCACGGGTGCCGAGTTCGTGGAGTTCAAGCGCACGGTTCCCGCCATGGACATCACGCGACGCGAGAGCGACACGATCCGCGACTGGGAGGCGCGCACACGTGCCGGAGCCGGCATCCGCATGCTCAGGCACGGCCTGTTCGCCTTCGTCCTCCCCACGGCCCGCGACTGCTCCGAGGCCCTGGAGGACTGGCCTGCCGATGTGGTGCTGTTCGACTGGATGTTCGCCGGTGCCGCTGTCGCCGCCGAGGCGGCGGGCCTGCCTTCTGTCGCGCTCGTGCACTGCCCCTATCCGCTGCCTGTCGATGGGGCGCCGCCTCTGTTCAGCGGCCAGCGGCCCATCGACAACCTGCTCGGCGCCGCACGCGACCGTGTGCTGAACCGCATTCCCAGGCGCTTCCTCGCGGCCGGCCTGCCCGTCCTGAACAAGGCGCGCGCCGAGCAGGGACTCGCCCCGCTGAATGTGTGGGCCGCTCAGCTACTCGGCGCGCGCGCCATCTGCGTGATGACCTCGCCCGAGCTTGACTTCTCCAGCCGCGCCAGGCTCCCGGCGAACGTGCACTACGTCGGGCCCGCGTTCGAGCCCTACCCACAGGAGTGGAGCTCGCCATGGCCTGAGAGCAACGGCGACCCGCTCGTGCTGGTCAGCTTCAGCACCAGCTACATGGACCAGCGAGCGCTCGCGCAGCGCGTCCTTGATGCCCTCGCGCCGCTGCCAGTCCGGGCTCTACTGACAGCCGGACCGGCGCTCGACACAACAAGCCTCAGCATCCCTGCGAACGCCCGAACCGTCGGGTTCGTTCCGCACCGGACGGTGCTCCCGCACGCCTCGCTCGTCATAACGCACGCCGGCTGGCAGACGGTCAACGCCGCGCTCGCGGATGGTGTGCCGCTCCTCTGCATTCCCGATGGCCGCGACCAGCCAGACAACGCCGCGCGCGTGGTCGCCTGCGGCGCCGGCAGGCGGATCAGCAAGCGCGCCTCCACCCGCAAGCTGCGCGACACGATCGCCGAGGCATTGGGAGACCCAACGCTCAAGCGCGGTGCCAGCGTGATGGCAGATGCCCTCGCACGCAGCGACGGCGCCGTCAGCATCGTGGAGATGCTCGAGCGGCTCCCGCGCCATCCTGCGACAGTCGAGGCACCGCCGTTCTCGCACACGCGCGGATGAGGGGTCCGGTGCACGTCGCGGAGCGCAAGCGCAACCCGTTCATCCGCTCCACAGGTGGCGGGCGGAGCCTCAGCGCCGTCATGCTTCCCTGGTTCCTTCTGCGCCCACCGGACGGGTTTGGCGTCCTGGCTACCTACCACCGGTCGCCGAAGCGGCAAGACACGCCGCAAGTGCATACGAGCGATCCGAACAGGCAACCAGGCCTACATCGTCTCGATCGGCGGCGCCCAGGCGGCATGGCTGAAGAACATCCGGGCCAACCCGAACGTGCAGCTGCGAATCAGCGGCGGCACGTTCGCCGGCGTCGCACGCGAGCTGGCACCCGATACCTCCGAGAGCGAAGCAGCGATGCTCGCCTACTGCGAGACGGTCAAGCCATTCGACTACGAGGAGTGCCACATACACCTTCCCGGGCGCCCCACCGCCTCGAAGATTAAGCAGCTGCACCGCAGCTGGTTCACCAAGGGCATCCCCCTGGCGATCCAACTGCACGAGTAGGCATGCGGGACGCCGCCACTGGTGCCCTACGCTTGATCGCTGCCCGCGGAGCCGCCCTGTTCGAGCTGCCCGGCGATCAGTGCGACGAAGTGGCAAAGGCATGCGCGAGCGCGCCACGGCGTTTCCTAGACGTACATGTCCGCAGAGACGCGGTTGACCTCAACCACGGCGTCGGCAGGGATGCCGACGCGCTGCGCGGCGGCGAGGATCATGTCGGGTGACGGCGCCTCGTAGAGGCAGTAGGAGCGACGACGGTCTGCGCTGAGGAACGAGAACAGCCAGCGCACGCCCTCGTCCGCGTTGACCTCCTCGATCAGCTTCACGTCGTCACTCGTGAGGTCGAGCTGCTCGGCGAATACACGCTCGATCACGTACATCGGCATGTGTCGAATGCTACGCCATCGCTCAGCTATCGGCGAGGCCTCGCCGATAGGCGTACGCGGCCGCCTCAGTGCGGTTCGCGCACGCGGTCTTGCGAAGAATGCTGCGTACGTGGTTCGCGGCGGTGTGTCCGCTGATGAAGAGCCTGGCTCCGATCTCACGATTCGACAGACCGCGCGCGATCAGGCGAAGCACGTCTAGCTCGCGGACGGAAAGGCCGTCCGGCGACGACGGACTCGACACCGGCGCGAGGGCGCGGGCACGAGCGAGAAGCGTGGGCATCCCGACCGTCTCAGCCAGGAGTGCGGCCTCGGCGAGCAGCTGCCCACCGCGGTCGGAGTCTCCCCGGCCGAACAGCATCCGTCCGTACTCGTAGGCAGTGTGCGCGAGCCAGGTGTTCGCGCCCATCTGCCGGTTGAGGCGGAGAGCCGCCTCAAAATGACTGGCCGCGCTGTCGGTGTCGCCGAGCGTCGCGGCGAGCATTCCGAGGTAGCGGTCGGCGGCACCGTAGCAGGCCACGCCGTGGCCGATCATGACGTTCGTGCCGGCCAGTGGTGCGAGCAGCGGATAGACGAGCGAAGCAACCTCCTGATGTGCGACCGCGCTGGCGGCATCCGCGAGATAGGTGAGCGACGCGAGCCAGAGACCCTCGCGCAGCAGCTCGAGACCTTCGGCTGCCACGCAGTCGAGCTCGCGCCGGACCGGCTCCTCCATCGCAAGCTCGGCGAGCATCGCCGCGAGGCCCGGTCGCCAGGCTCCCCCCTCCCGATCGCCGGCCGCGAGGACGCGGATCACAGGGGCAAGCTCTGCCAGACGACCCTGCTCCCGGCGGACTCCGAACATCTGGATTCCGTAGACGCCGGATGCATCGCGACCGACGAGCAGTTGGCCCCATTCGCGCGAGCGCTCCGCGCCCGCCTCAGCCTCTGCGAGTTGACCCTCGAGCAGCGCCAGCGCGGATCGGTAGTGCTCGGTCACGTGGAGCATGAAGGGCTGGCGTGTGTGCTGGGCCATGTCGAGGGCCCTCGCAAGCTCCTCGCGTGCAGGCGCGATCTCGCCGAGTGCCATCAGTGCGGACACTCGCCACTGTGTCGCCTCCGCCTGGACCTCCACGTCGCCAATCTCTTCGGCCAGATCGCGTGCCTCACCGAGCATCTCGAGCGCCTCCTCGAGACTGGTGGTGCCGCGTGCCCAGTAGACCCCACCGAGCACTGTAGCCAGACCGGGCCGATCGTCGATGCGGCGCGCCATCGCGATCGCCTCTGCGCGCGCGACCGCGGCGCCGTCGGAGTTGCCCTCGAACTCGAGTGCGCGAGCGAGGCTCGCGAGCAGACCGACCCGCAGCGTGGAGTCCTCACGCGATAATGCCGCCGAGGCCTCCCCGACGAGCTCGCGGGCACCCTGGTCGGCGAGCCCGGGGCGCCAGCAGCTCGTCTCGAACCCGATCGCCGCGCGCGCGAGCAGCTCTCCCTCGCCGAGGTCTCGCGCGATCTCCGCCGCGTGGCGGAACGACTGTAGTGAGTCGAGCGACCTTCCCGCTCGGAAGAGCGCGGTGCCGAGATCGAGCAGGATCTCCGCGCGCCGTTGCTCGTCCTCGATCCCCATCTCCAGCGCCGTGCGAAGTCGGGCGCTAGCCTCGTCGTGGGCCAATGCAGCCGACGCCGCCTGCGCCGCGAGGAGGTTGTACTCCACCGCTTGTGCCGCGCCGCCGATCGGCGCGGCCGCCGCGAAATGGTGAGCCAGGTCGGCGAGCTCGTGCCCGCTCGGCGGCCGATCGACCGCCTCCAGCGCCTCGGCGACGCGCAGGTGCAACTCGGCCCGGCGCAGCACGCTCAGCCTGTCGTACAGCGCGCGTCGCACGAGCTCGTGCGTGAAGCGGTAAGCCAGCGCGGGAAACGGCAGCTCCTCGATCACCCCGCTGCGCATGGCGGGTTCGAGGGCGTCGATTCGCTCGAGCTCGACGGGCGCGGCTCGGCGCAGGACGTCGAGCTCGAACTCGGGTCCGGCGACGGCGGCCAGCTCGAGCAGGCCCCTCGTCGTCGGGTCGAGCCTCGTCAGGCGCTGGCTGACGACCTCACGAACGCTCTGAGGTGTTGCGATCTCCTGCAGAGGTCGCGTCAAGCGGAGCTTCCCGTGCTCGATCGACAGCGCGTCCGTCTCGACGAGCGTCCGCCAGAGCTCGCACAGCAGGAAGGCATTGCCCTCGGTGAGGTCGCGGATCGAGCGGGAGAGCTCGGGCTCGGCCGGGTCGATCTCGCCGCCGCCGGCGCGGCGCACGAATTCGCCGACGTCGTCCTCGGTCAGGCCACCCAGGCGTAGGCGCACGACATCGTCAGAGCGGCGCAGTTCGGCAAGCGCATCCGCGAGCTCAGCTGGGACATCAGCCTCGGTGTCTCGAAACGTCGCGAGCACGAGGACGCGGGCCTCGCTCATTGCCCGTGCGAGGTGTCGCAGGAGAACGAGCGTCGGCGTGTCCGCCCAATGCCCGTCCTCAATCACGAGCAGCAGCGGCTGTCGGCGGCCGGCGCCAGCGAGGACATCGCTCACCGCGGTGTGCAGCCGATGGCGCTCGGTGTCGGGATCGGCGGCGACGGGCGCCGACAGCCCGGCGACGCGGGCCGCCAGGTTGGGAACGAGCCGCGTCAGCTCGCCGCCCGCGCTGCCCAGGTCCGCGCGGAGCACATCGGGGTCGGTGCTTCGAGCGAGCTGATCGAGCGCCTCGGCGATGGGACGGTAGGCGGTCTGCACGACTGCGTCGCACGCGCCGTATAGCACCAGGACTCCCTCCGAGGCGAGCGCTTGCGCCAGCTCACTGACGAGGCGGCTCTTGCCCGATCCGGCCTCCCCACCGACCAGGGCCAGCCGGCCACGCTCGCCCGCCTCGCGTGGAACTAGCGCGCGCAGGGACGCGAGCTCTGCCGAGCGGCCGACGAACGGAGACGACGGGGGGAGGCTTAGAGGGCCGGGAAGCGTGTGCACTGGCGATTGAAAGGCGGAGTAGTCAGATCTGATTATCGCTCTCGGCGCGACGTGCCGCGGTGAGCCTGCGAACTGTGTCAATTCAAGTCATGACAGCGGCGGTGCACCCGGCTACCGTCGACCATGCGATCGAGATCTATTCCCGGCCGCCGGCTCAGTCCAATGAATAGGAGGCAGGAATATGAGTACCAGCACGAATGCGGCCGATGCAGCGCGACAGGAGCTCGGGACGGGCTTCGCAGGTGAGCTGGTCGGTCCCGCCGACCCTGGCTATGAGTCGGGTCGCGCGGTCTTCAACGCGATGATCGACCGCCAGCCCGCCCTGATCGCGCGCTGCGCCAGTACCGCAGACGTGGCGGAGATCATCGCGTTCGCGCGCCGGCACGACCTCCTGCTCGCCGTTCGCGGAGGCGGCCACAACGGCGGCGGACTCGGAATCTGCGACGACGGCGTGGTTCTCGACCTCTCCTGCCTGCAGAGCGTCGAGGTGGACTCGGCCGCGCGCACGGTTCGCGCGGGTGGCGGGTGCACCTGGGGCCAGGTCGACGCTGCAACCCACGAGGCTGGCCTCGCGACGCCGTCGGGGATCATCTCCACGACCGGCGTCGGCGGCCTCACCCTGGGAGGCGGCATCGGCCACCTCTCGCGCAAGCACGGGCTCACGATCGACAATCTGATCGAGGCCGAGGTCGTCCTGGCCGACGGCACGCAGACTCGCGCGAGCGCCGAGGAGAACCCCGAGCTCTTCTGGGCACTGCGTGGCGGCGGCGGCAACTTCGGGGTCGTCACCTCTTTCCGCTTCCAAGCGCACCCCGTCTCCACGGTGCTCGCCGGCCCGACCTTCTGGCCGCTCGAGCAGACACCCGAGGTGATGCGCTTCTACCGCGAGTTCCTCCCCGCCGCGCCGCGCGAGCTGAATGGGTTCTTCGCGCTCATGACGGTCCCCCCGGCGGACTTCCTCCCAGCCGAGCTGCACTTCCGCAAGGTGTGCGGAGTGATGTGGTGCTACGTCGGCCAAGAGGAGGCCGCCGCCGACCTGTTCGCGCCCGTACAGGAGGTTGGGACCCCGCTGCTGCACGGAGTCGGCCCGATGCCGTTCCCTGCATGGCAGAGCCTGTTCGACGACCTGTACTCCCCCGGACTCCAGTGGTACTGGCGCGCGGACTTCGTCCGTGAGCTGCCGGACGCCGCAATCGACCAGCATGCCCAGTTCGGCGAGCGGCTGCCGACGCTGCACTCGGCAATGCACCTCTACCCGATCGACGGAGCCGTGCACGATGTCGGCCAGGCCGACACGCCCTTCAGCTACCGCGACGAGAACTGGGCCGAGGTGATCGTCGGCGTCGACCCCGACCCTGCGAATGCCGGCATCATCCGCGACTGGACCGTCGACTACTGGGACGCGACGCATCCCTACTCGGCGGGCGGAGCGTACGTGAACTTCATGATGGACGAGGGAGACGCGCGTGTGCGCGCGAGCTACCGCGGCAACTACGACCGCCTGGCCGCCGCCAAGGCGACCTACGACCCGGCAAACACCTTTCGCGTCAACCAGAACATCGAGCCGGCGGCGGAGGCGTGAGCGACCGACTCGACGTACCGCCTCCACTGCGCCTGTGCTCCCGCCACTGCTCGAGGCCTGGCGGCCACGTGCTCGCTCCCGACGCAAAGCAGGAGCAAGGCGGTAGGTATCACTGCCGAGGTCAGCTGCCCGCACGCTCACTCCGCCGTGTGGTTCCCCTTTCCAGGCCAATGCGTGCGTGTACTCGGCTGACCGGCACGTTCGCTCCTAGCGGCGATAGGCGCCATGAACCTCCTCGATCTCCTAGCCACCGAGATCGAGGCTCTTTTCGCGTCGTAGGCGCGCTCAGCAAGTCGTGGCCGTTTCAGCCTCCTGCCGGTCTATAACCGGCATGAGAGGTAGCTCGACGGGCAACGCTGCGCTCGTTGCTAGTCGAGCGACGTCGGGAGCAGTCCGAGGCCTTCGGCCAGGGCGGCAGCGTGGAGGCGTCGGTCCCAGGTCACCATGACGAGATCGTCCTGGGGAAGCACAAGCGCGGCAGCCAGATGTAGGGCGTCCAGGCTGCGAAGCTCACGCTTGACGGCCAGCGTCGACGCATGCTCGACGAGCTCTTGATCGATCTCGATGACGCCGAACGCCGGCCACTCCTCCCGTAGTGCCGTCGCAGCTGCTCGCCCGGTTGTGAGAGTGACGGCGCGGGTGGTCTCGACAAAGCCGACACGACAGATAAACCAGCCGTCGGCGCCGCCCATCGCGTCTCGGACAAGGTCACTGCCCGGCTCAGCGACGTAGCGCTTGACAAGCGCGCTTGCGTCGAGGTAGAGGTTCAGCGCTCGGCTTCCCGCTCTGACAGCACCAGCGAGGAGGCGCTGCGCCGAGACTTCACGAGACGCGGTGCCCGTGTCGGTCGCACACGTGAGGGGACTGCCACGCGCCCCTCGGCGACCAGCTCGCGGATTCGATCGTCGCTAGCCGCGGCTCCCGCAGGGACGATATCTGCGACGGCCTTGCCGCGGACCGTGACGCGCACCTGCTGACCGCGACCAACCGCCCGCAGAGTCTCGCTCAGCGACTGCTTCAGTTCACGGACGCCGATCTCACGCATGTGGGTACCTTAGCAGTCATGAGTCCACACGAGCCGGGGTACGATCGGTTCACGCATAGAGCGCATCTATCTCGGCAGCGTACTTCTCGCCGATCGGCCTGCGGGGAGCTCCATCGTCGGTGTCAGCTCATCGCGACCCGGCAGCCAGTCGTCCTCGATGATCGCAAAGCGCTTGATCTGTTCGACACAGGCAAGCTTGACGTTGGCGGGCGTCCACGCCCACTTGAACCGCCGCGCGCACGCGCTCATCGCGCGCCAGGCCGGCCGGTGACGCGTCTGCGATCCCGTGCTCTGCCGGCGAACGTGACGCAGAGGTCGGGGTCGAGCACTATCAGCGCACAGTCGTAGGGCGGCCGCGCCGATGCAGCAGGCCTGTCCGATGAGCGGGTGGGCGCGCATGAGGGCCGCGGGGGAACGGACCCACTTGTCTTGGCAGGCCTGCCCATGCGCCGATTGCACCTGGTGGACAGGTGTCAGGCGGCCTCGGTCGAGACGAGGATGGCGCCCTCGCCCGTCGCGTAGGCCTCCTCCCCGTGCTGGACGATGTCCATGCCGAGCGCCTCCTCGTCTTCGGAGGCGCGCAGCGGCGTCAGAAGCCCTATCAGCCGCAGCAGCACAAACGTGGCGGTGAATGCATACGCAGGACCGGCGAGGGCTGCGATGGCCTGCCAACCCAGTTGGCCCGCGTCACCGTAGAGCAGGCCATTCGAGGCACCGTTCCACGGAAGCTGGGCCACGAAGCCGATAAAGAGGATTCCGGTTAGACCGGCAGCCCCGTGAGCGGCGAGCACATCGAGCGTCTCGTCCACGCGTGTGCGCGGGCGCAAGACGATGATGGCGTAGCTCGGCAGGGCGGCGACCGCGCCCAGCACCATGGCCCAACTGGGACTTATATAGCCGCCCGCAGGCGTGATTCCGACGCAGCCCACGATGATCGCGGTTGCCGCGCCGATCGCCGTCACCCGCCTGCCGCGCAGAAGGTCAAGCGCAAACCACACGACGAGCGTGCACGCCGGCGTCAGCAGCGTGTTCGTGAAGGCCAACACGCTCGAGTGTCCCGTAGAGAAGCCGCTGCCGCCGTTGAAGCCAAACCAGCCGAACCAGAGCAGGCCCGCCCCCAACAGCACATAGACCGCGTTGTGTGGCAGCAGAGCCTGGCGCCCGTAGTCCTTGCGCGCCCTGACGACAAGTGCGGCTGCCAACGCAGAGAAGCCCGACCCCATCTCGACCGGGACGCCGCCGGCGAAGTCGAGGGTGCCGTGCGCCTGCAGCCAGCCGCCGCCGAACGCCCAGTGGGCGAGCACGGCATAGACGAGCACCGACCACAGGGCCGCGAAGAGCAGGAAGGGGGCGAACCGCATGCGCTCTACCACGGCGCCCGACACGAGGGCGACGGTGACGATGCAGAACGTCGCCTGGAACGCAAAGAAAAGGAGGCTCGGGATCGTCATCCCGGCGCGCGGGGCGAAGTCGACGTGGCGTAGGAGGGCGTAACCCAGCCCACCGATGAACCCATTGCCCTTGGCGAAAGCGAGCGAATAGCCAACGAGCGCCCACATGACCGTGGCGACGGCGAGCGCGGCGATCGACATCATGAACGTGTTGAGCGTGTTCTTCGAGCGCACGAGACCCGCGTAGAACAGACCGAGCGCGGGGGTCATCAGCAGGACCATGGCGGTCGCGACGAGCATCCAGGCGGTGTCCCCCGCGTTGATGTGCGTGGACGCCGAGATGACGGCGATCGCCGTCATTTGCCGAGCGGCGTCACGGCGCGTTCGGCAGTCTCGCCGGTGCGGATGCGAACCGCTTGCTCCAACGGCACCACAAAGATCTTGCCGTCTCCAACCTCGCCGGTCCGCGCCCCGGTGCAGAGCGCATCGATGGTCGGTTGCACGAATGCATCGGAAACCGCCAACTCGAAGCGGACCTTCTCGGAGAGCCCCATCTTCACAGTCGTGCCACGGTATGTCTCGACGCGGTCCAGCTCGCCGCCATGTCCCTGGATGCGGCTCATGGAGATGCCACGCACCTCGGCACGGTAGAGCGCTTCCAGCACGTCGTTGACCTTCTCGGGGCGCACGATGGCGATCACGAGCTTCACGAGTCTCCGCTCCGTCCCAAACAACACTCTCCGAAAGATCGGCCGCCAAACGCGCATCTCGGCGCGGGGGCCAGCTCCTTCCGCCGAAGGCGGGCGAGACTATCACGGCCCGTACCGCGGTTTGACGCTCGACGGCTTGATGGTGCTCTTCCGCTATCTCACCGCTGGTCGTGACGAGCCGTTGCGTTTGCTCAGGCCGACGAGGCGCGAGCGTCGGTCAGTCGACCAACCAGATGACGCCGTCGCGCAGCTCGACCGGGAATGTCTTCAGCGATCGAGCGCCGGTTGTCGCCTTCACAGCGCCTGCCACCGGCTTGAACGCGCCCTGGGGACCGCGCACCATTTTGCCAGTGCCGACGTCGTAGAGCGCCGCGTGCGATGGGCACTGCAGGCATCCGTCGTCGGTCACGTGCCCCTTGCCCAGTGAGGCGAACAGGTGGCGGCAGCGGTTAGAGACCGCGAACGGCTTGCCCGCGCTGAGGCCAACGGCTAGTGCGCCGTGCGGTGTCTTCTCGACCACGGCGACCTGTGAGGCGCCGAGGTCATCGACGGCTACCAGGCGGGCGGCGGACTGCTCGAAGGTGGTCACGCGCGCACTATCTCACACGAGCGACCTGCGCCCGGCCGCAACACTGGCCCGATCGCGGCGAGCGGTGGTACCTTGCGTGCGGCGGGGTTTGTCCCCGGTGAGCATGGGCGATGAGGGGTGACGATGACCTTTGAGGTCGGCAAGCGCGTCGTAGCGGAGTCCGAGTCAACGGATCGCCGACCCCGCTCGGGTGTCGTTGAGGAGGTACTCCGAGGCGATCCCTCGCCTCGCTATCGGATCCGCTGGGATGACGGCCACGAGAGCATCCTCACGCCTGCGAGCGGCGCTCTTAGAGCTGGGCGTGGTCGCAAGCGGCCAAAGCAAGTAACAACACGCAAGCGCTCACCGACCTGAGGGGTCACGAATGACGCGCCGGCAAGGCCGGCGCCAACAGCTTCGGCTTTACCGGCCGCCTGGCGGGGCACAAGCTGAAGCCTGGCAAATACCAGCTCGTTGCGACCCAAGCGCCGGCGGGACAACCGGGCGAGTGCCTCTCTTAACACTGGTGTAGGAACGCGGAAGCGCCGCAGCGGCTGCTGCTCTGTGCCGACAAGCGAGCGTCTCACCTGACGTTCAGCAGACGCTCGCTTGGGACAAGCTGCAGTCGTACTGACGTACGCTCGGCGCACGCTCGCTTACGCATGGGGAAGCAGGCGCAGTGGCGTCGTCAGCGCCTGCCGAGAGGGTGTGGGTGTCAAAGCTCACCGTCCTCAAGGAGGCCCGGGTGCCGCACCATAGAGCCCGCTTGACTGCGCGGGCTCAAGGCCGGGCGCGAGACTGCGACGAGCACTAGCCGCGGGGTCTGAGATGCGTCGAGAGGGTGGTATTCGAACCCGGTCGCTGCGCCGGCTCGCCGTCGGGAGCGGATAGGCCTCAGCTCGCGGGTGGGCGACGAGTTTGCGCGTAGGATGGTTGATCTTGTTCATTTTGCTCGGGGAACGGAAGTCGCTCCTGGCTCGTCGGGGCTGGGTGCTGGCGGGCGTGCTCGTGGGGCTCTCGGTTGTGGTGCCGTCAGCGTGGGCGGTGCCGCCGTCGCTGGGCGGGCTGACGCCGCTGGGGTGTTTTGAGAACACGGGCGGGGGCGTGTGCGGTGTGGGCAACCAGACCGCCGGGCTGCTCGGCGCGTTCTCGGTGGCGGTCAGCCCCGACGGCACGAGCGTCTACGCCGCCTCCCCCAGCAGTAACGCGGTGGTGCGCTTCAACCGCGGGACGGATGGCGCGCTGACACCGGCGGGGTGCATCGAGAACACCGGCGGGAGCGTGTGCGGTGCGGGCAACCAGACCGCCGGGCTGCTCGGCGCGTTCTCGGTGGCGGTCAGCCCCGACGGTGCGAGCGTCTACGTCGCCTCCATCGGCAGTAGCGCGGTGGTGCGCTTCAACCGCGGGGCGGGTGGCGCGCTGACTCCGGCGGGGTGCATCGAGAACACCGGCGGGAGCGTGTGCGGTGCGGGCAACCAGACCGCCGGGCTCGGCAGCTCTGTGTCGGTGGCGGTCAGCCCCGACGGCGCGAGCGTCTATGCCGCTTCCATCTCTAGTAGCGCGGTGGTGCGCTTCAATCGCGGGGCGGGTGGCGCGCTGACACCGGCCGGATGTTTTGAGAACACGGGTGGGAGCGTGTGCGGGGCGGGCAACCAGATCGCCGGGCTGCCCAGCCCCGAGTCGGTGGCGGTCAGCCCCGACGGCGCGAGCGTCTACGTCGCCTCCAGCGGCAACACGGTGGCGCGCTTCAATCGCGGGGCGGGTGGCGCGCTGACACCGGCGGGGTGTTTTGAGAACACCGGCGGGAGCGTATGCGGTGCGGGCAACCAGACCGCCGGGCTGCTCGGCCCGCAGTCGGTGGCGGTCAGCCCCGACGGCGCGAGCGTCTACGTCGCCTCCATCAGCAGTAACGCGGTGGTGCGCTTCAACCGCGGGGCGGGTGGCGCGCTGACACCGGCGGGGTGCATCGAGAACACCGCCGGGAGCGTGTGCGGTGCGGGCAACCAGACCGCCGGGCTGGGCACCGCGGCGTCGGTGGCGGTCAGCCCCGACGGCGCGAGCGTCTACGTTGCCGCCAACGACAATGCGGTCGTGCGCTTCAACCGCGGGGCGGGTGGCGCGCTGACACCGGCGGGGTGCATCGAGAACACGGGCGGGAGCGTGTGCGGTGCGGGCAACCAGACCGCCGGGCTGAACTTCCCGCAGTCGGTGGCGGTCAGCCCCGACGGTGCGAGCGTCTACGTCGCCTCACACAACAGCAATGCGGTGGTGCGCTTCGCGCGTGAGCTCGCGCCGTCGTGCACCGCGGTCGCACGCAACGTCGCGGCCGCCACGCCTACGACGATCCCGCTCAGCTGCAGCGACCTGAACTTTGATCCGCTGACACTTGCGATTATTGGCACCCCGCCCGCTCACGGGACCCTGGGGGCGATCGACCAGGCGGCCGGGACGGTGCTCTACACGCCGGTGGCGGGCTACGCCGGCCCCGACAGCTTCAGCTACAAGGCCAACGACGGCGCGCTTGACTCAAACACGGCGACCGTCAACCTCAGCGTCGCCGGAGCACCGCCCCAGTCCGGTTGCCCGCCAAACTGCCCGCCGCCCGTGCGGCCGGCCGTCGTGGGCCTGAGCCAGTCGGCCACGAAGTGGCGTGCGGGCGACAGGCTGGCGCAGATCAGCAAGAAGAAGAAGCCGCCGGTCGGCACGACCTTTGGCTTCTCGCTCAACGAGGCCGCGGCCGTCCGGCTGGACTTCACACGGCCCGCAGCGGGCCGCAAGGTGTCAAAGAAGTGCCTCCCGGTATCGAAGAAGAACCGCAAGAAACCCAAGTGCACGCGCACCGTCATCGTGGGGACGCTCGCCTTCAAAGCCCACGCCGGCGCCAACAGGGTGCGCTTCGCAGGCCGCCTGTCGGCGACCAAGAAGCTGAAACCCGGGCACTACACCCTGACGATCACCGCGACCTCGGCCGGCTTGCGCTCCACGCCGCGGTCGCTGAGCTTCACGATCGTGAAATAGCCCAGGAAATTGAGCGAAGGCGGCGTTCGGCGCGCCCAGTCCGCACATGTTCGCGCCACGGCCTGAACGCAGCAATTCCTAATAGACGCCCGGAAATCGGACCTAACAGGGTGCGCGTTAGCCTCCCACCCCGGCGCAACGCCGTCAGCGACGTCCACGTCAACGCTCTCGCTTTTCCCGCGGAGCAGGCCTGAACGTGTGGCTCCTCGCTCGCTGACGAAGGATCAACGTGTTAGACGTGTTCAATTTGCAGGCTATCTTTATGGGCGCGGGTGGTTTCGAACCACCGCCCTCTCGCGTGTGAAGCGAGCAGCGCGTGAGCCAGAGTGGCCCGAATCTCTAGGGATTACAGGCCGACTGGCGTCTTCCTCAGCCGTAGCTGAAATCGTCGACGCTCCCGCGCATCGTATGTCGCGGGCTGGTTACCGCATCGATGGAAGGGGAGCGTCGACGTGACTGAAGCTATCTCTCTCGGTGGTCCCGCGGTCGACTCCGTCGCGATCAAGGCGGGCTTGCGCGCCGGTTCGTGGGCGGCGGCTTGCACGGTCGCGGCTGAGGGGATCCCGAGCTTATCCTCGCTCGATGCACAGTGGGGTGGGCGCCGCGATCGACAGTTGGCTGGAAGAGCTAATCGTTACATGGGTGTGCCGGCAACGGCCAGTCTTGCGACTGGTTCCCGCTCGATGGATCCGGCCAGTGATCAAACCGACGGTGGTGAGGCTGCGACGCTTGCTCTCCCGGGGCGCTCTCGCCTTAGCGGTGCTCGTCGGCACCATCCTCACGCTGCTCATCCTCATGCCGTAGTCAAGCCGTTCCGCTCGATCAGCTCCCGAGCTCGTCTGGCGGCGGCGCGCTGATGATCGCTCGACGATCGATCTCGTGTGATGCGGTGGTCGTCAGCCACAGCCACTAATCCAGATCCCAGCGTTCTTCGATGCGGTACGCGGTCAGTGATACCCGACCAGATCCCGCCCCCGCTGTGCGAAGAGGCCCCGCTCAGGCGCGGCCTCTTTTGGGCGCAGCAGCCTCCCCGCTTCAGTGCGGATACCAACTTCGTACCCGCGAGATCGCGGGGCGCATTGACGTGCCCGCGGCAAAGGCGCAGATCCCGCCGGGAGGGCTACAGCAGCCCAACCTGACGGAGGATCGAAACCGAGTCCGAGTAAACGTCCTTGCGCTTGACCTTGCCCGCCTGGAACGGGATGACGTCCATGCCGTTCCACTCGATGCGCTTGCCAGAGGGCTCTGTTGGTTGTAGAACGCCTCGATGTACTCGAAGTCGGCGGAGGACAGGTGGCGTCTGCTCGGCCATGATTGGCGGTGAACCAGCTCCTTCTTGATCGTTGCGAAGAAGCTCTCGGCGACGGCCTTGTCGTAGACATTGCCCTTTGATCCCATCGACACCGCGATCCCTGCGTCACGAGCCTGCTGGCCGGAGCCGAGCGAACCATATTGGGCGGATTCAACTGGTCGTTGCAACGCCTCGGCTGAGAGGAGTTGTGATGGACGAACCCCGGACCCCTTCATTACGAGTGGCTCCAGATCCCGTGATATTGGTTGTTCTGAGCGCTATCTAGTCGCCTCCGGTGCGCCCAAGTGACCTCACATTTGCGGAGTCCGGGACATACTTCGGGACACGACTTCTGTCGCGTGCAAGCGCGACCTCGGACGGGCCGAGCTCTCACGCAAGCCGAGGGATCATCGGTTGCGTGCGATCCTCTCAGCCGCTGGTCTGGAGTGGGATACCAGCGACCTCGGCCAGCGCGGCCTGACGCTTGTCGAGCGTGTGGAGCACGCGTCCGGTGGCTGCGGCGGTCGCGATTATCAGCACGTCGGTCGCCTTACTGCTCCGTCCAGCCGACCGGGCAGCGGCGAGTATGTCCCCGTAGTGCTCGGCCACCACCTCATCGACGGCAATGGGCTCAAAGAGATCGCGGACGGCGTTCAATCTAGTCTGGCGAGCAGCGCGCGCAGCCGGATCCCTGGCCAGCCGCACGCCCGCGCGCAGCTCCCCCAGAGTGATCACCGAGATGGCCATCGTCGCCGGCAGCTCCACCTGCGACGGCTCGAAACCGCCGATAAGCACCGAGGTATCGAGCAGCGCTCCGCTCAAGAACGATCCCAGGGATCGCCTGCCGGTTCCTCCTCGGCCCGCGCAGCGGCAACGTCGGCCCCGTAACCGTCGTCAACGGGCGTCGCAGCGAGGATCGCCCGAAACGTATCGCAGTCGACATCCAAACGACGCTCGTGGGGGCGCTCCGCTGGGCCGAGCCGCGCGACTGGACGACCACGCACCGTGATCGTGAACTCTGTGCCGGCCTCCGCGCGACGCAATACCTCCGCGACGTTGTTGCGAAGCTCTCTCTGCGGGATCGTGTGATTGTCCATGAGTTGCTACGCATCGTAGCAGTTGTCGCGGAGACGCAATCGAGCGGCAGGCGACGGCACGCCGCAGCGCGGGTGGCGGCCTCGCCCGCTCGCTTCGTTGAACGCCCCGCCGCTCCGGCTACCGTCACCCCGTACTTGCTCGGGAGAGTGTCTGAATTCAACTCCCCGCCGCCGACCGACCCGTCGTCTCCGCTGACAGCGTTGAACTCTCCCCCGGTCACCGTGGCAAAGGGAGCGGCGATGGTGTTGGAATAGCCCATGACCATGCCACCGACACTCGTGAATTCCTCTTCTTCATCGAGGATCACGTCCGATTCGGTTTTCCCTTCGCCGTCGACGACCTGCACGTTGACGCCGGAGAACACGATCGTGGGCTTTCCTGCGATGCCCGAGGCTGTGTATTTGATGTAGGGGAGGATCGCTTTGAGCTTTTCGCGCTGTTCGGTTGAGAAGCCGGCACCGCCTTCTGGTCCTTCTTTGCCTTCAGCCCCCGCCTTGCCGTCAGCCCCCGCTTGGCCGGCCGGCCCCGCCTTCCCTTCCGCTCCCTGCTTGCCTTCTTTGGCTTCCTGGCCCAGCGTCGTCAGCTTGTATCCTTTCTGCACTTGCCGTGCTTGGGCGTGAGGAAGGTGCTTGCTTCCTTCTTTGGCACGCACGCCTTGATACCTGCGGCGGCCCAAGTCGCGGCCGCGACCGTCAAGAACGCAGCGAGGAGCGCGGCGCTTGTCAAGCTAAGACGTTTCATCTGTAGACGCCCCAGTGCTTCGTTTCCGACGCGAGCACCGCTCGGCGACGCGCCCAGGTATCCGTACCGCCGAGAGTTAGGCGCCGAAAGCCGGGCAAAGCGCATCTGCGGGCCGCGCGAACTCTGGCCGCCGACAAGTCCCACTGCCAGTGGACTTCCCTTAGTAATCGCCACAATGTGCGGGCCCTTCTTCAAGCCGACGCGGGGACTCGAACCCCGGACCCCTTCATTACGAGGAGCGAGCAGCTGGCGATCTCTGCGGGCCGGATCATGAGGAACGCAGCAATTCCGCGGCGTTCTGCGCCAGCCTACCGGCCTCTGCGGGTCCTCTGGTGACCGCTGAGGCTTCCATAGCCTTCCACCACCAATCTACGGAGACGACGGAGCGACCGGCGCTGCGGACCTACTTGCGCAGCGTCAACGAGTCGAGCGCATGCGAGCACCACCGCGCCATGAGCTTGCGGTTCGCGAGATTGGAGCGGCACTCGATCAGCCACGTGTCCTGGGCGGTGGAGAACCCGTTCATCGTCGCGCTGAGATCCCCTCCCCCGGCCACCCGCGTCGTCACCGCGACCATCTCGATCCCCCCGTGGCGCGCACGCCGGGTGCCCGTCACGCTGCTCCCCAGCGCTCGGCGTGCCTGCGCTTCGAGGGCGTCCAGGGACATCGGGGCACTCCCGTTGTGGTGAACGGCAATGTAGGAGTCTTCGCTGGGTATTCCCACGACGGCGACGGAGTGCGTCGCTTTGGCGCTTGCATCCGTCGCTTCCTGGAAGGAGCCGGGATAGCTGAACGTGAACGGCAGAGACGCCACTTCGAGGGTCTTCTCACCCACGGCCATCTGCCCTTTGTCGTTGATGGACACCGAGCCGCCGCACCCGCTCGCTAGCAAGATGACCGCGACCACGGCCAAGGCGGAGGAAACCCTCATGGCGACCAGCATCGCGCGATCAGGTTGGCCGGGGGAGGCTAAGAACTGCGCGCACCAGCGTGCCGTCAGAGCGTGGAGCGGCGAGCGGCGCGACTCCGCCGCCACCTCGCAAGGTCGGGCGCTCCGCCAATCCCGAGTGGTCAATCCTGCTTGACCGCGGAGATGTCGAGCGACATCTTCACCCTGTCGCCGACTAGCACGTTGCCGCTGCCGAGCGCCTGGTTGAACTTCAGGTCGAAGTCGCTGTGCTTCAGCGTACCGACGGCCTCGAGGCCGGTGCGCTCGTTGCCCCACGGGTCGGTGTCGGTCCCCTGCAGGACGACAGCGAGCTTCACCTCACGAGTGACGCCGTGCATCGTCAGGTTGCCGAAGATGTGCGACGACCCCTCGTCGATGGGCTCCACGCGCGTGGACTCGAACGTGATCTCCGGGTATTGCTCAGCGTTGAAGAAGTCCGGCGAGCGCAGGTGCGCGTCGCGCCCCTCCTCGGTGGTGTCGATCGACGCCACCTTGACCTTGCCACGCGCCCTGGAGTTGGCGAGGTCCTCGCCGACCTCGAGCGTACCCTCAAACCCGGTGAACTTCCCGCGCACGTTGGCGATGCCCATGTGCTTGACCGAGAACGTGACGTTCGAATGCGCGGGATCGACCGCCCAGGTCCCTGCAGCGACGAACGGCGTGGTGCGTACGGCCATGCTCACCTCCAGAACGTGGTTCTTCTTGGACCTGGCAAGCGTACTCCGACCCCAGGCTCGCCGCCGGCCGCCAAGCCGAGCCCTCCGGCGCTGGCACGACAGCCGGCGGACTGCGCAACCTATCCCACGTACTTGCAGGGCATTTCCCAGAGCCGACGCGGGGACTCGAACCCCGGACCCCTTCATTACCAGTCGCATCGCAGCCCGCCATATCGGGTCCAGCGAGCCACATCAGCGACCAGCAGCGTCTCTCAGATCATCTTAGACTTGCGGAGTTCGGGACATATCTCGGGAGGATCCTATGGTCGTCCTGGCTGTCGATTACGCGGGTCGGGGTCGCTCGCCTGCGACGATTCCCGGTCGCCACGCTGGCCGAGCACCGCGTAACGGAGGCCGAGGCGGTAACGCCCCGGTAACGACCGCAGGCGGTCGCGACTCTAGGCTGAGAAGCAGTGACGATACGGTGGCACTCCAGGCCGCGGCAAGGCCGACCGACGGCATCGGAAAGCGGCTCACGGCCTGGCTCACGGCCTAGCAGGGACTTTGACGCCGAGATCGCGCGGGTACGCCAGGAAGCCGAGGCACTCAATCCGCAGATGGCCGATGCGCTAAGAGCCTGGCTCGATGCGACCGCACCATGGGCAGCTGAGTTCTGGGAACGCTCGATCGCCGAGGCCGTCAAGGAGGACCCCGACGCCGTCGTGGCCCTCGGCGATGATGACCGCAAGGCCGTCAAGGACGACGCAGCGAGGCTGATCGCGAACGCTCGCCCCCATATTCAGCGCCGTCTCGTCGATGACCGCCCCGGGGACTGGCCGCACCTCAAGCCCCAGATAGACCCGCGTGATGATGCCTTCCGTCCACACGGGTCCAGTGGCCCCTTCGACGCGAGCAAGGCCAAGAGCTCCGGCATCCACAAGTCGGTGCCGGAGGCGGTGGCAGGTCGCTTGAACGGCGTCCTCGGCGACGTGGCCACGGTCTTTGCCCGTCATGGCTTCATCCTTACGGGCTTCGAGCGCGGTGATCTCTACGGCCACAAAGGCCAGTGGCATCCCTATCGCCAACACAAACCCGAGTGGTCCGACGAGATGGTCGAGACGATGGCTTCCTACGCCACGCTTCACGGCAGGTACGTCGCTGCGCTGGCGGAAGGCGAGAGGATCAGCGCCGAAAGGAAGCATTTCGAAGCGACCGATCTCTGGGACAAGGCCTAGCCTAGGAGGGTCTAGCGAAACGGCCAGCGAAACTCGGAGGCGCGAGGAGCCAAGGCCTGAGCTAGCTTCAAGCTCGCGCGCGACAGACAACAGGAGGCACCATGTCGAAGGATCGCATCATTGCCACGCTCGGCGAGAGCGAGCTGCTGTTACCCGATCTGATCAGCCGTGCGCTGTCGGCCAACGACCGGATCAAGTACCTGCTCACGCTCCTACAGAGTGCACGCGCCGCGGCGGACGGCGACGCGGATGCGTCCGACCTGCGTGAGGAGCGGCTCGCAAGCGGCGTCTCGGACCTAAGCCTCGATCGCGTTGTGCATGCCAGCGAGCGGCGCGACGACGGCTCGTACGCCATCCCCGGCGTCTCCGAGCTGACCCACGGGGCTTTCGGCGAGGTGGAGACCATGCTCGTGCCGCTGCGCGTTGCCGGCGCGGAGGCATCGGACCAGCTCAGCGAACGCCTGCACCAGCTTAGGCAAGTAGTGCGGCCGGACGGTGATGTGATTATCGCGCAGGACATCAGCCGTCTGACGGCGGGCCGTCGGCGCGACCAGGACAGTCTTCACCTCGTGGTGATGGATGCTCATCGCGAGCTCAACGGGCTGGCGGGGCGCCTGGCGAGCGAATCGATCGCGGGAGCGCTGGCCTACGGAATCGAGGCAGTCGATCGTCCGCTGGTGCGCGCCTTTGCGCGCGGCGTCGAGCGCACCCAGCGCCTGCGCTTCGACCATCCGGGCCTGGGGACCGTGGCCACGCGCAGCGGCGATGCGCTCGTCGTGCAGAACGACATCGGAGAGACCGACGCGCACGTCGTCGTGGTCAAGGTCGTCGCCCGCGCGGTGACGGTGACCTATACCGACGTGCACCTCCCGCGGCTGCTGTTCCTGCAGCGCATGCTCGCCGAGCGCGAGATCCATTGGGAGGACACCCGCTCGCGCAGCAGCGGTGCGGCGAGCGACGATCTCTACCACCTTGCCGTCGGCCGCTTCAAGGCGGATTCCCAGCCTGCGCTCGAAACCTTCCTGGAGCTGCTCGGGTCGCGCATGGTCTTCCTGATCGACTGGAACCGCGCGCGCAAGCGCCTGCGCGGCCTGGTGGGAAACCGCGCTGCGGTGGAGCTGCTGGACTGGGGCGCCGAACGCGAGCACGGGCACATGGCGTTCCTGCTCGCCGGCGGTGAGCAGCTCGTCTACGACGCGCTGAACTTCGCCACCGGGCGGGGCACGCGCGCCGGCGAGTCGCTGATCGACGTGCTCGGCCGGCCAGCGGCCGTCTCCTACCTGCGAGCCGTCCTGCGCACCTGCTCCGAGGGCCTGCTCGCGGGACGATCGCTGTCGCTGGTCGGCGACGAGGTCCGCGCGGAGCTGATCGGCTACGTGCGCACCGCCCGCCAGGAGCTGCTCGACCTGATCGGCGCCCACGCCGAGCTCGTAGTGGCGATCGGCGAGGCGGCGCGCGACGCGCTCGAGCAGGCGGCGCTGCCGCATCCCAGCCGGGATCGCTCCGACATCGCGCGGCTCGCGCGCGATTGGGAGCAGCGCGCCGACGAACTGGTCAACGAGGTGCGGGGGGCCTGTGCGCGCGCCGAGGATCCGGCGCCCTTCCTGGACCTCGTCCGGGAGGCCGACGACGTAGCCGATGCGCTTGAGGAGGCGACCTACTACTGGTCGCTGTTGCCCCAGGGGCGGGTCTCCGGAAACGTGCTCAACGAGTCACAGCAGATGATGGCGCTCGTGCTCGACGCGGCTCGCAGCCATATGCGCGCCGTGCACCTCGGTCGCGAGGTTCAGCGCGGCAGCCCCAGCGAGGACATGGACTCCTTCCTGGAGGTGACACACCGCATCGTGGCGCTGGAGCGGGATACCGACGATGCGCTGCGTGAGGTGCAAGCAGCGCTCGTCAGAGAGGTTGATGCGGCCGGAGAGCTGTTCGTGATCGTGCAGGCGACGCAGGCTTGTGAGGAAGCGGCTGACGCGCTGATGCGGGCAGCTCAACTGCTGCATCGCCAGGTGCTCGGGAACGTGGTGCGCTCCGAGCCACCGCCTTCCCGGCCGGAGCCACTACCCACGCAGACCGTGCCCACGCGCGATGAGAGCGAGTCGATCGAGGAGCTCTATGTCGTTGGCCACGGGGACGCCGAGGTGCCCGATATCGCGTCGATCGGCGCAAAGGGTCACGGCCTCGCGCGCATGGTGCGCGCCAGGCTGCCCGTTCCCGAGGCGGCGATCCTCAGCACGGCGGTGTACCGCAACACGGCGGCGGGCGGCGACGACGTGCGCCTGCGGACGCTCGTGTCCGCGGCGGTGGGCGCGCTGCAGGTGCGCAGCGGTCTGCGGCTCGGAAGCGCTCGCCGCCCGCTCATCCTCTCGGTGCGCTCAGGGGCTCCCGCGTCGATGCCCGGCATGCTCGAGACGGTGCTGGATGTCGGGCTGTGCGACGAGAGCGTCGAGGGCCTTCTCGCGCTGACTGGCAACCCTCGCCTGGCCTGGGACTCCTACCGACGCCTGGTCGAGTCCTTCGCCCACGTCGTCGCGCACTGCCCGCTGGAGCCCTTCGAGCAGGCAACGGGTGCGCGCATGGAGGCGGCCGGCGTGCGACGTCCGCGCGACCTGGACGCGCGGACGCTGGCCGAGCTCACCGGCGAGCACCTGGAGCGCTTCCGCGCTCTCAGCGGCAAGCCGTTCCCACAGAACCCGCTCGATCAGGTCGAGGCTGCCGTGCGCGGCGTGCTGGAGTCCTGGAAGGCCCCGAAGGCGCGCGAGTATCGCCGTCTGCACGACCTGCCCGAGACGCTCGGCACGGCGGTCATCCTGCAGCGCATGGTGTTCGGCAACGCAGGCGGCGTGTCGGGCTCGGGCGTCGGCTTCACCCGCGACCCCGCTACCGGCGAGCACCAACCCTACGTCGAGTTCCTGCTCGACGCGCAGGGCGAGGACATCGTCGGCGGCCGACGCACGCCCGACGGAGCCGGACAGCTGGCGCTACTAGCACCCGAGGTGCACCAGCGCCTGGACGAGGTCTGCCAGGTGCTGGAGGCCGAGTTCCGCGACGCACAGGAGTTCGAGTTCACCGTTCAGGACGGCGAGCTCTTTCTGCTGCAGACACGTACTGCCAAGCGCATGCCGTGGGCGGCGCTGCGCATCGCGGTGGATCAGGTCCGTGAAGGCCTGGCGTCCATCAGCGAGGCCCGCGAGCGCCTCGCCAGCCTAGAGCTCCAGGAGATCCGGCGCGCGCATGTGCGCGACGGCGATGGAGCCGGCGCGATCTGCCAGGGGCAGCCAGTGAGCATGGGTGTCGCAAGCGGTCCGATCGCTCTCGATGTCAGGGCTGCCGAGCGCATCGCCCAAGAGGGCCGGGCGCCCGTGCTGATACGCCGCAATACGAGCACCGAGGATCTCGCAGGGATGATCGTTGCGGCGGGCCTGCTCACCGGCAGCGGAGGGCGCACTTCACACGCCGCCGTCGTCGCGCGCGAGCTGGGCAAGCCCTGCGTCGTGGGTGCCACTGGGGTGGAGATCGACCTGGACCGACGCCGCGTCAGGATCGGCGACCGCGAGTTCGCCGAAGGGGATGAGATCAGCATCGACGGCGAGTCGGGCCGCGTGTTCGCCGGAGCTGTGCAGATCGAGGAGGAACGGCCGACCGCCGACCTCGCGATCGTCGCAGGCTGGCCAACGGCCTGAGCGCAGGAGCCCGCCATGGAGATCGAGCGCAAGCTCCTTGTCACCCACTTTCCGCCCGAGTGGACCGCTATCCGATCAGCGGGTGGCGCAGGCCTGTGGCCGTTGATCGAGGGTCGCCAAATCGAGAAGGTGCGCTACGTGATCCCGCCGAGCAGGGCCTGACGATCGAGCTGGATGCCTACATGGCGCGCTGGTCGGGCCTGTCGCCGCCGCGGTGGAGTTCGACTCCGAAGCGCAGGCGCAGCTTCACGCCTCTCCGATGGTTCCGCCCCGGGATCGCCGGCGATCCCCGTCGGAACTGGTCGGCGACGACCCCGGTCTCGCGGTGCTCTGATCCAGTGGCTCACCTTGCGACCTACACGCAGCTCGGAGACGGCTGCAGCGTACGTTCGTCCTTCATCCTGAGCGATTTCAAAGCGTCTGAGTCGGAAC
>JADGPP010000131.1 GCA_017882375.1 Solirubrobacteraceae bacterium | reverse complement strand
CGGCGAGCGCTCGCGCGAGGGCAACGACCTGTGGCTGGAGATGAAGGAGTCGGGCGTGCTCGACAAGACGATGCTCGTCTTCGGGCAGATGAACGAGCCGCCCGGCGCGCGCATGCGCGTGGCGCTGTCGGGGCTGACGATGGCCGAATACTTCCGCGACCAGGGCCAGGACGTGCTGCTGTTCATCGACAACATCTTCCGCTTCGTGCAGGCCGGCTCCGAGGTCTCGGCGCTGCTCGGGCGGATGCCCTCGCAGGTCGGCTACCAGCCGACGCTAGAGACCGAGATGGGCCAGCTGCAGGAGCGCATCACGTCCACCAAAAGCGGCTCGGTCACCTCGATCCAGGCGATCTACGTGCCGGCCGACGACTACACCGACCCGGCTCCGGCATCGGTGTTCGCGCACCTCAACGCGACCACCGCGCTGTCGCGGTCGATCTCCGAAAAAGGCATCTACCCGGCGGTCGATCCGCTGGACTCCACCTCGACGATCCTCAAGGCCGACATCCTCGGCGAGGACCACTTCCGCGTGGCCAACGAAGTCAAGGAAATCCTGCAGCGCTACAAGGAGCTGCAGGACATCATCGCGATTCTCGGCATCGACGAGCTCTCCGACGAGGACAAGCTCACCGTGCAGCGCGCGCGCAAGATCGAGCGCTTTCTCTCCCAGCCGTTCTTCGTCGCCGAAGAGTTCACCGGCACGCCCGGCGCCTACGTGCCGATCGCCGAGACGATCAGGGGCTTCTCGGAGATCATCGAGGGCAAGCACGACGAGGTCCCCGAGAGCGCGTTCTTCCTCAAGGGCACGATCGACGAGGTCGTCGAGGCCGCGAAGAAATAATGGCTCGCACGAAGTTTCCGGTCGAAGTGCTCACGCCCGAGGGCGAGGTGTTCTCCGAGGAGGTGGAGATGCTCTCCACGCGCACGTCCGTCGGCTCGATCGGCGTGCTCGCCAATCACGAGCCCGTGCTGGCGATGCTCGAACCGACCGAGCTGCGGCTGTATCGCTCGGACTCCGACATCGTGCGCTTCGCCCAGGCTGAGGGCTACCTGCAGTTCGCCGACAATCAGGCCCTCGTGCTGGTGGAGGAAGCGATCGCGCCGGAGTCGCTGGACCGCGAGACCTTTCAGACGCGCCTGTCCGATGCGCGCAAAGCCGCAGACAGCGCCGAGGAGGGCACCGAGCAGCAGGCTCGCGCGTTGCGCGACATCCGCCGCTACGAGACCTTCCTGGCCGTCGAGCAGTAGCTCGGAGCTCGCGCGATGGAGGCTGCCACGAGCGATCACTTCAAGCGCCCGGGCTGGTTCACCAAGAACATCTTCAACCGCATCGTCGCCGCGCTCACGCGCCTGGGCATCAGCGTGTGGGGCTCGCGCGTGTTGGAAGTGCGCGGGCGGACCAGCGGCGAATGGCGGCGCACGCCCGTCAACCTGCTCACGCTGGAGGGCGAGCGCTATCTCGTGGCGCCGCGCGGCCATACGCAGTGGGTGCGCAACATGCGCGTCAGCGGCGGTGGGCGGTTGCGCGTCGGCCCGCGCAGCGAGTCCTTCACGGCGAGCGAGCTCGACGACGCCGACAAGGTGCCCGTCCTGCGCGCGTATCTGGAGCGCTGGAAGGCCGAGGTGGGCGTGTTCTTCGACGGCGTCGGGCCAGACTCGCCCGAGCAGGAGCTGCGCCGCATCGCGCCCAAGCACCCGGTCTTCCGGCTGAGCGCTCTGGCGCCCGGCGACGCCGCCTGAGCGCCGAAGAGCGGGGCAGACGAATCGTCGCGCCCGCTCACCGGCTAGCCTTCCCCGCCTCATGAGCGCCGCACGCCAGCCAATCGGAGTCATCGGCACCGGCTACGTCGGCCTGGTCACCGCCGCCGGGTTCGCCGAGCTGGGCAGCGATGTGTGGTGCGTGGACATCGATGCCGCGAAGATCGAGCGCCTGCGCGCCGGCGAGGTGCCGATCTACGAGCCGGGCCTCCAGGAGATGCTCGCGCGCAACGCCGAGCGACTGCACTTCTCGACCTCGCTGTCAGACGCGCTGGCGCACGCGCGGTTGCTGTTCATCGCCGTCGGCACTCCGCCGACCTACTCCGGCGACGCCGACCTGTCGGCGGTCAACGCTGTGATCGACGCCATCCCGCCGTCCAAGGACCACGCGCTGGTGATGAAGTCGACGGTGCCGTCGGGCACCGGCGTGGCGGTCAAGCGCATGTTCGACGAGCAGGGCAAGGACGGGCTGGGCTACGTGTCGTGCCCCGAGTTCCTCAAGGAGGGCTCGGCGATCAAGGATTTCATGCACCCCGATCGGGTGGTCATCGGCGATGTCGGCGACTGGGCCGGCGACGCCGTCGTCGAGCTGTATGCGCCGCTGGACGCACCGCTGGTGCGCACGGACATCGCCAGCGCCGAGATGGTCAAGCTCGCCTCAAACGCCTTCCTGGCGACGAAGATCTCGTTCATCAACGAGATCGCCAACGTCTGCGAGGAGACCGGCGCCGACGTCGTCGAGGTGGCGCGCGGGATGGGCCTCGACGACCGCATCGGGCCGAAGTTCCTGCAGGCCGGGATCGGCTTCGGCGGAAGCTGCTTCCCCAAGGACGTCGACGCGCTCAAGCAGCTCGCCGGCAACTCCGGCTATCACTTCCAGCTGCTGACCTCGGTGATCGAGGTCAACGAACTGCAGAAGCGCCGCGTGATCGGCAAGTTGCACAAGCACCTCGGCGGGCTCGTCGGCAAGCGCGTCGCGCTGTTCGGCCTGGCCTTCAAGCCGAACACCGACGACATGCGCGAGGCTTCCTCGCTCGTGCTCTCGGCGCGCCTGAACGCCGACGGCGCAGCTGTCGTCGCGTATGACCCGGTGGCCGAAGAGCAGGCGCGCAAGCTCGTCAGCGGCATCGACTTCGCCGGCTCGCCGCTGGAGGCGGCCAAGGACGCCGACGCCGTCGTGCTGGTCACCGAGTGGCCGGAGTTCCTGGAGCTCGACTGGCAGCTCGTCGCCGAGACGATGCAAGGCAATCTCGTGATCGACGGGCGCAACGCGCTGGACCCCGACGCGCTGCGCGCCGCCGGACTCGTCTACGACGGCGTCGGGCGCGGCGACAGGCGCCGGGAGCGTCGGAGCTGATGCAGGCTGTGATTCTCGTCGGCGGGGAGGGCACGCGGCTGCGCCCGCTGACCTCGACCGTGCCCAAGCCCGTGGTGCCGCTGGTCGATCGCCCGTTCATCTCGTTCATGCTCGAGTGGCTGGGCAAGCACGGAATCGACGACGTGATCATGTCTTGCGGCTTTCTCGCGACGAGCGTACGCAACGTGCTCGGCGACGGGAGCGGGCTGGGGATCCGCCTGCGCTTCGTCGAGGAGCCCGACCCGCGCGGCACCGCAGGCGCGTTGAAGTTCGCCGAGCCGATGCTCGACGAGCGCTTCCTGATGCTCAACGGCGACGTTCTCACCGACATCGACCTCAGCGCGCAGATCGCCCAGCACGAGCGGACCGGGGCCAAGGCGACGCTCTCGCTCGTGCCGGTGGCCGATCCGAGCGCGTATGGGCTGGTGCATCTGAACGAGGACCGCTCGGTGCACGACTTCGTCGAGAAGCCGAGCCCGGATGCGATCGACACGAACCTGATCAGCGCGGGCGCGTACGTGCTGCAGCGCGAGATCCTGCAGCTCGTGCCGCCCGACCGCAACGTCTCGATCGAGCGCGAGGTGTGGCCCCTGCTGATCGGCAAGGGCCTGTACGGTTTTCCCTCGGAGGGCTACTGGCTGGACATCGGCTCGCCCGACCGCTACCTGCAGGGCACCTTCGACATCATCGAGGGAAACGTGCAGACGGCCGTCGTGCAGCGCCTGGGCAGCGACTGGCTGGCGATCGACGACAGCGCCGAGATCGCCGGTCGCGTTATTCCCCCGGCGGTGATCGAGCGTGGCGTGCGCGTCGCCGGCGGCGCACACGTGGGCAGCCTGGTCGTGCTCGGCGAAGACGTCTCGATCGGGGCGGGGGCGACGGTGGAGCGCGCGGTCATCCTCAACGGGACGCAGATCGGCGAGGGCTGCCGGCTGCGCGACTGCATCGTCGCGGCCGGCTGTCGCATCGGCGCACGCACCTCGGTGACGGGCGGGGCGGTGCTCGGAGAGGGCGTGACCGTCGGGGCGGACAACGTGATCGCCCACGGGGCGCGTATCTTCCCGGGTGTAGCGTTGCCGGACGGCGCGATCAAGTTCTAGGCTTCAGCCCTCATCCCGACCCCGCAGTCACGCCGATGGCCGTCCGATTCCCGCAGTTGCCGGTATCTCAACCGAAAGTCCGACAGGAGGCGAGCAGCACATGAGCGAAGGCGCCGCCAGCGCCACACCCACCGCCGAGGCGCTCTCGCGCGAGGCGATCGCGCGCGTCGACCTCTCCGGCCAGCTCGGCGATGTGCTCGCGCTGCCCGAGCACCTGCGCGACGCGCTGTGGCGCGTGGAGTCGGCGATCATGCAGGACTTCGACACGTCCGCCGGGCTGGTCGTCGCGGGCATGGGCGGCTCGGCGATCGGCGGCGCGCTGGCGCGCGCCGCGCTGAGCGACCACGCGACGCGGCCGATCTTCGTGACTCGCGCCTACGGCCTGCCGCCGTGGACGACGCCGGACACGATGGTGCTGTGCGCGAGCTACTCCGGCGACACCGAGGAGACGCTTGCCTGCTACGAGTCCGCCGGGGCGCTCGGCGCGCGGCGCACCGTGGCGACGACCGGCGGACGGCTGGCCGAGATGGCGCGCGCCGACGGCGTTCCGGTGATCCCGCTGCCCGGCGGCTTTCAACCGCGGGCGGCCGTCGCCTACATGACGGTCGCGGCGCTCGAGGTCGCGGCACTGTGCGGCGCCGGTCCGCGGCTAACCTCGGAGATCGACGTCGCCGCCTCGCACACCGAGCAGCTCGTCGCCGAGTGGGGCCCGGACGCGCCCGAGGACTCGCTGGCAAAGGACGTGGCGCGCGGTCTTCTCGGCACCACGCCGGTGATCGCCGGCGCTGGGCTGACGACGCCGATCGCCTATCGCTGGAAGACGCAGATCAACGAGAACGCCAAGCAGCCCGCCTTCTGGAACGAACTGCCCGAGCTCGACCACAACGAGATCGCCGGCTGGGAAGGCGCCCAGGACGTCGGACGCTTCGCCGCCGTGTTCCTCGACGACTCCGACGCCCACCCGCGCGTGAAGGAGCGCATGGACCTGACCGAGCAGACCATCGCCGCCAACGCCGTCGCCAGCTTCCGTCTGGAGACGCGCGGCGAAACGACCATCGAGCGCGTCATCTCGCTCGTGCTGCTCGGCGACCTCGTCTCGATCTACCTCGCCACGCTGCGTGGCGTGGACCCCGGTCCGGTGAAGGTGATCGACGACCTGAAGGCCGCGCTCACACAACGCTGAGCGAGGCGAAGGGGTGTGATACCTTCGAGGTCGGCCGAGGAGCGCTGCGACGGACTCCGATCCGCCACGCTCGGCCTTTCCTCTGCAGCAAGGGCGCTCACCTGACCGGACAGGAGGCTTCGTCATGTCCGCAATGACCTCAATCGCCGTCGCCACAGAGACCGATTTCAAGGTCGCCGACCTCTCGCTCGTTGAGTTCGGTCGCAAGGAGATCGTGCTCGCCGAGCACGAGATGCCTGGCTTGATGTCGATTCGCCGCGAGTACGCCGACGCCCAGCCGCTGAAGGGCGCACGGATCACCGGCTCGCTGCACATGACCATCCAGACGGCCGTGCTGATCGAGACGCTGACCGCGCTCGGCGCCGAGGTCCGCTGGTGCAGCTGCAACATCTTCTCCACGCAGGACCACGCCGCCGCGGCCGTCGCCGTCGGCCCGCAGGGAACCGCCGAGGACCCGCAGGGCGTGCCCGTGTTCGCGTGGAAGGGCGAGACGCTGGAGGAGTACTGGTGGTGCACGGAGCAGGTGCTGCGCTGGCCGGAGGGCGATGACGGCTCGACCGGTCCGAACATGATCCTCGACGACGGCGGCGACGCCACGCTGCTGGTGCACAAGGGCACCGAGTACGAGCGGGCGGGCGCCGTGCCCGACCCCGCAAGCGCCGACTCCGAGGAGCTGCAGGTGATCCTCTCTACGCTCACCCGCTCGCTCGCCGAGGACCCGCAGCGCTGGACGCGCGTCGGCCAGGGCATCAAAGGCGTCACCGAGGAGACCACCACCGGCGTGCACCGCCTGTATGAGATGGTCGAGACCGGCGAGCTGCTGTTCCCGGCGATCAACGTCAACGACTCGGTGACGAAGTCCAAGTTCGACAACCTGTACGGCTGCCGCCACTCGCTGATCGACGGCATCAACCGCGCGACC
>JADGPP010000027.1 GCA_017882375.1 Solirubrobacteraceae bacterium | reverse complement strand
CCAGTGCCGTGTCGAGGGGAGTAGGTGGAGGTTCCGTCGCTCAGGGCGCACGCCAAGGCTGGCCCTTTCAGCGTTGAGCGACGGGATCGTCCGTTCGATTTGATTCCGTAGTCAATGTCTGAGGGGTCAAGGTCGGTCGCGGGCGGATCCTTGCCCGGTGTGGGAGCAGGGTCGCAGGGGTCGAACAGACAGTCCCGTCTTCTAGACGGTGCTCATCGGGGCCGGATTCCAGCGAAATGTACTGGAGCCCACAGCAGCGGAACCGCTCTGGCAAGCCAAAAGCTCCCTGCCAGAGCGGCCCTTTCTAGATGTGGTACATGCTCGCGCCGGCCTCACGGGCCTCGCGATCAATCACGTCGGCGATCGTCGTCTCCGCCAGCACCTTGCGCGCCGCCGCAGCCGCGTCGGCGAACGGACCCTGGGCATCGCGGCCGAGCGGGCCATCGAGCAGCTCGACGATCTCCAACACGCTCACGCTCGCCGGCTCGCGCGCGAAGCGGTAGCCGCCCTTGACGCCACGCTGTGAGCTGATCACGCCCGCGCGGCGCAGAACCGCGAACAGCTGCTCGAGAAACTGAACCGGCACACCGCGCTTGCGCGCCAGCTCGCCGATCGGCACCGGCTCAGAGCCGGAGCTGCGTCCCAGCTCGGCCAGTGCGAGCACCGCGTATGGAGACTTGCTGGTGATCGAGATCATCGGGCGCTCACACGCGCGATGCTACGCAACGCGCCCGCGTGACGGGCGC
Organism: Solirubrobacteraceae bacterium; assembly: GCA_017882375.1. Lineage (GTDB taxonomy): Bacteria > Actinomycetota > Thermoleophilia > Solirubrobacterales > Solirubrobacteraceae > Palsa-744. Next base: position 39,958 of record JADGPP010000027.1, on the reverse strand, counting down.
CGGGCGATGCCAGAGCGAGCTAGAGCCAGCCGCGCTCTGTGGCGATCAAGACCGCCTGTGCACGATCGACCGCGCCGAGCTTGCCGTAGATGTTGTGCAGGTGCGTGCGCACCGTGCTCGTCGACAAGGTCAGCTCGTGGGCGATCTGCTTGTACACCTTGCCCTCGGCCAAGCGCTGCAGCACGCCGAGCTCGCGTCCGGAGAGCGGGCAGGGATCGACGTGGCGCCGGCGCTGCGTGGGGGCGCTGGGAAGTTCGTACATCACGCGTCGCAGCTCATCCGGGCCCAGGCCGACGGCCCTTGCGGTGCGCAGCATTTCCGCCGGCGAGACCGGCGCTCCCTGCTCGTAGTGGGCGAGCATGTCAGCCAGGCGAACGCAGGCGGCTTCGCCGTCGACGTCGGGGTTGTGGTGGCGCTCGATCGTCGAGGCGATCGTCGCGGGCAGCCCCCAGCGCCGGGCGAGCACGCCGCCGACGAGTGCGTGATCGACGCCTAGCTCACGCCGCTCCTGGTGGAGGCGGTCCTCCGGCGTGCGCGCGCCGCGGTGGACCTGCGCGGGATAGCCGGGATAGGCGTGCAACAGCACCAGCTTGCCGATGTCGTGCAGCAGGCTCGTCACCGTCAGGCGGTCGCGGTACTCGTAGCCGACCTCGGCGGCGATGCGATCCGCCGCGTGTTGCGTGGAGAGCGCGTGCAGGCGAAAGCGCTCGGGAGCCGCCTCCCACACGCTCGAGCGCTCGAAGAAGTCGAACGTGCGCAGGCGCGTGGCCAGCGCCTGCACGGTCTGCGGGGTCAGCAGCTCAACGGCTGCGACCACCGTGTCGACGCGTCCACGCCGCCCCTGAACCTGGTTGGCCAGGCGCAGCACGGCGGTGATCAGCGCGACGTCGGACTCCACCGCCGTGACGACGTCCGCCGTCGCGACGTGGTCTCTGGCCACGACCGTCAGCAGCCGGTCGCGAGACTCGGCCAGGGCCGGAAACGCCTCCAGCGCCTCGAAGGCGATCGTCAGACGCCGGCCGTGACCCTCGTTCTGGTGGCGCTCACCGGAAGCGGGAGCCGGAGCCGACGAGGCCGGGCGGCGGGCCTGCTCGGAAGCGCTTGCCTTCCTGGCGGGACTGGCCTTCCTGGCTTTCGACTTCGGCTTTGCGGCGGTCTTGGTCTTTGACTTGGCAGCGGTTGCTTGCATACGTGCGGGTGGAGCGTTCAGATCGACCATCCATGTCGGCCGCTCTCGTTGTTTCCCTATCGGCAGCGCAGAGCCAACGGTTGAGCCCTGACGCAGGGAAGTTCGCCGCTGATCGAGCGCGATCAGCGGCGCGACAGGGCGGCGTCGACGCGCCGTAGCGTCTCCTCGCGCCCCAGCAGCGCGACGCTCTCGAAGATGCCCGGCGAGACCGTCGTGCCGGTGGTCGCCACGCGCAGCGGCTGGTAGACCTCGCGCGGCTTGACCGAGAGGCTGCTCACGAGTGCTTCCAGCGTCTGCGCGACGGCCGCCTCGTCAAAGCTCGCGGCCTGCGCCAGCGCCGCGCGCTCCTGGGCGAGCACCGCCACGCCCTGCGGCCCCAGCCAGCGCTCGCGCGCCTTGGCGTCGTCGACCGGGCCGGCGAGCAGCGGACCGCTGAGCGCCCAGAAGTCGGCGAGCGTGTGAATCTTCTCCTGGCTGATCTCCACGGCGCGGGCGAAGCGCGGGTCACCCCGGAATCCCGCATGGCCATTGGCATCGAGGTACTCGCCCACCCGCTCGACGAGATCCTTGACTCCCAGCGCCCGGATGTACACGCCGTTGAGCCATTTCAGCTTCACCTCGTCAAAACGCGCCGGATTACGACTGACGCTGTCCAGCGTGAAGCGCTCGACCAGCTCCGGCGTCGACAGCACGGTCTGATCGTCCCCGGCCCCCCAGCCGAGCAGCGCCAGATAGTTGCGCACGGCCGCCGGCAGGTAGCCGGCGTCGCGCAGCTCGCCGACCGAGGCTGCGCCGTGGCGCTTTGAGAGCTTCTTGCCGTCGGGGCCGTGCAGCAGCGGCAGGTGCGCGTACTGCGGCAGCGGCGCCCCGTCGCCGAATCCGACCGCTTTCGCCGCCTCCAGCACGAGCAGCTGCTTGGGCGTGTTCGACAGGTGATCCTCGCCGCGCACGACGTGCGTGATCTGCGCGTCGAGGTCGTCGATCGCGACGGCGAAGTTGTACAGGACCGAGCCGTCCGCGCGGGCGATCACCGGATCGTCCATGTGCACGTGCTCAAAGCGCGTGTCGCCGCGGACCGCGTCGTGCACGACCGTCGCGCCGTCGGGCACGCGCAAGCGCACCGCGCCGCCCTGCTCGCCCTCGCCGCGAAAGCCGCGCTCGGCGCCGTGGCGCTGCTTGTAGGCCTTGACGTCGTCGGCCGTCGCGTTGGAGCGGTAGGCCAGATCGGCGTCGAGCAGCGCCTGCAGCGCCTCGCCGTGGCGCTCGCTGCGATCGGTCTGCATGATCGGCCCCTCGTCCCAGTCGAGCTCCAGCCAGCGCAGCGAGTCGAGGATCTGCTGCACGTTCTCCGGCGTCGAGCGCTCGCGATCGGTGTCCTCGATGCGCAGCACCATCGTGCCGTCGAAGTGACGCGCGAGCAGCCAGTTGAACAGCGCCGTGCGCGCGCCGCCGATGTGCAGCGCCCCGGTGGGCGATGGTGCGAAGCGAACCCTCATAATCCGCTCGCATGCTAATCGGAGCTCACGTCTCGCCCTCGGGCGGCCTGCCGAAGGCGATCGAGCGTGGAGTGCAGCGCGGCTGCCAGGCGATCCAGATCTTCAACCAGTCGCCGCGCATGTGGAAACCGACGGCCTACGGCGACGAGGACATCGCCGCCTTCCGCGAGGCGATGGCCGACAGCCCGATCGAAGCGGTGCTGATCCACGCCGTCTACCTGCTCAACTGCGCCTCGGACGACAAGGACATCCGCGCCAAATCGCTGGCCTCGCTGACACACTCGCTGCGCGTCGGGCAGGCGATCGGCGCCGCCGGCGTCGTCCTGCACCCGGGCTCGGCCAAGAAAGGCCACGTCGGCGAGGCGATCGCGCGCGCAGGCGAGACGATCGCACAGGCGCTCGACGACAGCGAGGGCTGCGAGCTTCACCTGGAGAACACCGCCGGGGCCGGCGGGACGCTCGGGCGCTCCTTCGACGAGCTCGCTCAGCTGCTCGACGCCGCCGACGCCGGCAGGCGCCTCGGCGTGTGTCTGGACTCCTGCCACCTGCTCGCCTCCGGCTATGACATACGCACACCGGACGAGATGGGCTCGGTGCTGCGCGAGTGCTCGCGCAAGCTCGGGCGCGGCACCGTTCGCTCGCTGCACCTCAACGACTCACAGACCCCACTCGGCTCAAACCGCGACCGCCACGCCAACATCGGCGCCGGCGAGCTCGGTCGCAAGGGCTGCGCGGCCTTCCTCTCGGCTCCCTCGCTGCAGAAGCTGCCGTGCATCCTGGAGACCCCCGGCGAGAACCGCGAAGGCCCATCGCGCAAGGAAATCGCACTGGCGATGCGCCTGCGCGACAAAGGCATCGCCGCGCGCGGCTGAGGCCAGGCGGGGCGCTAGGCCGTGGCCAGGGAGGGCAGCGGCGCCAGCGCGTGTTCGAGCTCGGCGCGCAGCGTCGGCGTGTGCTGCACGCGGAAGCCCTCGCCCAGCTTCACGCGGCGCATCCCCGCGCTCGTGACGACGTCGAGCACCACCTCCGCCGAGCCGGGGAAGTCCTCGATCGCGTGCTTGAGATCTTCGATCAGGCTCGCGCACAGCGCGTTGGCGTGCAGGCGCAGGTGCACGGTCTCCGACAGCGCGGCGGCTACCTTCTGGCGCTGGGCCACGGCGCCAGATCTGGCGTGCGCCTGCTCGATCTCCTCGGGCGTCGGCGCGAAGCGTTCGACGCTCTGCACGATCAGGCACGTCTTGCCGGCTTCCTTGTGGTCGACGCGGCCCTTGACGAGCACGACCTCGTCGACGCCCAGCGCCGACTCGTACTCGGCCAGTGCCTTGCCGAAGACGAGCATCTCGACGCTGCCCGCGAGGTCGTCCAGCGTCGCGAACATCATCGGGTCGCCGTTGCGCGTGCGGATGCGCTTGGCCTCGACGATGATCCCACCGACCGTCACCCAGTCCTTGTCGCGGCGGTCGGCCAGCGCCGCCAGCGGGCAGTCGACCTTCGCGCGCAGTGCCTCGCGCAGCGGCTTGAGCGGATGCGCGGAGATGAACAGGCCTATCGCCTCCTTCTCCACGGCCAGCAGCTCGGCCTGCTCATACTCTTCGGAGGGGATCGGCTGATGGACCGGGGGCGCGAGCCCGGCGCCGGGGACGGCCGTCGTGTCGGTCGCCGGCGCGGCGCCCGGCTCGGCGAGGTCGAAGATCGAGCCCTGGCCGATCAATGCATCCTGCTGTGCCTTCTGACCGGAAGCCTGCGCCTGCTCGAGCACCGCCAGCATGCCCTTGCGGCTGGCGCCCGTGGAGCCGAGCGCGCCGCACTTGATCAGCGCCTCGATCGCCTTCTTGTTCACCGTGCGGTTGTCGACGCGCTCGCAGAAGTCCCACAGCGACTTGAACTCCCCGCCCTCCTCACGCGCGCGCTTGATCGCCTCGACGGCCTGGTAGCCGACGCCCTTGACCGCGTCCAGGCCGAAGCGGATGTTGCCCTGCACGACCGTGAACTCGTGGTCTGAGAGGTTCACGTCGGGCGGCAGGATCTCGATGCCCATCTCCTCGCAGCGAGCGACGAAGAAAGGCACCTTGTCCTTGGTCGACATCACCGAGGAGATCAGCGCAGCCATGTACTCGGCGGGGTAGTTCGCCTTCAGCCAGGCCGTGCGGTAGGCGATCAGCGCGTAGCAGGCCGCGTGACTCTTGTTGAACGAGTAGTCGGCCGACTTCTCGTTGGTCTGCCACAGCAGGTCGATCACCTCCGAGGCGGTGCCCGAGGCGCGGCAGCCCTCGACGAACTCCGGCTTGAGCGCCGCCATCGCTTCACGGTTCTTCTTGCCGATCGCCTTGCGCAGATCGTCGGCCTTGGCGCCCGAGAAGCCGGCGAGCTCCTTGGAGATCTGCATCGCCTGCTCCTGGTAGAGGATCACTCCCTTGGAAGATTCGAGGATCGCCCGCAGGCGCTCGTCGGGATAGGAGATCGCCTGCGGGTTGCGCTTGCCCTTGGCATACACGGGGATCTGGTCCATCGCTCCCGGGCGGTACAGCGCGACGAGCGCGACGAGGTCGTTGAACTCGTCGGGACGGACCTTCTTCAGCGCCTCGCGCATGCCCTCGGACTCGAACTGGAACACGCCCGTGGAGTCGCCGCAGGCGAGCATCTCATACGTCCGCGCGTCGTCCAGCGGAAGCGTCGTCATGTCAGGGCGAGCAACGGCTTCGCCGTCGGCGCCCCCGCTGGAGCGCTCGATGATGTCCAGCGCGTCCTCGATCACGTCCAGGTTGCGCAGCCCGAGAAAGTCCATCTTCAAGATGCCGATCGCCTCGATTGGCTTCATCGAGAACTGCGTGACCGTGCGGAACACCTTGTCGCCGTTCTCGTCGGTGCCCGCGTCGGCGAGCTGCAGCGGCACGATGTCGGTCAGCGGGCGATCGGCGATCACGACCGCCGCGGCGTGGATCGAGGAGTTGCGCACGATTCCCTCCAAGCCCTGGGCGACGTCGACGATCTGCTTGGCGTTTGCGTCCTCGTCGCACGCCTTGCGCAGCGGCTGCCCCGACTTCAAGCAGTCTGCGAAGGAGGGCGAGCGCCCCATGATCGGATCGGGGATCAGCTTCGCCAGCCGGTCGCCCATCCCGTAGTCGAAGCCGAGCACGCGCGCCGCGTCGCGCGTCGCCGCGCGCGGGAACATCTTGCCGAAGGTGACGATCTGCGCCACGGACTCGCGCCCGTACTTCTCGGTCACGTAGCGCATCACCCGCTCGCGCCCGCGCACGGAGAAGTCGATGTCGATGTCCGGCATCGATACGCGCTCGGGGTTCAGAAAACGCTCGAACAGCAGGCCGTAGCGCAGCGGGTCGACATCGGTGATCGCCAGGCAGTAGGCGACGATCGAGCCCGCCGCCGAGCCGCGTCCCGGGCCGACCGCGATCCCGTTCTCCTTGGCGTACTTGACGAAGTCCCAGACGATCAGGAAGTAGGCGTTGAAGCCCATCCGGTCGATCACCGCGAGCTCCATCTCCATGCGCTGGACCGCCTCCGCGGGGGCCGGGTCGCCGTAGCGAAGGCGCATGCCGTCCTGCACACGCGCTCGCAGGTACTCGCTCTCGCTGCTCTCGTCGGGCGTCTGGAAGCTGGGGATCAGCTGCTTGCCCAACTCCAGCTCGACCGTGCAGCGCTCGGCGATCTCCAGCGTGCTGGCGATCGCCTCCGGCCACTCCGCGAACGCCGCGATCATTTCGCCGCTGTCGCGCAGGTAGAACTCGTTGGTGTCGAAGGTCAGCTTCGGCGCCGCGATCGTGCTCTTGGTCTGCACGCACAGCAGTGCCGTGTGATGGTCGTAGTCCTCGCGGCGCAGATAGTGCACGTCGCCGGTGCCGACGAGGCTTCCGCCGACTTCGCGGGCGATCTTGACGATTCCCTCGTTGCACTTCTCCTGCGGCGCCAGGCCGTTCTTCTGCAGCTCGAAGTACACGCTGTCGGGCCCGAACACGTTGCGCAGGTCGTCGGCGTGGGCGCGCGCGTCGTCCATGCGATCGTCGAGCAGGCGCTGGCAGAAGCGCGAGGCCAAGCAGCCCGTGAGCGCGATGACACCCTCGGAGTAGCGCTCGACGAGGCCCATGTCGACCGACGGCTTGCCGCGATGCAGGCCGTCGAGGAAGCCCGCCGAGGAGAGCTTGACGAGGTTGCGGTAGCCGGCGTCGTCGGCCGCCAGCAGCGTCAGGTGGTTGCGCTCGGTCTTGCCCGGACCACGCGCGGTGTGGTCCTCGACGAGGTAGATCTCACAGCCGACGATCGGCTTGACGCCGTGCCTGGCGCACGCCTGGTGCAGCTCGACGGCGCCGTTCATCACGCCATGATCGGTCAGCCCCAGAGCCGGCTGGCCGAACTCCGCGGCGCGCTTGGCCAGTGCGTCGATCTTGCATGCACCGTCGAGCAGCGAGTACTCGGAGTGAACGTGCAGGTGGGCGCAGGCGGGCTCGGTCAACGTCACTGGATCGTATGGATCGCGTCGGCGGATCGCGGGGTTGCGATCAGCGTTCGCTTCGCTCTTTGCGACGTTCGCGGCGCCGACGCAGGGCCAGCCGCGTGCGGGTGATCAGCGACATGCTGTGCTTGTGCACGGGCCTCGTCGCGACGGGTGCGGCGGATGTCGTGGCCTGCTCCTCGACGCGCGCGCGCAGCCGCTGCACGGCCGACGCCAGCGCCTCGGCCATCTCTGCGCTGCGCGCGTCCTCGCCGGTCGCCCGGCTGAGCTCGCCGCCGTCGGCGGGGCGGGCTTCGCGCAGGCGCTGCGCCGGTGCGAGCGGGTGCGCTGCGGGCGAGCGAACGAGCGAACGCTCCTCGGCGGCCGGTCGCGGCACAGGAGTCGGTCGTGGCTGCGGAGATGGAGGCGACGGTGACGGGGGCGCGGCGGCGATCGAGGCCTCGCGCAGGCGCGCGATCGTGTCGGCGAGACCGCCGAGCAGTCCCAGCGCGCCGCGCTGGGCCTCGCGCAGCGCGTCGAGCAGGTACTCGGCGCGCCGGCGAGCGGTGCGCTCGGCCTCCAGCGCTCCGTGCATCTGCAGCGCCGCGCCCTCCAACTCGCCGACGCGCGCTCGCAGGGCGCGCTCGGCGCGCAGCAGCGCCGCGCGCTCGGTCGCCGCCGCCTGCTCGGCCTCGGCCAGCTCGCGCTCGACGACCTCCAGGCGCGCGCCCAGCGCCTCGGCCTCACGCTCGCTCGCACCCAGGCGGCGGCGCAGGCGCTCGATCTCCGCCCGCGACTCGCGTTGCACCTCGGCGCCGCGGTCTTCGGCCTCCACGCGCAGGCGCTGCTCGGCATACTCGCGCTGGGAGGCGCGCTGCAACTCGCGCTCCAGCGTCGCGTCGCGCGACGGCGGCGGTGGCTGCACGAAGTCCGATCGCCCGCCCGGTCGCGGCACGCGCTCGGCCCCGAGCAGATCCGATATTCGCCGGCCCTCCTGCTCGGCGTCGCCCAGACGCTGCTGCAGGCTTGCCACATGGGTCTCCAACGTCCGCACCGTCGCCTCCGCGGCCTCCGCGCGAAGCATCAGCGCGTGCTCGCCCGATTCCGCGGTACGGCGCGCCCGACGTTCGGCCAGCAGATCGCCCTCGCTGCGGCGCCCGCGACCCTCCCCGCCCCCTCCGGACTCGCCGCCCGGCGTCTCGTTTCCTTCGGCGACCACGATGACCGCAAGCTACGCCGAGAGCCGGACGGCTCGCGCCATGGCGATCATGCCCGGGTCAGCTCTGGCACGACGCGCGATGAGCGCGACCACAGCGAGCAGCGCGAGCGCGCCGAGTGCGCCGGCGGCGGTCGCGCGGGCGGAGGGCAGCTTGCGACGCACGTACCATCTCGCCCCGCGCCAAACCACGAAGCCGAGCAGCTTGTAGCCGTTTCCGTTCACCTGCACAATGCTACCCGGCGCCGAGCGCGGCAAACCGGCCGGCACGCCCCGATAGCCGCCGGGCGCTACTCGTTGCGCAGGCGCCAGGCCATGCGCGACTGCAAAGACCACAGCTCGATGAAGCCCGGCGAGGCGCTCTGCGAGAACAGGCCGCCGGACTGCGAGAAGGAGGCCAGGCTCGCGTCGTAGACGGCGTTGGGCGAGGAGCGCGTGACCACGCGCGCGTGACCCTTGTACAGCTTGATCCCGATCGCCCCGGTGACGCGCTCGTTGACCTGCTCCACGTAGGCGTCGAGATCGCCGCGAAGCGGCTCCCACCACAGGCCCGCATAGACCAGATAGGCCCATTGGTGGTCGAGCTGGGGCTTGAACTGGTTCTGGTGGATCGTGCACACCAGGCGCTCGAGCTCGTCGTGGGCGGGCAGCAGGACCGCCGCCGCCGGCACCTCGTAGATGTCGCGCACCTTCAGCCCGACGATGCGGTCCTCGATGTGATCGACGATGCCCACGCCGTGGCGCGCGGCGATCGCCGCGGTACGTTCCAGCAGCTGCACGAGCTCCAGGCGCTCGCCGTTGAGCGCCACGGGCACGCCGCGCTCGAACTGGACCGTGAGCGTCTCGGGCTCGTCGGGCGCCAGCTCGGGGCGCGTGACGAGCTGGAAGACGTCGTCCTCGGGCGCGTGGTCGAGGTCCTCGATCCAGCGACCCTCCGAGGAGCGCCCCCACAGGTTGTCGTCGATCGAGTACGGCGCCGCCTCGGTACCGCCCTTGACCGGGATGCCGTGCTCGCGGGCGTAGGCGATCTCCTCCTCGCGGCCCATCTGCCACGAGCGCACCGGCGCGATCACCTTCAGCTCCGGCGCCAGTGTGGCGATCGTCGCCTCGATGCGCACCTGGTCGTTGCCCTTGCCCGTGCAGCCGTGGGCGATCGTGTCGCAACCGCAGGCGCGCGCGTGCTCGACGGCGAGCTTGGCGATCAGCGGCCGCCCGAGCGCGGTGAACAGCGGGTAGCCGCCGCCGTACAGCGCGTTGGCCTTGATCGCCGGCGCCACGTACTCGTGCGCGAACTGCTCGCGCGCGTCGACCACGTGACACTCCAGCGCGCCCAGGCGCAGCGCCTTGCCCTCGATCACCTCGTAGTCCTCCCCCGGCTGACCGAGGTTGACCGTCAGGCAGACGACCTCTGCGCCGTACTCGTCCTGGATCCACTTGAGCATCACGCTCGTGTCCAGGCCGCCGGAATACAGCAGCAGCACGCGCCTGACCGACGCCGGGTCGGCCTCGTAGGAGGCGGTGGGTGTCGCTGAGATCGGGCTGGGGCTCACGGGCGGGGAAGGCTACTGGCGGCTCGACGCCGGCGCCGTGCCGCGGACGGGAGGGCGTTCCATCAGCGGGTAGGGCGGCTGGCCTTCGACGAAGCCGAGCCTTGGATACAGCGCCTGCGCGTCGGCGGTGTGCAGCATCCAGCGCGCGCAGGCGAAGGAGCGCCGCAGGACTCAGCCCTCCAGCGCGGCGGCGAGCCGGCGCAGGGCCTCGTCGATCTCCGCTGCAGAGACCGTCAGCGGCGGCAGCAGGCGCAGGGTCGTCGGGCCGGTGGCGTTGGTCACCAGACGCTGCTGCGACAGCGCTGTGCGCATCACCTCGGGCGCGGCGACATCGAGCTCGCACGCGAGCATCAGCCCGCGCCCGCGCACGGCGACGACGTGCGCCAACTGCGCCAGGCCATCGGCCAGCTGGCGTCCGCGTTGCTGCACGTCGGCGAGCAGCCGCGGGTCGTCGGTCAGCTCCAGCGCGGCAAGCGCCGCCGCCGCGACGACGGGGCCGCCGGCGAACGTCGAGCCGTGATCGCCGGCGCTCAGCACGTCGGCCAGCCGCTCGCCGGTGACCAGCGCGCCGATCGGCAGGCCCCCGCCGAGGGCCTTGGCCGTCGTGATCGCATCGGGACGCACGCCGGCTTGCTCGTATGCCCACAGCGTCCCCGTGCGACCCATTCCGCACTGGATCTCGTCGAAGATCAGCGCGGCGCCGTGCTCGTCGCACGCGTCGCGGGCGGCCTGCAGGCACTGCTCGGAGAGCACGTGCACGCCGCTCTCGCCCTGGATCGGCTCGAGGATCACCGCGGCCGTGCGCTGGTCGACCGCCGCCGACAGCGCCTCGGGGGTTGCCTCGACGGCGCGAAAGCCCGGCACCAGCGGCGCGAACGGCGCCTGCTTTGACTCCTGCGGCGTCGCCGAGAGCGAGCCGTAGGTGCGACCGTGAAAGGCGCCGAGCGCGACGACGAACTCGCCCGCGGGCCGCGCCTTGCGCGCGAGCTTGATCGCCGCCTCGTTGGCCTCGGCGCCGGAGTTGCAGAAGAACACCTTGCCACCGAGGCTCGACTGCGACAGCTTCTGCGCCAGGCGCATCGACGGCTCGGTGTAGAACAGGTTGCTGACGTGCATCAGACGCCCGACCTGGTCGCGCACCGCCTCGACGACCCGCGGATGGCAGTGGCCGAGGCTCGTCACCGAGATGCCGCAGAGGAAGTCCAGGTACTCGTTGCCATCCACGTCCCACAGCCGCGAACCCTCGCCACGGACGAACTCCACGGGCAGGCGGGCATAGGAGCCGATCACGCTCGTGCGCTCGAGCTCCTGCAGCTCGGCCAGGCTCATGGAGCGGCCTCGATCTTGGTGCCGATTCCCGCGTCGGTGAACAGCTCCAGCAGCAGCGAGTGCGCCACACGCCCGTCGAGGATGTGCGCGGCGCTGACGCCGGCGTTGATCGCGTCCACGCACGCACCCAGCTTCGGGCGCATCCCGCCGGCGAGCTGGGGCAGGGCGTCGCGCACCCGCTCGGCCGTGGCCGTGCGGATCAGGCTCTGCGCATCGCTCGGGTCGTCCAGCCAGCCCGGGACGTCGGTCAGGAAGATCACCTTGTAGGCGCCCATCGCGCCGGCGACGGCGCCGGCGGCCTCGTCGGCGTTGACGTTGTAGGAGAGCCCCTCGCGATCGGCGCCGACCGACGCGATCACCGGGATGTAGTCGCTGGCCACGTGCTCGATCACGCCGATGTTCACGCGCTCGATGCGCCCGACCAAGCCGATGTCCTCCCCGCCCGGCGCGGAGCGACGGGCGACACGAAACAGCGAGCCATCATCGCCGCACAGGCCGACTGCCGGCTGCCCGTGTCGATTCAGGCGCAACACGATCTCCTTATTAATCTTTCCCATCAAGACCATCTTCGCGACCTCGACCGTGTCCTCGTTGGACACGCGCAGGCCGCCCACGAACTCGATCGGCAGCCCCAGTCGTTCCATGTAGGCGCTGATCTCCGGCCCGCCGCCGTGCACGACGATCGGGTTCAGGCCCACGTACTTCAGCAGCACGACGTCGCGCGCGAACTCCTCACGCAGCGCCGCGTCCTCCATCGCCGCGCCGCCGTACTTGATCACCACTGTCTTGCCGTGAAACTCCCTGATGTACGGGAGCGCCTCCAGCAGCGTGCCTACGTCGCGCATCAGCGGGCTCCGTTCATGTCGTGTAGTCGGCGTTGATCCTGATGTACTCATGCCCGAGGTCGGAGAAGAAGACCTCGGTCTCGGCCCCTTGCCCCGGCAGGCCGATCTCGTACTCGAGCTCGGAGCCCTGCACGGCCGCCTCAAGCGCCTGTTGGTCGTAGCCGATCGCCGCACCGGCCGCGCAGACGTTCATCCCCTCGATAGCCACGTCGACGGCGAGCGGCGCCGTTCCCGGCAACGCGGCGCCGACGGCCTGCACGATGCGCCCCCAGTTGGGATCGCCGCCGTGCAGCGCCGTTTTCACCAGCGGCGAGTTGGCGACCGCGCGCGCGACCGCCTCCGCGCCCGCCGGATGGCCGCCGCGCACGACGACGCGCGCGATGCGCTCGGCGCCCTCGCCGTCGGCGACCATCATGATCGCCAGCTGGCGCAGCAGTGCATCGAGCGCCTCGCCGAGGCGCAGCTCGTCCTCGCTCGCCGGCTCCACGCGCACGCCGCTGGCCCCCGAGCACATCAGGATCGCCGTGTCGTTGGTCGACAGCTGCCCGTCGACCGACGCGCGGTCAAACGAGCGCTGCACGCACACGCTCAGCAGCAGCTCGGCTGTCTCGGGCGCCAGCTCGGCGTCGGTCTGCACGAAGCACAGCATCGTCGCGAAGTTCGGCGAGATCATCCCCGCGCCCTTGCACTGCGCCGTCAGGCGAACCGTTCCCGACGGCAGTGCCACCTCCAGGCTCGCGCGCTTCTCCGTCAGGTCGGTCGTCTGGATCGCCTGCTGGAAGGTCGCGTCGCCGGCCGGGCTGAGCAGCGGACCCGCCGCGAGGATGCCTTTGAGGATCGGGGCGACCGGCAGGTGATGGCTGATCGCGCCCGTCGATGCGAGCGCCACCTCGGCCGGATCGACAGCGAGGGCAATCGCCGCCGCGCCCTGCGTCTTGGCGGCATCGTCGAGGCCGCGCCCGCCCGTCGCCGCGTTGGCGCAGCCGGAGTTCGCCAGCACCGCACGCAACTCGCTCAGGCGGCAGCGCCGCTGGGTTACCAGCACCGGAGCGGCCGGGGTGCCGCTGGCCGTGAAGCGCGCGGCGCTGACCGGCTTGTCCGCGTCGCACACGAGCACGCCGAGGTCGCGGTTGCCGCTCGGCTTGATCCCGCAGACGACCCCGGCCGCGCGAAAGCCCCGCGGCAGTCCGGCGTCCGGGCCGAGGTCGCGCACGTGCGCGGGCGCCGGTACCCAGCGCGAGTGAAAGAACGGCTGCGGCGGGCCGGTGGAGGTGCCTGCAGCGAGCGGCGAGGGATCGCTCATGTGAGGCCTTCGGTCTCGGCCAGTCCGAACATCACGTTGAGGTTCTGCACGGCCTGTGAGGAGGTGCCCTTCCACAGGTTGTCGATCGCCGACAGCACGACCACCTTGCCGCTGTGCGGATCGGCCTTGGCGAACACGCGACAGAAGTTCGTCTGGAGCACCTCGCGCGTCCCCGGCGGCGCGCTCACGACCTCGACGAACGGCTCGTTCGCGTAGGCCGCCGCGAACAGCTCGCCCAGCTCGGCGTCATCGACCGCGCGCGTCGTCGTCACATAGCAGTCGGCCAGCTCGCCCTGGTCGAGCGGCACGAGATGCGCCTGGAAGAGCACCGCGACCTGGTCGATCGCGCCGCCGGCGGCGCGCAGCGGCGCGAGCTGCTCCTCGATCTCCGGCGTATGGCGGTGTTCGGCGACCTTGTACGGGAGGATGTTCTCGCCGGCCATCGACAGATGCGTCGTGTCGTCGAAGGCGCGCCCGGCACCCGAGATGCCCTGCTTGGCGTCGATCACCACGTCGGCGATCAGGCCGGCGCGCGCCAGCGGCGCCAGGCCGAGCAGCGAGGCCGTCGGATAGCAGCCCGGGTTGGCGACGATGCCCGCGCCGGCGATCCGATCGCGGTGCAGCTCGGTCAACCCGTACACGGCCTCGGCGAGCAGGTCCGGGCGCGGGTGCTTGCCGTACCACTGCTCGTAGGTCGCCGGCGAGGACAGCCGGAGGTCGGCGCTGAGGTCGACCACGCGCGCCCCGCGCTCGCGCAGGTCGGCGACCGTCGGCGCGGCCGCCGCGTGCGGGTAGGCGACGATCGCCGCATCGAGCCGACCGAAGGCCTCCAGGTCGAGCTGCTCGATCGTCATCGGGACGCGGTATCGCGGGTAGAGGTCGTCCAGGCGGCGCCCGACCTCCGAGCGCCCGGTGACCGCGGCGAGCTCAAAGCGCGGGTGGCGCCACAGCAGGTGCGCGGCGAGCGCACCGGCAAAGCCGGTCGCCCCGGCGACGATCACGCGTGGCGAGCCCGGCGCAAACGACTGCACCGCGACTGCGCCCAGCGCCGAGCGGGTCGGGGCCGGCTCAGCCACGCAGCTCGCCCCCCAGCTCGCCGAGCGCGGCGACGATGCGCTCGCGCGCCGGCGCGACGTCCTCGTCGGTGAGCGTGCGATCAGCCGAGCGAAACGACAGGGCGAGCGCGAGCGAGCGCCGGCCCTCGCCGACCTGCTCGCCGGCGTAGACGTCGAACACGCTGACGTCCTGCAGCGTCTCGCCGCCGGCCCCGCGCGCGCTCGCGATCACCTGGGCGGCCGGGACGGCGTCGGGCAGGATCACCGCGAGGTCCTGGCGCAACGACGGCACCGCGGGGAACGCCACGAAGGGAATCGCCTCCGGGGCGACCGCCGCCAGCTTGCCGACGTCGATCGCAAAGGCGGCCGTGCGCTGCAGGTCCCACGCGCCGGCCACGAGCGGGTGAAGCTCGCCGACGAAGCCCAGCGTCTGCTCGCCCGCGAGCACCACGGCGCTGCGGCCCGGATGCAGAAACGGCCACGTGCGCGGCTGCACCGACCAGTCGACGTGCAGCTGGTCCAGCAGCGCCGTCAGCAGCGCCTTGACCGCGAAGAAGTCGGCCTGCGCCGGGGCCGCGCGCCAGGAGCGCGGTGCCAGTGAGCCACTGACCAGCACGCCGAGGCCGTGGTGTTCGTCGGCCGCGCGCTCGTCGTGGGCGCCGGTTGCTCGATAGACAGTGCCGGACTCGAAGATCGCGATGTCCGGGCCGTTGCGCGCGACGTTGTGCTGCGCGGCGTCCAGCAGCGAGCCGAGCAGCGTCGGGCGCATGATCGACTGCGTGTCGGAGAGCGGATTCTCCAGGCGCACGACGTTGCGCATCGCGTGATCGCCCGCCAGCAGCAGGCGGTCGAGCAATCCCGGCTCGGCGAAGCTCCAGCCGACGATCTCGTGCAGGCCGCGCGCGGCCATCGCATCCTCAGCCGCGCGGCGCACCCGCTGGGCATGGGTGAGCATGCCGGCCGCCCCGCGCCGTGCAGGCAGCGTCGCCGGCAGCCGATCGACGCCGTCGATGCGCGCGACCTCCTCGATCAGGTCGACCTCGCGCGTGACGTCGTCGCGGCGCAGCGGCGGAACCGTCACGTCCAGACCGTCGGGCGCGGGCTCGCCGGCGAAGTCCAGCGCGCGCAGGATCTCGGTCTGTCGCTGCATCGCCACGGGCACGCCAAGGATCGCCCGCACGCGCGCCTCGCGCAGGCGCAGCACCTGCGGCGCAGCGGGCTCCCAGGCAACGTCGATCGTCCCCGCCGCCGGCTGCGCGCCGCAGCAGTCGATCATCAGGCGCGTGGCGACGGCCTGCGCGTGCATGCACTGCTCGGGTTGCAGCCCCTTCTCAAAGCGCGACGAGGCCTCGCTGCGCAGGCCAAGGCGCCACGAGGCACGATGGATGCCCGGTCCGTCCCACGTCGCCACCTCGAGCAGAACGCGCGTGGTGTCCGGCGCGACCTCCGAGCGCGCGCCGCCCATCAGGCCGGCGATCGACGTCGGCCCGTCGGCGTCGTCGATCACGACCATCTCGGAGTCGAGCTCGCGCGCCTGCCCGTCGAGCGTCTGCAGCTGCTCGCCGTCGCGCGCGCGACGCACCGTCAGCTTCGCGCCGGCGACGCGGTCGAGGTCGAACGCGTGCAGCGGCTGTCCGGTCAGCAGCATCGCGTAGTTGGTGATGTCGACAACGTTGTTGATCGGTCGTTGCCCCGCCGCCATCAGCCGCGCCTTCAGCCACGGCGGCGACGGCCCGATCGAGACGTTCTCAAAGACACGCGCGGTGAAGCGCGGGCACAGATCGGGACACTCGACGACGACCTGCGCGCCGTCGACCGATCCCGCCGAGCCCGGGTCGGCAAGCCACGGCTCGGGCGCGAGGGTCGCGCCGGTGGCCGCGTGCAGCTCGCGCGCGACGCCGTACACGCCGAGGCAGTCCGGGCGGTTGGGCGTGATCTCCAGCTCGAGCACGTCGGTGGCGATCGGCAGCACGTCGGCCAGCGGGGTGCCCGGCCGGGGCACCGCGCCGCAACGGCGTGGTCCCGCGTCAAGCGTCAGCTCGTCGAGCACGAGGATGCCCTCTCCACCCGTGCCGATCTCCAGCTCGTTCTCGGCGAGGATCATCCCTTCGGAGACGACCCCGCGCAGCTTCGCGCGCTCGAGCTTGGTCCCGTCGGGCATCACCGCTCCGGGCTGCGCCACGGCGACGGTCTGGCCGGTCGCGACGTTCGGCGCGCCGCAGACGATCGTCGCGGGCCCCTCCCCCTGCGCTGCGCCGAGGTCCACGGTGCACACGCGCAGGCGGTCGGCGTCGGGGTGCGGCTGCACATCGAGCACGTGGCCGACGACGAATCCCTCCACATCCGGCACGCCGTGACGGTGAATCGCCTCGACCTTCGTCCCGGTCAGCGTCAGGCGCTGCTCGATCGCCCGCACGTCCAGCGGCGGGTCGCAGTATTCGCGCAGCCATGTCAGCGGGACGCGCATCAGAACTGCTCCAGGAACCTGAGATCGTTTTCGTAGTACAGGCGCAGGTCGGGCACGCCGTGCTTGAGCATCGCGATGCGCTCGACGCCCATGCCCCAGGCAAAGCCCTGGACCTTCTCCGGGTCATAGCCGGGCGCGTTGGCCTCACTTGTCGGCACGTGGGAATAGACGTTCGGATCGACCTCGCCGGCGCCGAGCACCTCCAACCACCCCTCGCCCTTGCAGAGGGGGCATCGCGCACCGTCGCGCAGGAAGCCGCTGCCCGCGCAGTGAAAGCACGACACGTCGACCTCGACGCTGGGCTCGGTGAAGGGAAAGAAGTGCGGGCGCAGGCGCACGTCGCGGCGATCGCCGAAGACCGCGCGCGCGAACATCAACAGCGTTCCCTTCAGATCGGCCAGCGTGATGTCCTCGTCAACGGCCAGGCCCTCGATCTGGTGAAACTGCGGCGTGTGCGTCGCGTCGGAGTCGGGGCGGTAGACGCGGCCGGGAATCACGACGTACAGCGGCGGCGGGTGGGCCTCCATCGCGCGCACCTGCATCGGCGAGGTGTGCGTGCGCAGCACGAGCTCCTCGGCGGCCAGCGGCGAGGGCGGCTGGCCCGGGCGCGGCTCGGACGGCGCCAACAGGTCCGGGCGGGCGATGTAGAAGGTGTCCGTGCGCGCCCGCGCGGGGTGCGTCGGGCTGTGGTTGAGCGCGTCGAAGTTGTAGTGGACGCTCTCGATCTCCGGCCCCTCCATCACGGTGAATCCGAGGCCGAGGAAGATGTCTTCCAGCTCGCGGCGCATCGTCGTCAGCAGGTGCAGGCGGCCGACCGGCTGCGCCGGCGCTCCGGGCAGCGTCACGTCGACGCGGTCGGCGCGCAGGCGCTCATGCAGCTCCTCGCCGCCGAGCTGTGAGCTGCGCTGCTCGATCAGCGCGTCGAGCGCCTGGCGCGCCTGGTTTGCGGCCTTGCCCACCGCGCCGCGCAGCTCGGGCGCCAGCCGGGCGACGCCGCGCAGCATCTGCGGCAGCTCGGCCTTGCGCCCGAGGTAGCGCACGCGCAGCTCCTGTAGCGCCTCGGCCGAGCCCGCCGCGGCGATCTCCGCCTCGGCCTGGCCCCGCAGCTCTGCGATGCGCTCGATCATGACGCCCGGACCCTAGATGAGGAGGGGGCGCGGTCGCCGCCACGCGTCACCTCATACAGCGCCACCGTCGCCGCCATCGCGGCGTTCAGCGACTCCGAGGCGATCGGGATGCGCGCGCTGCGCGCACACGCCGCGACGATCTGCGCCGGCAGACCGTCGCGCTCGGCGCCGACCAGCAGCGTGAGCGGGCCGGCCGCGCCGTCGCCGCCGGCGCCGCGCAGCGCCTGCGGCGCGTCGGCGACGAGCGCGACACGCTCGCCTGGGAGCTCGCCGACATCGTCGACGCGCGCGAGCGTCACCGAGAAGATCGCGCCCATGCTCGCGCGCACGGCCTTCGGCGAGTGCGGGTCCGCGCAGCCCGGCCCGAGCGCCACGCACGAGGCGCCGAAGGCCTGCGCGGAGCGGACGATCGTGCCCACGTTGCCCGGGTCGCCGACGCCGTGCAGGTAGACGCACAGCGGACCTGCGGGAGCGCCCCAGCGCTGCTCGTAGACGCCGATCGCGCGCGTGCCCGAGCCGAGCGTCGACGCGGCCGCCAGCGCCGCCGGCTCGACGTCGTGAAACGCCGCGCCGCCGATCTGCGAGCCGGCCACGCGATAGCCCTCCACCAGCGCCCGCCCGGCCTGTGCGGCGGCGAGCACGAGGTCCTCGCCCTCGGCCGCGAAGCGTCCCGCGCGCTCGCGCTCGCGCCGGGTCGCCAGGCGCTTGACGGCCTTCAGGCGAGGATTTTGCGGTGAAGTGATGTGTGTCATCGAATTCGTCGGGCTGCGGGCGCTGCTTCAGACATAAAAAAAGCGCCGTCCTGTTTTCAGAACGGCGCCCGGGAGGCTTCGATGTCGATTGCCGGGTCAGGCAGCCGACGCCTCGCGGGCGACCTCGGCAAAACGTCGGAAGGTGTCGGCGTCGCGGACGGCGATGTCCGCGAGCACCTTGCGGTCGAGCTCCACACCGGCCAGTTTCAGGCCGTGCATCATCTGCGAGTAGCTCATGCCGTTGACGCGGGCGGCTGCGTTGATGCGCGTGATCCACAGCCGGCGGAAGTCACGCTTGCGGTTGCGCCTGTCGCGGTAGGCGTAGGCGTCCGCCTTCATCAACGCCTCCTTGGCGCGCTTGTAGTTCGAGTGCGCCTCGCCGCGGAAGCCCTTCGTCAGCTCGAGCGTCGCGCGGCGCTTCTTGCGCGCGTGAACGGAGCGCTTGACCCTGGTCACTTGCCCACCCCCAGCATCCGCTTGATGCGCGGCGTGTCGTGGTCGCTCATGATCTTCGGCCCACCGAGAGCGCGCTTCTTTTTCGGCGACTTCTTCTCGAGGATGTGGCTCGTGAAGGGGTGCCGGCCGCGCACCTTGCCGGTGCCGGTGACTTTGAAGCGCTTCTTCGCGCCGGAGTGGGTCTTCATCTTGGGCATGATCGCGAGCGAACGATTATGACACGGCGGTGTCCGCGGAGGCATCCGCGGTATCGCCAGAGGCCTGCTCGCCGGGCGGCTGCTCGGCGCTCACCGAGGCATCGTCGTCGCCAGGACCCGTATCGGCGGGGGCGACAGCACCGCCGCCTGAGGCCGCGCGAGCCTCGGCAGTCTCGACCGCCTGCACCGCCTCCTCGTCGAGCGGAGACGCCAGCGCGGTCGCGGCAACGTCGCCGGCCTCGCCCGCGGGGAACACCTCGTCCGCGGCCTCGCCGGCGTCGGCTTTGCCGGACAGGACGGCTTTGGACGGCGCCATCATCATCGTCATGTTGCGCCCTTCCTGAATCGGGCGCTGCTCGACGACGCCGAGCTCGGCGAGCTCCTCGGCGAGGCGATCGAGAATCGCCGTGCCGCGCTCGGGGTGCGTCACCTCGCGCCCGCGGAACATGATCGTCACCTTGACCTTGTCCTTGTGGCGCAGGAAGCGCTCGACGTGATGCTTCTTGGTGTCGTAGTCGTGCTCGGCGATCTTCGGGCGGAACTTGATCTCACGCACGGTGATCTGCTGCTGGTGCTTGCGCGCCTGCTTGACCTTCTGCGCCTGCTCGTACTTGTACTTGGAGTAGTCGAGCACGCGGCACACCGGCGGGCGCGCCTCCGGGGCGACCTCGACGAGGTCGAGGTCGCGTTCCTGGGCGAAGACGAGCGCGTCGGGCGTCTTGAGCACGCCGACCTGGTTGCCCTCGTCGTCGATCAGCCGAACCTCCGGAACGCGTATGCGCTCGTTGATCCTCGTCGTGTCCCGCTCGGGCGGGCGCCGGTCGAACCTGCGGGGAACCGGCACTATCTATCCGTGTGAACGCGCGTCAAGCGGCTGCTAGGCGTCGCGCTCTGATGTTTTGCGGGGCTTCAACGCGGGAGAGTATAGCTGTCCGTGTAGGCGCTCGCAGAACTCTCTCACCGTCGTGCAGCCGGCATCTCCGCCACGGTGCTCGCGCACGGAGATCGCGCCCTCGCTCTGCTCGCGCTCGCCCACGACGAGCATGTACGGCACCTTGCGCAGCTCGGCCTCGCGGATCTTTCGCCCGACCGACTCGTTGCGGTCGTCGAGCTCGACGCGCACGCCGTCGTCGCGCAGCTCGTCGCGCACTGCCGCCGCGTAGTCGTTGAAGCGATCGGAGACCGGCAGAACGATCGCCTGAACCGGGGTGAGCCACAGCGGCAGCTCGCCGCCGTAGTGCTCGAGCATGATGCCGATGAAGCGCTCGAAGGAGCCGAGCAGCGCGCGGTGGATCATCACCGGCCGGTGCTCGGTGTTGTCGGCGCCGGTGTAGAGCAGATCGAAGCGCTCGGGCATCGAGTAGTCCAGCTGAACTGTTCCCAACTGCCACGAGCGACCGAGCGAATCGGTCATGTGCAGGTCGATCTTCGGCCCGTAGAAGGCTCCGTCGCCCGGGTTCAGCTCGTACTCCAGGCCCTCGGACGCCAGCGCGCCGGCCAGCGCCGCCTCGGCACGGTCCCACATCTCGTCGCTGCCGATGCGCTGCTCGGGCCTTGTCGAGAGCTCCAGGCGCGGCTGCAAGCCGAACAGCCGGTACAGGTCAAAGCCGAAGCGCAGGCACTGCACGACCTCTGACTCGACCTGCTCGTCGGTGCAGAAGATGTGCGCGTCGTCCTGGGTGATGTGGCGAACCCGCAGCAGCCCGTGGAGCACGCCGCTGGCCTCGTGGCGGTGCACCAGGCCCGCCTCTGAGTAGCGCACCGGCAGGTCGCGATAGGAGTGGCGCTCGTCGTTGTAGATCTGGATGTGCGCCGGGCAGTTCATCGGCTTCAGGCCCATCGGGCGATCCTCGACGTCGGTGAAGTACATGTTGTCCTTGTACTTGTCCCAGTGCCCGGACTGCCTCCACAGCTCGACGTCGTAGAGAATCGGCGTTTTCACCTCGCGATATCCGCGCGCGAGGTTCTCCTTGCGCCACAGCTCGGTCAGCGAGTTCCAGATCGCCATCCCGGCCGGCTTCCAGAACGGGCTTCCGGGTGACAGCTCGGAGAACATGAACAGCCCGAGCTCGCGCCCCAGCTTGCGGTGGTCGCGCGCCTTGGCCAGCTCGATTCGCGCCAGGTGCTGCTGCAGTTCGTCCTGGGAGAAGAACGCCGTGCCGTAGATGCGCGTGAGCATCGTGCGGTCGGAGTCCCCGCGCCAGTAGGCGCCGGCGACCGACTGCAGCTTCAACGCAGCGACCGACTTCGTGCTCGGCGCGTGCGGACCGCGACAGAGATCGGTGAACGGGCCGTTGCTGTACAGCGAGACGCTCTGCAGCGGTCGATCGGCGGGCGCGTTCTTGACCAGGTCGTCGATCAGCTCGACCTTGTAGTCCTGCGCCTCGGCGGCGAAGCGCTCGCGTGCCTCGGCGGGAGAGACGTCGCGCCGCTGGAAGGGCTCTGCGGCCTTGGCGTGCTCGCGCATGCGCGCTTCGATCCGTGGGAAGTCGGCCTCGGAGATCGTCACCCCTTCGGGGAACTCGAAGTCGTAGTAGAAGCCATCGGCGATCGGCGGGCCGATCGATATCTTCACGCCGCCGTAGAGCTCGAGCACGGCCTCGGCGAGCAGATGGGCGGCGTCGTGGCGGATCAGCTCCAGCGCCTTCTCACCGTCCTTCTTGGTGACGATCGCCAGCGACGCACCGTCGGGCAGTGGGCGCGACAGATCGCGCAGCTCGGGCGCTTCGCCCGCCTCCGGGTGGCTGACCTCGACGGCAAGCGCCGCGCGCGCGAGCCCGGGACCGATCGACGCGGCCGCGTCGGCGCCGGTCGCGCCGTCCTGAAGCTCCAGCGCGTTGCCATCGGGGAGTGTCACCGTGAGCGTCATCTCAGCGCTGCAGGCTATCCGCCCGGCGCGCCGTGACGCGGGCGGCGCACGGCGCAAGCGCAACGCGCGACGTGCGCGCGCAGCTCAGGCCAGCTGCCAGAGGGCGTCGTCGCCGAGCGACGTGCGCGTGGCCACGCCCGACCCGACGAGCTCGACCAGCGCCCGCTCGGCGGCTGGGCGATCGGGCAGCTGGTTGTTGTGCGTCATGATCGCCGCGACCTCCTGGGTGACGAGCCCACCGGGGAAGCGCTCGAGTGCCTGAAGCGGGCTCTCCGGCGGGGCCTCGCGCGCGAGCGTCGGGTCGAGGTTGGCGATCAGCACGTCGTATGCCTCGATGCCCTGAAAGCCGCCCGCCTCCAGACGCCGGCCGTCGCTCTCGAAGACCAGCGACGGAGCCGAGTAGCGAACCGGGCCATCGGTCTGGCGCGCCTTGCCCTGGAAGTCGGTCGGGCTGCCGGCGGCCGTGCGCGTAAGCGCCTTGTCGGCCTCATACCGCTCGATCGTGCGCTCGTCGTCGATCGCCGCGACAATCGCCGCAACGTCCAATCCCCCGGCGCGCTCCAGCGCAGTCGCGATGTCGGCGTCCTCGTCGAGCACGAGCGTGGTCGTAAACCAGCCGAACTGCAGCGCGCGCAGGGCGTCGTGCTCGCGCCCGGGGTCGAGCAGGCCGGTGGCGACGATCGCGCGACAGGCGCGCGCCGTCGCGGCCACACGCGCGCGCGGCTCGGCGCCGAACGGCATGCCGTAGCGACGAAAGCCGAGGTTGCCGACTGTCATGCGCGTCGGCGTATAGCCCCGCTCGACGTAGCGCTGGGGATCCTCGGAGAGTCCGATCGTGACCATCCGCCAGTCAAGCTGTGCGCCGTAGCGCCAGCGCAGGACGGCCAGCGCGGGGCTGGCCGAGTAGGCCCACGGACAGCCGGGATCGCTGAAGTGCGTGATCGAGATCTGACCCATCGAGACAATGATTGCACGTGCAACCGGATCTCCGGCCAGCAATCGGCGGGCTGCCTATTGAGAAACACTCATGCAGACGATCGTCTGCATATGCGAACATAACCGCATGCCCGACCGCGAGCCGGCCCCGATCACGATCGCCTTATCACCGACGCAGGTCGATTCCGTCGTCCGCGCCGCATCGCACGGCCACGCGCCGAGCATCGCCGCACTGGTCGCCAACTCGCTCGCGCGAACGCGCGACAACGGCAACGGCCAGCCGCACGACACGGCGAGCGCGGGCCAGACAGGCGTGCGCGGCGACTTCCTGTCCGGCGACGCCGACGATCCTCGGCTGTCGCGCTCACTGCTGCGCGGCTTCTCGCTGCTGGCCGGCTTCGGCCCCGACGGCGCCGAGCGCGGGATCGTGGAGTTGGCAAACGATCTCGGCATGAGCCCCAGCACGGCCCACCGCTACGCGCTGACGCTCGTCGAACTCGGGCTGCTGGAGCGCTGCCCAAAGACGCGCAAGTACCGTCTGCCGGCCGTGTAGCTCGATGCGGCGAAGGTGGCCGGTCAGGCGCCGCGGGCGACCAATTCGCTCAGACCGGCGCGCGCAGCAGCTCAGGTCCCTCGGCGTCGGGGTCGGGCTTGTTGACGGCCGGATTGGCCGGCGAGGCGGACAGGCGCGACTCCGCCAATGCGCCGCAAAGCGCGAGCGCTTCGTCGGCGTCGAGGCGGTCGTCGAGCCAGGCCTGCTGTGCGGCGCGGTCGGCGAGCACCACCGGCATGCGGTCGTGGATCGCCGCGGCGACGCGGTTGGGCGCGGAGTCACACGTCAACAGCGCGATGCTGTGCAGCCACTGCCCGTCAACCTTGGCCGGCGTCCACAGCGCCGCGAAGGCGAACGGCACGCCCCCGTCCACGCGGAACAGGAATGGCTGGCGGGGCGCGTCGCGGCGCTCGGGCTTCAGCCACTCGTAGTACCCGTCGGCGACCTGCAGCGCGCGCCGCGAGCCCTTCGGTATCAGCGCGCGAAAGGCCGGTCTGCTGGTGACCGTCTCGAGCTTTGCGTTGATCATCTTGTAGGCGCCTTTGCGGTCGCTCGCCCACGGTGGGATCAGCCCCCAGCGCAGCAGGCGCGCCTCGGGCTCGCCCTTGGGCGAGACGATCGCGAGCACCTCTTCGGTCGGCGCGATGTTGTAGCGGTGCGTGCCCTGCTCTCCGGGAAACGGGACCTTGAAGCGTTCGTTGAGTTCCTGCACCCCGGCCGTGTTGGTGTAGCGCCCGCACATCGGTCTCGAGCATAGGACGCGGTAGCTTGGCGTTCGCGGCGCCTCAGGCGTCGCGCTCGACCCCGGCCAGCGAGCGCGAGATCGAGCGCGTCAGCGATGCACAGACGATCGGCGCCAGGCCGGGGATCGGCGATGCGATGCGGATGTCGTAGACGAAGCGCGTCCCGCCCGGCGTGGGCGCAAAGGTCATCGTGCCGAGATGACCGCGCAGCGGGCTCCCCTTGGTGATGCGATAGACGATGCGCTGCGGCACGACGAACTCCGTGACGGTCTCCTCAAACGGCGGCAGCGGGCCGATCTGCAGCTTGCGCGCAGAGCCGACGCCGTTGCGCTCGCCGGCCTCGCCGTCGCGCAGGCGCGTGACCTTCGCGCCGAACACCTCGGCCAGGTTCTCGTGCTCTGCCAGGTAGGCGAAGATCCGCTCCGGCGGCTTGGCGAAGTCGTGCTCGATGTGCACGTGATGCGCTCGCATGGCGCCAGCCTACTCAAACGGGCTCGGGAGCCTCGAGCGCCTCGAGGTGCTCGAGCACGCGTGCGACCCACAGCTCGGAGATCTCGTCGGCCTGCACCGAGAGGCGCGGCGCGCCGGTCTGCAGGTCTGAGGGCGCAACGATCCCGAGATGATCGAGCACGCTGCGCACCACCGCGTCGGTGCTCTCGGCGAGCTCCTCGTAGGTGATCTTCAGCGGCTCGTAGCCGAGGCCGAGGAAGAAGGCGTCCCACGAGGCGTCGTGCGCGGTGAGCTGGCGCATCAGGTAGTTGATCGCGCGGAAGGAGAAGACTGGATCGGGCATGCGCCCGGCGCCCGCATCGGCGTCGGTGCCGGCTTCGTGCTGCCACGCCTGCGTCTGCACGGCCTTCCACAGCGAGACCGCCTGGCGGACCTTGTCGCGGCGCGTGATCTGCACGTAGCGCAGGCCGGGAAAGGCGCGCGCGAGCAGCTCCCCCAGCGGCCTGCCGGCCATCCCGTCGATCCCGCGCAGGAGCTCGGCGAAGTCGCCGAGGTAGCCCCACATGAGCTTCGCGCCGAACACACCGTTGGGCGTCGTCCCCTCCTGCAGTGCCCACGCCAGGTACTGGTCGTAGGTGTCTGGACGCCACAGCGGGTTGGGCTTGGGCGCCCCCTCGAGCATCTCGCGGAAGGCGAGCCGCTCGACGATGTTCGGGTGCCTGGCGGGGTCGAAGTACTCGTGCGGGCGGCGCGGGACGCCAGAGCGCCGCAGCGCCTCGAAGTACTCCTGCGGGTGCCCTGCCAAGCCGGTCTGGTCGAGCTCGTGGCAGAGTAGTGTGCTGCCGCTTCGCGGCGTGGCGCAGACGAGGTAGGAGAGCATCGGCTTCATCGCGCAGGCGAAGGTTACTCACTCAACCAGTCATATAAGTGAGAATTTACAATTGGACATGACGACCAGGCCGAACATCCTCTATCTGCACTCACACGACACGGGGCGCTACATCCAGCCCTACGGCGAGCCGGTGCCGATGCCCAACGTCCAGGCGCTCGCCGACCGCGGCGTGCTGTTTCGCGAGGCCTTCTGCGCGGCGCCGACGTGCTCGGCCAGCCGCGCGTGCCTGCTCACCGGCCAGTACGGCCAGTCCAACGGAATGCTCGGCCTGGCCCATCGCGGCTGGTCGCTGCGTGACTACGGTCATCACATCGTGCATACCCTGCGCGACGTCGGGTACACGTCGGTGCTGATCGGCGAGCAGCACATCTCCAAGGAGCCCGAGGCGATCGGCTACGACGAGGTGATCAAGGTGCCGACGACCCATGTCGAGTCGGTGGCGCCGCTGGCGATGGAGGTGCTCAGCCGCCCGCGCGAGCGGCCGCTGTTCATGTCGGTCGGCTTCTTTGAGACCCACCGTGAATTTCTCGGCCCCGGCTCGCTGCGCGACGTGCAGTACTCAAAGCCGCCCAACAACCTCCCCGACGCGCCCGAGGTGCGTGCGGACGTCGCCGCCTTCAAGGCCAGCGCGCGCTCGCTGGACCACGGAGTGGGAGTGGTGCTCAACGCGCTCGACGGCGCGGGCCTGACCGACGAGACGCTGGTGATCTTCACGACCGATCACGGGATGCCGTTTCCGGGCGCGAAGGCGACCCTGTACGACCGTGGTCTCGGCGTGATGCTGATCCTCAGCGGTCCCGAGCCCTTCGGCGGTGGCCGCGTGCACGACGGACTGGTCTCGCACATCGACATCTACCCGACGATCTGCGACTACCTCGGGATCGCGCGTCCGCCGTTCCTGCAGGGCGTCTCGCTGATGGCGCTGCTGCGCGGCGAGGTCGCCCAGGCGCGCCAGGAGATCTTCGCCGGCTCGACCTGGCACGCCGCCTATGAGCCCCAGCGCGCCGTGCGCACGACGCGTCACAAGTACATCCGCCGATGGGGCGACCGGCGCACGCCGGTTCTGCCCAACACCGACGACGGGCCGAGCAAGGACCTGCTCCTGCGCAACGGCTGGGCCGATCGCGAGATCGCCAAAGAGCAGCTCTATGACCTGCTGTTCGACCCCAACGAGGCAAACAACCTCTTTGATGATCCCGGCTACGCCGATGTGTTGGCGGATCTTCAAGGACGGATGCAGTCGTGGATGAACGCCACCGACGACCCGTTGCTCGCCGGACACGTCGATCCGCCGCCCGGGGTGGAGATCAATCTTCCCGGCCAGCTCTCGGCAACCGACCCGCCGACCCGTGTCAAATGAGCGCCCGGGCGGCGTCCGCCGTGCGAGCGTCGGCGGCTCAGCTCGGGTAGATCGTCACTGGAACGCCCGGGCCGATCCGTTTGACCAGCCAGTCGATGCTCGCAGTGGCGAGCCGCATGCAGCCATGCGATTCGGCGGCCCCGAGCGTTCCTCCGAGGTTGTCGCGCCCATGCATCGCGATCTGGCCAGGACCGCCTTCGAATTCCTGCAGTACGTCTGAACGCGCGCTGAGCGCCAGGGCGAACGGACCGCCGGGCTCGCCTGCGGGCGTCTGCAACGTCTCCTCGACGAAGAAGCTGCCGGTCGGCGTCGGCGTCGAGGGCGCTCCCACGACCGTGCGAAACCGTCGCAGCACGCGACCGTGCCGGTAGACGGTCACTCGGCGCGCGCCGAGATTGACGACGAGATGCCAGCCGGTGACAAGCGGGCGGGTGCCCTTCCGGGAGATCCAGCCGCTCGACCCGTTGGGGCGTCCGGGCAGCATCACCCGAAGCCAGCTCCGCCCACCGGCGCCGGTGGCGCGCCTGATCACCGGCAGCGTGGTCCGCTCGCCGGTCATCGGTCGCAGAGCGGGCACCGTGAGCAGCACCCGCGAGCCGGCCTGGGGCCGGCTATACACGCGATGCCCGGTGAGCAGGACCGCCCCTTCCTCGGTCGCGCGAACGCGGGCGTGGCCCGAGGCCCAAGCCCCTGGCGCAGGCCAGGCGGCGATGCCGAGCAGGCAAAGCACGCTCGCCGCGAGCAGCGATGCCGCGAGCGCTCGAGAGCCTCCTGGCAGGCCGGACGGACCGGCCTCGAAGTTGGCTGATGTGTCGATGGTCATCGTCGTGGCGGCACGGACGTCCGGGCGACGCAGGCGTCGCCCGGACCCCGAGCGATAGCGCTCATCCCGTGAACGAGCCCCGCACGTTTGGGCGGACCGGCCGCGCCTGCGTGCGTCGGATCGATGCGCCCCTGCGAGCACGGCGGCGCGCAGCGGCGCGACGAGCGCGCCGAATGGCGGCCCGGCGGGCGGCCGCGCGCCTGCTGTTCACCGTCGATTTCGATGCGGGCGCGGGGGTCACTGCAGACGTGGTGACCGGTACGGCTGTGGTCGGTGTGACGGCTGTCGTGGTCGTTGTGCCGGTTGTCGACCCTCCGCCGGTCGCCGTCCCTTCCAGCGCGGCCGTTTCTTCCGGTGTCGCCGTTTCCGTGGCACCGATCGCGCAGTTGGACTGCGTGATCGTGTTCGTGTCCAGGTTCACCGCGGCGGTCTGCGCAAGCAGCCTGCCGTGGATCGTCGCGGCCGTGTTCGCGGTGATCGTTTCCGCGGCCATGACCGTGCCGACGAAGCGCGTGCCGGTGCCCAGCGTCGCCGACGATCCGACCTGCCAGAAGACGTTGCACGCCTGCGCGCCGTTGATCAGCTGGACGGTCGTGTTCGAGCCGGTGATCAGCGTCGAGCCGATCTGGAAGATGAACACCGCGTTCGGGTCGCCCTGGGCGTCGAGGATCACGCTTCCCGAGGAGAGCAGCAGCGAGCTGCTGGCGGTGCGAACGCCGGCGGTGAACGTCTGCCCGGCGAGGTCGGTCCCGGCCGAGCCTTCGCTCGGGCGCCCGGCCGCATCGTTGTAACCGGTGGTCAGGGCATTCTTGGCTTCGATCGCGACCGCGTCGCTCACGTGCGTCTGGCCGAGCACGTGCGGAGCGCCTGTCACCGATGAGCCGGGAGCGAGCCCGAGGTCGCCGAACATCGTCGTCGGCCCGGTGTTCGTGATCGTCGAGCCGCCCAGCACCGAGAAGCTGGCGGCCGTTCCCAGGCCGACGGTCGCGGGTGCTGCCGTTGCGCTGGTGGCGAGCAGCATGCTCGAGAGCAGGCCCGCAAACGCCAGAAGGGCGATTCGCAACGTCCTGGCGTCTGCCCGCAAGCGAGGACGCCGGCTTACTGCGAGGGAGTCGCCCGTGAGCGACTCGTGCTTCGGTGGGACGCCTGTAGTCATTGGCGTCTCCTCACTGCGGCGCTGGGCGCCGCGATAGGAAGGGAATGGCTCCCCGGCCTGGTCGACCCGTTATGTAACCCGACCGTTTGCCGCCCCAGCGTTAGCCGCAAGCCCGCAGCTCAATCGAACGTCTAGCGCAGAATTCACCGGAATTCGCGCCTCAGTTCACCTGAATTCGCGCCTCAGCGGTGGCGTGCGTCGTGGCCGCGTCGCGGGCGCGGCGTGCGACCGGCTGCTCGACGCCGTGGCTTGCGAGTCTCCGGGCTCGGCGGATCCTGACGATCCAGGACACGCGGAGCGGCGAGCTGGTTGCGAGAGGAGACACCGAGCTTGCGGTAGATGTTGCGCGCATGCGTACGGACCGTCTCCACGCCCACCTGCAGCTCGCGGGCGATCTGCGAGTTGGTGGCGCCCTGCTGCAGCAGCGGGAGCACTTCGGCCTCGCGCCGTGTCAGCAACTGCCCGCCGGCGATCGATCCGCCATCCGAGCTCGGGGAGCGAGGAACCACCTTGAGTCCTCGCGAGGCCAGGTGTATCGCGTTGAGCACGTCGCGCGCCTGCGTGTCCCGTCCCAGGCAGGCGCTCGCACCGAACGCGAGCAGTTGCGCACACTCGACGCTCGAGAGCTCGTCGGCCAGCAGGACCAGGCGAGTCGCGGGATAGGCGACGCTGAGCTCGCGCACCTCGGCGAGCTTGACGAGAGCGCGAACGTCGAGAATCGCGACGTCGGGACGATGCGCACGCAGGACCACCGAGATCCGCCTCTGCTCGATGTCCTCGGCCACGACCGCAAGGCTGTGATCTCCGCTGAGAAGCTCGCGCAGGCCCCTGGCGAACAGGTCGTCAAAGCGCCCGACGACGATGGTGATGGGCGTTGTTGGCGCGGGTGAGCCGGGAGCGAGCGGGCGCATAGCCTCCCATCGGCAGCGCGAAGCCAATGGGTGAGTTCCGCCTCCCCCCCAACTCCCCCCTCAATTGCCCGAAGATCCCCCGTTCGGGAGGACGAATCACGCCGCGCATCGACCGAGCATGCGAGAGGTGGCTCGTCTTCTGCTCAGCGCCTGGCTCTCAGCGATGCTGCTGCTCCCCGCGGCGGCCGAGGCTCAGGCAGGGCGCACCCCCCAGCGCAACGGCACCGCGGCGAAGGCAGGTCACGTTCGCGCTAGACGCGCGGCGATGGAGAAGCTCGCCTCCCGCGACCCGGCCAGGCTCGCCACAACGCTCGCCGAGCGCTATTGGGGCACGGTGCCCTGCGGCGGGCAGGTCTCGGTGCAGGCCGATCAACCGCTCGCCGCCGGGATGGACGCCACGACCGACGGCTGGGTCACCTTCGAATCCTCGCTCGGGCCAAACAACCTGCAGGCCCCGGCGAGCAGCTACACGCAGTGCGCGATCTCGCTCGCCCGCTGGCAATGGCCGACACAGGCCGAACAGGCCGGCGATTGGAACATGTTCTGCCTGACCGTGGTTCACGAGATGGGCCACCTGCTCGGTCACCAGCACTCACTCACACCCGGCAGCGTGATGGCCCCGGTGTTCACCGACGAAGCCAGCGTTCCGCCGATCTGCCGTGAGGCTCGCTTGCCGGTCGAAGCGAGCGCCGGCCTGACCGGCGGTCGCTGAGCAAGTCGGCTCGGTCGAAACCATCGCCGGCCTCACCGGCAGTCGTTGAGCGAGTCAGCCCGGCAAGCCTGCCGGTGTGGATGCCCGCCCGACGGTCGCCGAGACGGCGTTTGGCCAAGCTTCTCGCGCCTGCTCAAGGCCCGCCCGGGAGCTGGCGATGGCATTTGCATGAAGCTGGTCCGCTGATGCACAGCCCGCGACTGCGGCCGCATCCTCGTTTGCGCTTTCCCCGAGTGCGGGGGCGCAGGCTCTCTGCCCAAGCTCGAACGACCGCAATCGGCGCGCTCATCGTGATCGTCGGTCTGGCCGCCTCCGCGCTCGTCGCCGATCGTTGGCGCGCGAACGCTCGCGACGCCAACCGCAACGCGTTCGCCTCGACAGCGACGGATCTCAGCCGTACGCTCGACGCGAAACTGAACGCGGACGTCGGTCTGATCCGCGCTCTGCGAGCGATCGCGACGATGGAGCCCAGCGCGGGCGATTCGCGTTTTCAAGAGTGGTACCGACAGCTGCAGCGCGGCGTCACGACCGCGCCCGCGGCGGTCGCTGCCTTGATACAGCCGGTCTCCGCCGCTGGCCTGCCGGCCTTTCGCCGTCAAGCCGGAGCCGACCCCGCATTTCGCAAGCTGCTCGTGGGCGGATTTCACATCGTCCCCGCCGGCAAGCGCCCGGTCTATTGCCTGGCGCGCGCGATCGTCGGCCCATCCTCGGCATCCAGCCTGTATCCGCCACTGCTCGACTACTGCGCACCCACGCTCCCGGGGATCGGCCGATCGCCGTTCGCGGCGCTGTTTCGCGCGGAGGCCGCCGGGGGCTCGACGATCGTCACCCCGGTTCCCGGCTTCTCGCTGATCGCCGTCGGCCAAGCCGTGTACAGACGCGGCGCCCCGATCACGACGCGTCTGGAGCGTCAGGCGGCGTTCACCGGTGCGGTCGCCCTCTCCTTCGACAGCAACGCCCTGGTCCGCTCGCTGCTCGCCGGACATCGCTCGCTGACGCTTGCGCTGTACCACCGAAACCGCGGAAGCTCGCTGGCACTGGTCGGCCGCGCGGGCGTGCCGCTGCGGGTCAGCGCCTCCGGCTACTTCCAGCGGCGCGAGCTGGGCGAAGGCTGGCTGCTGGCGACCACGGGAACGGCCGACCACCCACTGGCCGCCGACAGACAGGGCGCGCTCGCGTTGATCCTCGGCCTGCTGATCACGCTGCTGGTGTTCCTTGTCTATCGGGTGCTGTCAACCTCGCGCCAGCGCGCCTGGAGCCTGGTCGGGGAAAAGACCGGCGAGCTCGCCTACCGCGCGCTGCACGACCCGCTGACCGATCTGCCCAACCGCGCCCTTGTGCTCGACCGAGCGGAGCAGACCCTCGCCCGGGCGCGGCGGCTGGACGTCGCGGTCACCGCGCTGTTCGTGGACGTCGACGGCTTCAAGCAGGTCAACGACCGCTTCGGACACCTCGCGGGAGATGAGGTCCTGCGCCAGGTGGGCGCGCGGCTGAAGACGATCCTGCGCGACAACGACACCGTCGGGCGCCTCGGTGGCGACGAGTTCGTGATGCTGATCGACTCGACCGGCACAAACGCCTCGCCCGAACTGGTCGCCGAGCGGATTCTCGACGTGCTGCGCCAGCCGATCGAGCTGCCCGAGCCGGCCCGCGGGCCGGCGACCGTCACGGCGAGCATCGGCATCGCGACCGGGCTGCCCGCGACGGCCGAGGATCTGCTGCAGGACGCCGATCTTGCGCTGTACAAGGCCAAGGCCATGGGCAAGAACGGCTACGCGATGTTCGACTCGGGGATGCAGACCGCGGCCGACGACCGCATGCACCTCGAGCTCGATCTGGCCGGCGCGCTGCAGAACGACGAGCTCTTCCTCGTCTACCAGCCGATGCTCGACCTGGAGAGCAACCGGGTCGTGGGCGTCGAGGCGCTGCTGCGCTGGCGCCATCCGAGAGACGGCGTGATCTTGCCCGACGCGTTCATCCCGATCGCCGAGGAGAACGGCATGATCGTCCCGATCGGTCGCTGGGTGCTGCGCCAGGCGTGCGCGCAGGGTGCCGCGTGGCACGCCAAGGGTCACCGCCTGACAATCGCCGTCAACGTCTCCGCCCGCCAGCTCGAGCGACCGGAGTTCGTCGGCGAGGTGCGCGAATGCCTGCGCGACAGCGGGCTCGGCGCCGGCGAGCTGACGCTCGAGATCACCGAGACGGTGCTGATGCGCAAGCCGGACAGCACTGCAAGGCTGCTCGGCGAGCTCAAGGCGCTGGGCGTGCGGATCGCAGTCGACGACTTCGGCACCGGCTACAGCTCGCTGGCCTACCTGCGCCGGTTCCCGGTCGACTCGCTGAAGATCGACCACACGTTCATCACGGGCCTGGGGCGCTCGCGCGAGGCGCATGCGCTCACGCACACGCTGATCCAGCTCGGTAGAGCGCTCGGCCTGCAGACGCTCGCCGAGGGCGTCGAAGCGCACACCCAGGTCCGCGAACTGCAACTGGAGGGATGCGACCTCGCCCAGGGATTCCTGTTCGCCCGCCCCCTCGCGCCCGACGCGCTCGAGCGCTTCCTGATCGACGGCGCGCACACGGCAGACGATTCGGCCGCTCACTCGCTGCCGGCGATGCACTAGCCCGGCGCGTCCGCTCAGCTCACAGAGGCTTGGCGCGAACGATGCGTCCCGGTACAGTCGGCGCATGCCGTCGATGCCGGGGAGGGTCTGGACGCGGGGAGATCGAGCCCTCCGCGCGAGCGTGGCGATGCGGCTCTGGCTGACGACGCTGATGCTGCTCGCCGCGACCTTCGCCGTGACCTCGCCGGCGGGCGCGACCGCCAACCAGCAGGACTCGCTGATCTACATGCCCTACGGGCTCATTCACTCCGTGCGCCCGGCGTCGCAGGTCGACGGCTATCTCGCAGAAGTCGACTCCTACGGCATCGGCCAGCTGGTCTTTGCGATGCCCAAGTTCAAACGGCTCGGCGTGCTGAAGGTGCCCAAGCACAACCGTGAGATGCTCGTTCGCTGGTCGGATCGGGCGGCGGCGTATGACGCCGAGCACGCTTCCAGCCTGTCGCTCACCGCCGTGTACAACGGCAAGGTGGCGACGAAGAAGAACGGGCTGAACCTCGACGATCCTCCGACTCGCGCGAACATCCTCGCCGGGATCGAATCGTCACTGGGCCTTGGCCTGTCCGGCGTGCAGCTCGACCTCGAGCCCTACCCGACGTCGCCCGGCTTCATCTCGCTGCTGGAGGAACTCGACGCGATGTTCGCGCGCGTCGGCTTTCACGGGCGACTTTCGGTGGCGGCTCCGGCGTCGACATCGCGGTGGTCGCCGGCCTATCTCAACCGCGTCTCGCAACTTGTCACGCAGCTCGATCCGCTCTACTACGACAGCGAAAGCACGACCGTCGCGGCCTATCAGGCGTGGATGCAGAACAGCCTCGCCTACTACTCCGCCAACGCCTCGCCGGCGAGCCGGATCGTGCCGATCCTCCCCTCCTACTCGGCCAATCCCTGGCACCTCCCCGCCGTCGAGAACATCGAAACGGCGACGGGGGCTCTCGCGGATGCGCTCGGCGCCGGCAGCCGCGTCAACGGCGCCGGGATCTGGTGGGGCTGGGGCTTTCTGCTCGAC
Source organism: Solirubrobacteraceae bacterium (assembly GCA_017882375.1). Taxonomy (GTDB): domain Bacteria; phylum Actinomycetota; class Thermoleophilia; order Solirubrobacterales; family Solirubrobacteraceae; genus Palsa-744. The sequence continues at coordinate 5,494 of JADGPP010000027.1, read as the reverse complement.
GAGGAAGGCGCCTATGACGCAAGCGGCGATCGCGCGGCCTGGCAGGCGACCACGGTAGCGCTGCCGTTCTCTCCCTGACGGCGCCTGCGCGCGCGTGCAGGCGCAGCGAGACCTAGAAGGCGAAAAACGTCGCGACCGCCAGCACGAGCGTGCCACCGGCCGTGGCCAGCGAGGCGATCGTGCTCGTGTCGGCCATCTCGCGGCAGGCTAGCGAGTCGCCGCACCAGCTCGAGCGTTGTGGCTTAATCGCAAGCGTGGCCGCTGCAAGTCAACCAGCGGGCCGGCGGCCCGCAGCGCAGGCCGCGCTCGCGCATCGTCTGCGCGATCGCCGCCAGCAGCTCTGGCTGCTGCTCGACCTGCTGATCGTCGCGTGGCTGTGCTGGCTGTTCGACGCGATCAACAACCTCGCGCCCGTTCGCCAGGCGCTGGCCGAGCAAAACGGCGAGGGCGTGCTCGAACTCGAGCGTTCGCTGCAGCTGAACCCCGAGCACGCGCTGGACACGTGGCTGGCGCGCCACAACGCGCTCAGCCAGATCGTCGTGTTCTGGTATGAAAACGTGCACATCGTCGTGACGCTCGCAGTGTTCGCGTTGCTGTGGTGGCGGCGCGCGGATCTGCTCGGCGTGATGCGCTGGACGCTGGTGATCGTCAACCTGATCGCGCTCGCCGCCTTCTGGAGCTTCCCCGTCGCGCCTGCACGGATGCTGTCGGGGGGCTACGTCGACCTGGTCGCGCGCGCCAACCACCTGCCCGTCTGGCAATTCGGCGCCACGGCGCTGGACTCCAATCAGCTGTGCTCGCTGCCGTCGCTGCACATCGCGTGGGCGACTTGGTGCTCGATCGCCATCTGGCACATGACCCGGCGGCGCTCGCTGCGCGCAATCGCCGTCGCGTACCCATTCGTCACGACATTCGCCGTGATGGCGACCGGGAATCACTTCCTCGCCGACGCCGTCGCCGGGGCCGCGGTCACCGCAGCGGTGTTCTTCGCGCTGAGCCGCAGTGCGATCCGCGGGCGCCTAGGATGGGAGTCACGCGCGGTCGGCCGGACGACAGCGGCCTGAGCGACAGCCGGCCGATCGCGGTCGACTCCCTCCCGCCGGTCTTCACGCTTCAGCCCCGGCGCCGGGGCGGGGCGCGGGGCGAGCGAGCGCCGGACGTACCGCGGGCGCCTTTGCGAGCGCGCTTCTTGGGCGCGGGCTGCTCAGCGCGCGACGCCGCCAGCAGCTTCTTGACCGAGTCGCGCAGGGCGCTCAGCAGGACCTCGAGGTCGGGCACGGCGTCGCGGTCGGCGACCACGCCGAAGGCGACCTCGCCGTCATAGCTCAACACGGCGACGCCGACCGCGTGCTCGGCGGCGAGCGGCACCAGCGGATGGATCTCGCGCAGCGGCGCCCCGAAGGCGTACAGCGTCTGCTGCGGACCCGGCACGTTGGTGATCGTCAAGTTGAACAGGCGCGTCGCGTAGAGGGCCTGTGCGACCACGACGTGGAGCACCGGCGGGGCCAGCCCGGCGAGCTCGATGACCGCAGCCGTACCCGCTGCCTGTCGTCCACTGGACTTCAAAGACGCCGAGCGGGCGACCGTTTCGCCGTAGCGCTTCACCGGGTCGGCCTCGGCAACCGGCAGTTCCATGAACAGCGACGAGACCCGGTTGCCCAGTGCGAGCTGCTCGCCGGCAACGCGCACGTTCATCGGAACCATCGCGCGCAGCCCGCCCTCAGGCAAGAGCTCGCCGCGGGACTGAAGCAGCGCCCGCAGGCCGCTGGCGGTGGCGGCGAGCGCGACGTCGTTGATCGTGCCGCCGAGCGAGCCCTTGATCGCCTTCAGATCCGCCAGCGGAAAGCGCACGACATCGAAGCGGCGCCGGGTGCCTATCGGCACGTTGAGGCTCGTCGGCGGAGCCGCTCTGACCTCCTCGCGCACGATCAGCTCGACCGCCGAGCGGGCGTCGCGCAGCGCATCGAGTGGATGGAGCGCCCCGTGCACTCCCATCCGCGTTGCACGCACGAACGTGTCAACCGGCAGCAGTCCCGCTGTTGCGCGCGCCAGCGAGGCCAGCGGGCCGTGGACGGCCGGCTCGGCGGCCGATCGCGCGTGGCCGGCATCCGACGGGGCAGGCGTCCCCGCGCCGCTGGCCCGGTCCACGGAGGACCGAGCAGCCGCTGGCGTCTGCGGCGTGGTGTCGAGCAGCAGATAGCCGACGTCGACCGAGCCGACGCCGTCGACCATGCAGTGGTGCGTCTTGTGCGCGAGCGCCCAGCGACCGTCGGCGAGTCCCTCGACCAGCGCCATCTCCCACAGGGGACGATGACGATCCAGGCGCTGGGAGAAGAACCCCGACGCCCACTCCTGAAGCTCCTCATAGCCCCCGGGGGCGGGGAGTGCTGTACGCCCGATGTGCCTGCCAAGCTCGAACTGCGGGTCATCCTCCCACTCCGGCCAAGACAGCCCGCCGGTGTGCGGCTCAGACAGCCGCTGCTGGTATCGCGGCAGCTGCGCCAGGCGAGCGCCAAGGTGCTCGCACAACTGCTCGCGCGCGGGCGGCCCACCGCCGGGCAGAGGATCGAAGACCATGACCCCCCCGATGTGCATGTGCGCGCTCTCGTCGGCCTCTTCGAGCTCGAGGAACGTGGCGTCCAGGGGGCTCAGATGCTCACTCATGGCCACACCCCCCAGCGAGCTGGCGATTTCCGCCCTCATGATGGGAGGCTAGATCCGTCTGCACCGCTCGTACAGCGAAGAAAGCCGTCGTCGTCTCGCACGAACTACCGAGCACGCCGTCCTCTGAACATCGTCAAGAGCCTCGTCGTCGCGAGCCCGAAACCGACTTGGCCAATGCTTAACCCGACGCTGGCGTGGGGCTTGCCGGGACGCCTCTAGCTTGCTGGTCAGGCACCCAACCAGAACGGAGCAGACATGCGCAGCAGACGCACGATCCGAGCGCGTCCTACCTCGTCCCCGGCGGGTCGGCCGGCTGGGGCATCAGCGAACCGATGACCTCATACCTGAAGATCGTGGACAGCAACAGTGGGAGTGGGGTCCTCGCGGCGCGCTGCAAGCGCTAGCGGGGTCACGCACCTGCCCACACCGAGCGCGCGGCGTTGCCCAGACCCAGCCGCCGCGTCGGAGGAGGAGACTGTAGGTCTGATGAGCCGGATGCTGAGAGATCAGCAGTGTGAAGCTGCTCCCGTCCCCGCAGGCTCTGGGGACGGACCGATCAACGTCGTCGAATACGACCAATCCTGGCGTGCCTGCTACCTGTCAGAGCGTGAACGGCTGGCTTCGCTGGTGCCTGGCGTGCGCACTCATCACATCGGCTCCACCGCCGTCCGCGGGCTCGCCGCCAAGCCGGTAATCGACATGATCGCGCTCGTCGACGATCTCGACGCGCACGCCAGCGAGTTGGTGGCGCGGGGCGGCTACCACCTGCCCGCACGGTTCAACACGGGCCTGAATCATCGTCGCTTCCTCTGCTACCCGACACTCTCGCATCGCACCCACCACCTGCACCTGGTCGATCAGCGCGAGGGTTTGGACAACTGCCTTCGCTTTCGCGATCGCCTGCGATGCGATCCCGAGCTCGCGGCCGAATATGCCGCGTTGAAGCGGGCGCTCGCCGACCACTTCCAAGCGGACCGACTGCGATACACCGAGGCCAAGGGCGGCTTCATCAAAGACGCGATACGCCGGCCCGTCTCGCAAGAGCGCTGACTCGCGTCTAGGACCCGGCTCGGGCCGCCGGCCGGTGCCGCGGTCGCTTGGTCTTCGGCGCTTGCAGCTCTGAGAACGAGCGCTCGATGCCCTGCGCGAGCACCGCCACGTCGGGCGCCGCGGTGCGATCGGCGTTGAGCCCGAAGACCATCTGGCCGGCGTAGGAGACGACCGCAATTCCGATCGTGTGTCCGGCGAACAGCGGTACGAGCGGAAGAATCTCGACCAGCGGGGCGCCCAGTGCGTACAACCGCTGCCCGGGCCCGGGGACGTTGGTGATCGTCAGGTTGAACATGCGTGTGCCACCGAACATCGAGCGCGCGAGCAGTGCGCCGGCGAGCGGCGGGCCCATGTCGGCCAGGTCGACGATCGCCTTGCCGCCGGCGCGTTGCGAGCCGACCTTCAGCTGCTCCGCGCGCTCGACGACGCGACGGTAGCGCTCGATCGGGTCCGTCTCGGTCACCGGCAGCTCGACGAACAACGACGTCAGCTCGTTGCCCAGCGCGTGCTCGCGGTCCTCCGCGCGGATGTTCACGGGGACCTGCGCCCGCAGATCTCGCTCCGGCAGCGCATCCCCGCGAGAGAGCAGCAGGTGGCGCAGTCCGCCCGCGCAGACCGCGAGCACGACGTCATTGACCGTGCCACCAAGACGCTTCTTCGTCGCCTTGATGTCGGCCAAGTCAAACCGCACGGTGGCAAAGTGGCGCGTCGCGCTCATCGGCCCGTTCAGGCTCGACTGCGGAGCTCCGATCACCTCCTCGCGCACGATCAGCTCAGCCGCTGCGCGCGCGCGATCGAGCGATTCGCGCGGGTGCAGAGCCGCCCCGACGCCGGCGCGCGCTCCGCGCAAGACCAAGCCGGGCGAAAGCCACATGCGGCCACCGCCGTGCTCGCTGGCCTGCTCATCGCTGGGCGGCGGCGGCGAATGCGGCGGCAAGGACTTCGCAGAGGCGTCGAGCAGGACGTGCGCGATGTCGAGCGAGCCGACGCCGTCCACCAAGCAGTGATGCGTCTTGGTCGCCAACGCCCATCGCCCCCGCTCGAGCCCGTCGATCAGCGCCATCTCCCACAGTGGCCGGTGACGATCCAGGCGGTGAGACCAAAAGTCCCCCAACCAGTCCAGCAGCTCGACCTCGCCGCCCGGCGGCGGCAGCGTCACGTGATGCATATGGGCGTCGGGGTCAAACGACTCTGCCGGCTCCCACGTCAGCCAGGTCAGCGGGCCGGCATGCGTGCCAGAGAGTTGCTGGACAAAGCGCGGCAGAATCGCAACCCGCTCGCGAATGTAGTCGCGGAACTCGTCGACGTCCGGCGTTCCGCCTCCGGGGAGCGGATCGAAGATCAGCCCCGCGCCGATGTGCATATGCGCGGACTCATCGACCTGCTCGAGCTCGAGGAACATCGTGTCCAGCATGCTCAGCCGCTCACCCATGACTCCTGCTCCCTGTTCGGCGTTACCTCTAAGCCGAACCTACCGGGCCAGGCGCAACGCGGTATCGGAGTCCTCCCGCCGAATGCGTCCGTACTTCCCCACGTCGCCGGCAGGGCAGCTCGTCGCCCGGTCAGGCGACAGCGATTCCGCTGGCGAGTCGCTCAGCCGGCGACCGACCACTGGATCGGCCCCAGCCCGGGAAAGCCCAGAGCGGCGGCCGTCGCGCCCGTCAGATCCCACTCCCGACCCGCTATGTAGGGGCCGCGGTCGATCACCGGCACGGTCAGGCTGCGTCCGGCATAGGTGAAGGTGATCAGCGTGCCGCAGGGCGCCGTCTTGTGCGCGACG
>JADGPP010000130.1 GCA_017882375.1 Solirubrobacteraceae bacterium | reverse complement strand
ACCAACAGCCGCGAAAGGAAGACGACCCAAACCACAGATCGCCACTTGACAACCAGCCCTCCTTCATAGAGACGATGTCCAACCGCCTCAGTGAAGGACGACCAGACGCCTGCTTCGTCCGGCGTAAGCGATCGTGTCGTGTGAGCCTGGCTTGATACGACTGAAGCTCGTCCTGAGCGCAAGCCTCGCGCTTGGCCGCGCAGACGCTTGCAACCGGCGCGGAAGCAGTAGCCAGCGGCTCGCCATCAGCGCTGGATAGCGCCCGCTTGGTCGCTACGGCCTGCCGTCCTATAGCGTCGCGCTGACGTGCGGGCGACAAAGCGGTTCGCTCGCTTTCTGAGATAGAACCGTGCTCATGCCGCATCACGCCACGCTCACGCACTTTCCAGCACTGAGCTTGACGATCATGCGATTCGGACTGCTCGCCGGGACGGTCTTGGCGCTCGCCTCGTGCGGCGCCAGCACACCGAGAGCTCACGTTAAGCGAGCGGCAACCGGCTCGACCACTGCGGCCTTGTCGAGACGCTCGAACTCGACCCAGCCCAAGTCGACGCCGACCTCGCCCGACGCCCCGGTGACGCTGTTCGGCAGGCCGCTCACGCCGCTTGCGAAACCGGCAAACCTCACTCCCTTCCGGCGATCTATGACTCGTGCGGAAGGAATGTGGCGGCCCGCCGGGCGCCGCGTCGAAGGCACGAAGGCCGTCTATGAGACCGCGCTGATCCCGCCAAGCGGCTCGCAGCCTGCGGGAATTGCGTGGATGGACACGAGCTTGCTCTCGGCCCGGCTTTACTCGGGCTCCGAGAGCCCGGGCGGTGGCCCGCACCGGTACACGGCGCCCGTCCAGCCAGCCAGTGCGCGCTCGCTGGTTGCCGCATTCAACGGCGGCTTCATCATGAACGTCGCGAAAGGCGGCTACTACACGGAAGGCCGGATAATCGATCCGTTGCGCGCTGGAGCGGCCTCGCTAGTCGTCTATGCCGATGGCTCCATCAACGTTGGAGCGTGGGGCCGCGACGTGAGAATGACCCCGCGGGTTGTTGCCGTGCGCCAGAACCTGGTGCTGCTCGTCGCGGGCGGTCGTCCCACGGCGCCCGCAGCCAGCGCCGACTGGCAGGAATGGGGCGCGACCTGCGGCGCGAGCTCGTGCGCCTCTAGCGTGCCCGGCATCGAGCACCAGTGGCGCTCTGCCGTAGGCGTGACGGCGAACGGTGCGCTCGTGTACGCCCAAGGTTCAGCGCTCGATCCTCTACAGCTCGCGAGCTTGTTGGTACGTGCCGGCGTCGTGAGAGCCATGCAGCTCGACATCAACCCTGACTGGCCCATATTCGCGACATACGATCCGGCAGGCGACAACGGTCTCGCTTCGGCGTCCGCCGGCCGTAAGCTGCTCGCCGGGACGGTACGGGGTCCGGGGATCTTCTTCGAAGCGTGGTGGGCACGCGATTTCATCACCATGTCGGCTCGTCACGCCACCTCCGGATAAGGCGCTAGCTTGAGCGAGTTGGCGCCGGAGCGATTCTGAACTGCGTCAAACTCGTCGCTGCGGTGGCGAGAGTCGCTGACTTGATGAAGGCGAGGTTCCATCGGGACGAACGAGCTGCCGTCGTCTTCGCCCGCCGGAAAGCAAGAGTGCTGCTCTCCACCAAGCTCGGGCGCCGTGACGGTCGAGCTACACGCTGTCGCTGGGGACGACGACCACTCGTCCGTGCTCCGACGCGCCAGACGCTCGCATGGCCCAAGCGAAAGCAGTCGTCTGGCTACCCTCAGCCGAGGCGCCTGAACCTCGTCCGATCCAGCAGCTGGGCCGGCGTCCGTCGACGCGCTCGCATCCCGGCGGAAGCAGCGGTCGAGGGCGTCTGGTTGCGCGCCGTCGCCCCTGCAAGCAGCCGCCCTAGGGGCTCCTAGCAGTGCCCGACAGCCGCGTTATGCTCTTGCAGATTGCCGGCTCTCCCCTCATTGCGTCGCGGCACATCTGACCCGCACCGCGCTCACCTGCACCTGATTGCTTGAGTCGATCCACGCGACTTGAAACACCCCTTTCCGTCCGGCGCTTATTTGGAACGCGCCCCTACTCGTCGTCGTCAGGAGCACCTTCGTGTGAAACCCTGGGCAGCGAGCTGTGGAGGCGTGCAGCCAGATCTGACCTCCGCTTTCCCCGCCGCTCGTGGCGATCAGCGCGCTTCCCGCGTCATCGATGGCGCTCGCGAAGCTCAATTCGTGTTCGCTGCCGGACGGTTGCGGTTCGACCGCTCGAAGTGGGCCGAGCCGGCCCTGGGGAGAAATTTCGATCGCACTGATTTGCGATCTGCCGGCGCGCACTGGCGTGTCCAGCGCAATAAGCGTGCGGTGATTGTGGGACTGCGTGAGTTGTTCGTCTCCATCCGATTCCTTGACGATCACGTGCTGGCGTGCAAACGTGCTCGCCCGCCGGGTGCGGCGCGCGAACTGAAGCGGTTGGAAGACCTCACCCCAGATCCACAGTTCGGAGCCGTTCGCGCCTTCCAGCGAGCGGCCCGGTTCCCGAACCAGGTACCCGTGGACAAATTGCGGCGGTCCGAGGCTCCCATCGACATGGAGCCGGCGATCAACCCAAAACCTGACGGTTCCAAAGGGCGGGTTTGGAGCGTATTCGCCACGCAGATAGAGCGCTCCGTCTATGACAGGAAAAAGCACGCGGTTCGCTTCCCTATGCAGCACCGAACGGACCAGGTGTGCGGGACCGAAGGAATGACCTGTGCGAGCGACCGCCACCCTGATCGGCGCGAACTGTTCTTCTTCGGTCCAAGCGAGCTCGATTTGGCCACCGCTCTCCACGGGTTCGCTTGTAAACGATTCGCGTCCGAAGGAGTGCGGCAGCGACTGCACGGCGGTCCAATGTCCGCGCGGGCTGAGCTGCGCCGCCACGAGTTCGCTGCATCGCCCTTCGCTCGCGGCGGAACCCCTAGGTGCCCGCGATGCGAGGGCAGAGAGGGACGAGCCCGAGCCGACCGGCTGGCAGGCGAGTTCTTCGCTGCTGTCACCTGGCCAGTAGCGGTTCACCGCCAGCGTCCAGCCGCTGGGCAGGGGCGTGAGGTCAAGGCCTTCGCCGCGTAGCTTCGTAGGCAGTTCGACAGCACTCGCATGGCCGCCTTCGGCGATGCGCACGAGGCGCTCTCCCTGCGGGCTTGCGAACTGCATCCATGTCCCCTCGCGGGGATCGGACTGGATCGAGAGCGGGTTGGCGACCTGATTGCTCGGCACGGCGCTCCCAACGGGTACCGGGGCGGTGAAGGTGGCGGTCGCTGCGAGCGCCGCGGCGAGAGCGATCATCGCCTCACGCTTCTTCGCGGGGATCGCTGCCAGTTTCGTTGCGCATCAGCCTGCCGTTCGAACGTCGACTGGCGGTGCGCGCACGCCACGCGCACCGACGCGCTCTGAAGCTGGTTCCTTGGGTCCACCCACGCGACGTGGAAGACGCCCCGTTTCCCCGCGCTCAGCGCCAGAGTCGTGTGTTCGTGAGACACGCTTGTGGGCGCCCTGATCTTCCGCTCGCTGTAGGCGCAGCCGGGGCTCGAGGGGTGAAGCCAGAGCGGGCCGCCTTCGTCGGTCGTGCTCGCCACGAGCCATTCGCCGCCATCGCCGATCGCGCCGGCGTAGTACCTAGACGCGACGCTGGGTTCGGCTTCGATGATCCGGGCCGGCTCAGGAATTCCCCGTGGCGAGACGGCGATGGCTGCGATCAGTTCGTGTGCGGATTCCGGCGGGACCTTCTCCTGAGACACGATCAGCAGGCGACCGTTGATTGCCTGGGATGTCGTTTCTTCGGGCGAGCCCTGCGCCTGCGCCAGCAATAGGTGCGAGCGTTCGAAGCCGGTCGCGAACGACGGCCGACGTGCGATGAGCAGTTTGAAGTTCCCGGTGGAATAGAGACAAAGCTCAGAGCCATCCGGGATCAAGAAAAAGGTGCACTTTTCGTAGAGCAGCGGGCTCTTCAGGACGTGGATGGGGCCGAAATGGCCGTCCGCGTAGAGCCGGCGTTCGGCGATGAATTCGGGTTCGCCAGAGCCGACGTCGGGGCCGTATTCGGCAACCTCGTAGAGGCCGCCGAGCTTGACCGAGACGCCGACCGAGTCGGTGAATTGACGCAGCAGCAGGTGACGCACTACATGCGGGGGACCGAACGGGCGGCCCAGTGGGGCTTCGGCCACGCGTACCGCTTCCTCATAGGGTTCTCCCCAGGCGATCTCGACCTTGCCATTGTGCTCGACCGGTTCGCTCACCCAGGAACGGTTGCCGCGCGAGTGCGGCAGCGCCTGCACGAGCGCCCAACGCCCGCGAGGGCTGTGCTCGGCCACTACCCAGTCATCGCCGCAGCCCGGTTCGTTGGAGTTCGATTCTTCGATTCCTTCGCAGAAGTCCATCCCCGCCCGGGAAGCCGGCAGGTAGCGGTCCACGACGATTGTCCAGCCGTTCTGCAGAGGCGTGACCTGCAGCCGTTCATCGCGCATCTGCGGCGGTAGGCCGACCGACTGCACGTGCCCGTTTTCGTAGATCCGCGCCAGCTGCTCGCCGGTGGGGCCGGGGAACTGGAGCCACGCGCCCTGCACGAGGTCAGCCTGCTCTACGCGCGTGCCGGTTGCGGCGACTGGGCCGACGGCGACCGGCGAAGAGAACGTCGCAGATGCCACCAGTCGTGATCTCGATCCCTGCGCGACCACCGGCGCGACGCCGACAAAGCCCAGCGCTCCCAGAGCTATTAACCAGCGTCGGCCCTGCCTCTCCCATGCCGCGAGCCCCATCGTAGTGTTATAACCGTCTCGGTTGCCGCTCGATGCGGTCGCCAGGCGGTGCGGGCTGGCGTAGCAGGGACGGAACCGCGGCCTGCGTGAGCGTCTTCTGCCGTGACCCGCCGTAGCCATCCCCTGGGCTTCGCGCCAGACGCCTGGTCAGACGATCTGAAGTGGTGTCGGTCGGGGTACGGCGATTGGCGAGACTGCCGCTCGTGCGGGATTGCGAGCGTCCGAGCGAGCGCCGCGCAGACGCTCGCAACGGAACGATTTCCGATTACCTCGGCTGAGGGCCGGCATACGCCCGCTTACTGGGCGCAATGCGGCGGTCTCGCCGTCGACGCGCGTCCGTGCTCGCGTTCGTCCTTTACCGCAGTGTCGGGCGTCTATCGCGAGACGCCCGCTCACACCGAGAAGCACAAAGTGCGGCGCTCTGGTGGCCCATGCTCGGGGGCATAGGTCCATCGGTAGGCTGTGCCCGTGCTCGACGAGCCAAGGAGCCCCACGTGAAGACGATCCAGACGCCTGACTCGTGCTTCGTCGATCTCGAGGACTATCCCTATGAGGCCCATTACATCGATGTCGATGGGCTGCGCATCCATTACGTAGACGAGGGCGACTCCTCGGCTCCACCCGTCCTCATGCTCCATGGCGAGCCGACCTGGTCGTATCTGTATCGCCACATGATCCCCGTCTGCGTTGCAGGCGGCAGTCGCGTGATCGCGCCCGACCTCGTCGGTTTCGGGAAGTCCGACAAGCCGGTCGATAAGCATGACTACAGCTACCAGCGGCACGTGGACTGGATGGCGGGCTTCGTTCAAGCGCTGGATCTCAGCGCGATAACCCTGTTCTGTCAGGACTGGGGTTCGCTGATCGGACTCCGCGTGGCTGTCGAGAACGACGATCGCTTCGAGCGCATCGTCATCGGCAACGGAGCGTTGCCTACGGTCGACGGCCGGACACGGCCACCGCTCCCAAACGCGATGGCGTTCCTCGCCTGGCGAACGTTCGCGACCTACAGTCCGGTCCTTCCGGTCAGCCGCATCGTGAACACAGGGTGCCTGAGGACGCTCTCTCCGGGGGAGCGCCGCGCGTACGACGCACCATTTGCGGCTCCCGAGTCGATGGCCGGTGCTCGTGCGTTCCCCAAACTCGTACCGATTTCACCCCGCGACCCCGCGGTTCCGGCAAACCGCGCCGCGTGGGACGCGCTCGGCCGGTGGCACAAGCCGTTCCTAACCGTCTTCAGCGATCGAGATCCAATCATGCGAGGCGGCGAGCGGGTGTTCCAGCGGCACGTGCCGGGAGCCGCCGGACAGCCTCATAGCACGCCACACGCCGGCCATTTTCTCCAGGAGGATACGGGTCCTGATCTGGCACGACAGATCAACGAGCTGATCGCGGCGAGCCCGGCGAGTTGATTTGGGCGTGACTCACGCCGAGGCGGCTCGCTTGTGCTTTGCAAGCCGAGCGAGCGTCCGAGCGAGGGCGCGCTCACGCTCGCCTTGGACGACGGATGAAAATCAAGGGGCCCGGGCTGGGTTTCGGTCGGATTTTGCGAGGAGTTCGGCGATCGGATCGGTCGGGGACGCTCG
>JADGPP010000071.1 GCA_017882375.1 Solirubrobacteraceae bacterium | reverse complement strand
TGCGCACGCCGGCCAGCACCGAGTTGACGCCCCCCGACGACGCTGAAGAGGTATCCGTACCTGTCACAACGCCCATCGCACCAATCTAGGGCATCGAGGACGCGGAGGCAAGCAGCCGGCGCACCCGGACCCGACCCGACCAAACGACAGAGGGGCGACCGAAGCCGCCCCTCTGAGGAGGGTCGCTAGCAGACGATCGTCAGCGGAAGGACACCGTGACGAACGACGCCGAACTCGGTTTGCCCTTCGCCTTGGGTACGAAGCCGACGCGCAGGCGGACCTTGAACGGACGGGCCCTGCTGCGTCCGCCGCGCGACAGCGGCACCTTCAGCGTCACGCGCTTCTTCGCGCCGTTGAACTTGCGGAACACGTTCGCAACGCTCGCGCCTTTGCCGCTGACACGGCCGGCTTCGAACGTCTGGACCGTCAGGTAGGCGGCGTTGCCCACGACCTTGTGGCCAACCACGCGCACGCCACAGCCCTTCACGGCGATCCGCGTGTTCTGTTTGACGACGACGCCGTTCTGACCGGTGATCGTCGTCGGCTCGATCAGCGGGTTGGCACACAGGTTCGCGTTCGCCGTCAACGCGCTGTGCGAGCCGATCGGCAGGTTCACAGTGACGCTCGACACGGGCACGTCGGGGGTCGCCGCGAAGTTCGTCGTGGTGATCCCTTTTCTGATGTCCGTGTTGCCGACCACGATCGTGCGGACGCCGTCGGCTTCGAAAACGAGGTCAAGGTCCGGGAACGCCGCCCCGCTGTGCGAGACGAGAATCGCCGGGCCGGTCAGTTTGTTCGGAAGCAGCGGCGTGTTCGCCCGCGCGCCGCCCACGAAGGAGCCGCTCGGGCATTTGAACGGATCGGCGGCGAACTGCGCTTCGGTGCACGCTTTCTGCAGCGTGGTCAGGCGTGAGGGCAGCGCCTTCGGCAACTGTACCTTGACCGACTTGATGTTCGCCTGACCAGGTAGGTAGTCAATCGTCGTTTCGAGGCTCGCGCCATTGGCTTTCGAGGTATTCGCGCTCGTCACCGCCCTGAAGGACGGTTTGAATTTGAGCGCGTTGCAGTTGCCGACCTGGAACGGGGTCGACACGTTCTGCGTCGCGCCGAATGTCGAGGTCAACGTCGATTGGGTTGCGAACGTGCTGCAGTTGGTCGGGTTGAACAGGAAGCCCTGCTTGTCGGTCGCCACGCTGAGGCTGCGCAGGCGCACGGGAACGCCCTTGACGATCGTGACCAGGTTGCTGGTCGTCGTCACCTGGTCGGTGTACGGGTCGATCGTGAGCTTTGCCCGCGTCCGCACCGGGCCGAGATTAAACGGGCCGGCGACGGCCGGCACGACGACCGACAGCCCATACGGAGCGCCGCTGTATTTTTCGGTCAAATAGACAACGCCGTTGCCGAACGTGTACGGAGTCGGGCCGGCTCCGGCGACCGCCGTCCCCGAGCCGATCCGGCTGGCGGCCGGGCACGTGTTCGATTCGGCCTGCGCCTGGGTGCACGGCGTGACCGCGGAGATCGCCCCGACGAGACCCGGAGGCAGCGTCGTCTTGACCTGCGCGAGGTACTGTTCGCCACTGTTCCGTTTCAGTTCGACCGTGAACGATGTGTGGCCGCCGGCATTGCCCGACTGGTTCTGCGTCGCCTGAGTCAGCGCGAACGGCAGCGTCGACGGGCAGCCGGTGACGCTGAAGCTGCTCGTCAGCGTTCTCGCACCGACTTCGGTGAACGGGAAGAAGCTCGCTTCGGTCGTCGCTGTCCCGCACGTGAGCGAGTTGGCGATCGGCGCAAGCGCGCCGGCCTTGAAGTTCAGTTTCACGTTGGTGAACGGCTGTTCGGGGTTTTCGCTGAACAGCGCCGTCACCTGTCCGGTCGCTTCATTCGGTATCGCTTCGCCTTTGACGCGCACGGAGACGCCGTAGCGCGCGGACTCGGCGTCGAGGTAGACGATGTACGGCGGATCCGTGATCGTTTCGCCGCCGCTCGCCGGGCCGCCGAGATAGATCTTGCCCGTGAGCGACACGCCGGGCAGAGTTGGGACTTCGAGTTCGACCGTGCCGAGCTCAGACGCGGCAGGGCAGGCAGTGCCCGGCGTCGAGCTGTGGATCCGCGCCTGTTCGGTCGTGCAGGCGGCCAGCCCAGCGGCCGCCGACGGGTTCAGCGTCATGCCTTCGGGCAGCTTGATCGCGGCCGTTTTCAGCTGCGAGGAGTCGATTTCGTCTTCGGGGTGACGCGGAATGCCGACTTCGGCCGCGACGCCGGTCGGTTCGTCGTGGCCGGTTGTCGCCGGGGTCAGCGCGAAGGTAGGTACGAACAACGGGACGAGGCCGCAGCCGTTGATGGGTAGCAGTGCTTCGTACGACCTTCTAACCGATTCCCGGCTGCCACTTTCCAGACGTTCTTTCACTTCTTTTTCGGTTCCGGCCGCGACACCTTCGAGCGAGAGGGCGGTCGTGTGGTCACCCGGACAGCTCGTCCCGTTCGTGATGAAGGCACCGTTACCCGTCGTGCCGTAGTCCTCCTGCCGGGACCTGATCAGCGGCAGGCTTGGCGAGACTTTGACTTCGAAGTAGTCGTGGTAGTCGCCAACGCCTGTTCCCTTGGCTTCCTGGCCCCATTCGACGTTGCCTTCGACGAGCGTGTGCGCGTAGTACTGCGCTTCTTCAATAGGTTTTTTTGATCCTTTGAAGATCTTGAAGAGAATGCCTTCGGTGAGCGGTTTCGGCAATTTGAGTGCAGCCCCGAAGAGCGATGCGCGCGCCGCCGGAGGTTCGGGCTGAACGAGGTTGTAGAGCTTCCCGGAGATGGTCACGTCGGGCGGATGACCTTCTTCGGCGAGCGGCCCCACGAAGACGGTCGCCGTTTCTTCGCCCATCACCGTGCTTTCCGGTCCGGTTCCGTGCGCTCCGCCGCCTTCTTTGCACGTCGGGGCGGCGTAGAAACCAAGGCCGCTCGTGGGAATCGCTTCTGTTGCGCCGAATTCGGCCATCGTGCATTGAGACACGGCTGCGGGGGCTGTCGTGAGACCCGCTGCGACGTCGACCCTGACGTGCGTCACGACCCCGGTCGGGGCGGCCGACGCCGTCGCCAAGCTGCCGGTGTGCTTGAGCGTGAAGTCCGTAACGCCGAACGGCACGTGGCCGGCGGCCTGCGTGTATCCCTGCGCCACGGATTCAGACATGCTCGGTTCCACCGTTTCCGCGATCGGGTCTCCGAAGATGTCCGCGCCGACGACTTTTTCGGCGCAGTGTTCGGCGGAGGCTTTGCAGTTGATGCCGACGATCGTTTCGACTTCGACGGCGGCCTGCGCCGCTGCGGGCGCTGCGAAGGCGGCGATCACGCCGACGAGCAGCGCCAGACACGAAAAGCGGACACGAGACCTCATACGACCTCCCTAATTGAGTCCGGGCACGATCGCCCTTTACGACTCCTCTATTCCCCAAAAGTTTCGCTCCAAGGGCTGATATTGGACGTATCGGGCGAGAGTCCTCCCCGGCTCAAGTCCCGAGGGCTCTTATGGCCACTTGGCGGAACAGGCCTGCGATCGAGCGATGCTGCTCGCGGCGAAGCCGCGCCGCTCAGCTGCCGGCGCTGGCCAGGGCGGCTGCGTCGCCCTGGCAGTCGTATAGCGTCGTCGCCGAGCTGCTCGCGCGCGATCCCGTGCCAGTGCTCGTCGCCGACGCGACCGTCGCGCCGGCAGCGGTGCTGCTCGTCGCGAGCGTCATCTTCCGGCAGGCTTTGGCGACGGCCGTCATCGCGGCCTTCGAGCCGGCGCGCGTGTCGCCCGGCAGCCCCGCTCTGGCGCTCTGTGTCTGTTCGCCGAGCACCCAGCGGATCGAGCCCGAGCGCGCCTCCTGCGCCAGCCACGCCACGCTGACGTCGCTCTCGCGGCCAGAGAAGCCGCCGATCCCGGCGACTTTCGCATCGCTGGCGATGATCGCTGTCGCCGCGCTGGACTGGCTGGATACGGCGATCGTGCCGCCGCCATGCGCCTTGACGTACGCGAGCACCTTCGTCGTCGTGCCCTCATCGCCGAACTGCGAGCCCATCCCACCACCACCACCGAAGCCTGCGCGCGCGCCGCCAGCCGAGCCGCCGCCGAAGCCGGGCGGTCCGCCGCCGGCGCCGAACAGAGGCACGCCGGAAACTCCGCCGGAAGCTCCCGCTGCGCTCGTGCTGGAGGCCGCACCGGTTCCGGCTCCCGGGCGAAGCCCGCCGAAGCCTCGTCCGCCGGACCGGCCGCCGGGTCCACCGAACATGCCGTTGCTGCTTGCCGTCTGCACGTTGGCCGGACCGCCTTCGGGGAACGTCCCGTTTGACGCGTGCCCGAGCGTGTCGACTGCCCACACCGACGGAGCGAGCAGCAGCGCGACGACCGCCGCGCCGGCCGCGACCATGCGCACGCGCGCAGCGACGAAGCCGGCCAGCGCCACGGCCGCGAGCGTGCAGACCACGATCAGCACCGGCGGCAGCCAGCTCAACTGACCGACGTACCGGTGCAGCACCGCCAGCTCCGTCGCGACGCCGGCGGCGAGCGCGATTGGCGCGAAGATGCGTGCGCTGACGCGGCCGTCGATCAGCTGCGCGACGCCCGCTCCGAACAGCGCTGCCGCGAACGGCGCCAGCAGCGAGACGTAGTAGGGATGAAAGATGCCACTCGCCGCGCTGAACAGCACGGCCGTCGTCAGGAACGCGCCGCCGACCGCCAACAGCCAGCCGCTGCGCGCGTCGCAGCGGCGCAGGCGCGTGGTCAGCAGGATCGCCAGTCCGCTGACGAGCGCGAAGCCGAGCAGCCATCCGGCCTGGCCGCCGAGCGCCGAGTTCAGCAGGCGCAGCAGTCCCGTGGAGCCGCCGAACATGTTGCCCCCGCCGCCGCCCGGGCCGCCGGACTGGCCGTCGACGCGGCCGAGTCCGTTGTAGCCGAAGATCAGCGAGAGGATGCTGTTGTCGCTCGTGCCCGACACCCACGGGCGATCGGCCGCCGGCGTGAGCGCCACGAGCGCCGGCCACGCCCCGCCCGCGACCGCCATCGCCGCGCCGCCGGCCAGCAGCTGGCGCAGCGCGCGCACCCGTCCGCCCGGGGCGATCAGCAGGTAGCCGAGCGCGATGCCGGGGACGACCGTCAGCGCGACGAGCATCTTCGTCTCAAAGCCCAGGCCGACGGCCAGCCCCGCGAGCACCAGCCAGCGCGTGCGCCCGTCTTCCAGCGCGCGCACCGTGAACCACAGCGCAGCCACGCAGCACAGCAC
This sequence comes from Solirubrobacteraceae bacterium, assembly GCA_017882375.1. Classification (GTDB taxonomy): domain Bacteria; phylum Actinomycetota; class Thermoleophilia; order Solirubrobacterales; family Solirubrobacteraceae; genus Palsa-744. The sequence goes on along the minus strand of JADGPP010000071.1, from coordinate 12,752 downwards.
CAGCAGCGCGTCGGGGTTGTTGTGGCGCGAGATCGCCACCGTGATCGGCGTCAGCGCCAGCGCCAGTCCGGCGGCGAAGCCGCCGACGCGTCCGAAGCGCCGGCGAGTCAGGTCGTACACGAGCGCCACGCTCGCCACGCCCATCAGCGCCTGCGGCACCAGCATGCTCAGCGGGTGAAAGCCGAGCACGCGTACCGACAGCGATTGCACCCACAGCGCCAGCGGCGGCTTGTCGACGGTCATCACGCCGCTCGGATCCGCTGAGGCGAACAGGAAGTTGTGCCAGCTGGAGCTCATCGAGCGCACGGTCGCGCTGTAGTAGTCGTTGGCCCAGCCATTGCGGCTCAGCGCCCACAGGTTCAGCACCGACGCCAGCGCGATCAGCGCGATCAGCTCCGGTCGCGGCATGCGCGCGGTCAGCGCCGCCAGCCTCGCCCGCGCTCGTCCTGCATTGCCGAAGCGTGCGGTGACCGGCGCCGCAGACGTCGCTTGTGAAACGCCCGCGTTGGACTCCAGTGAATAGCTCATCGCCGCAGCATCGCGGAGCTCTGTAGGAGCAGTGTGTGAGCCAGCTGGAAGTTCGCTAAGCGCCCGTGCGGCTCAGTCGATCAGGCGCTTGCTCAGCTGCCAGATCGCCAGACGCCACATCAGCACGGCGAACGCGAGCAGCACGGCCGCGTGGCCGAGATCGGACAGCTGCAGCGAGCCCAGCGACGCGTCGCGCACGAGCTGCACGCAGTGATACAGCGGGTTGAACTGCGCCACCGTGCGCACGCCCGCCGGCAGCGCCGAGACGGGAAAGAAGGTCCCCGCGACGAGGAACAGCGGCGTCAGCACCGCGCTCGTGACGTAGTTGAAGTTGTCGATCGTCTTCGCCACCGCCGCGATCAGCACACCGAAGGAGGCGAAGCCAAAGCCCGTGAGAAAGCCGATGAACGCCACCAGCAGCATTCCCGGGTCGGGGTCCAGCCCGAACGCGATCCCGACGAGCAGCGGCGCCAGCCCATACACGCCCGCGCGCAGCGAGATCCACAGGATCTCTGCCGTGATCAGCTCTTCCACGTCCACCGGCGCCGCGAGCATCGCGTCGTAGGTGCGCTGAAACTGCCAGCGCACGAACGTGTTGAACATGCCCGGAAACGCCGACGAGAACAGCACCGCCGTCGCCACCACGCCAGTCGCCACGTATTCGACGTACTTCAGGTGCCCGATATGCGATACGAGCGTGCCGAAGCCGAGTCCGAACGCCAGCAGGTAGATCGTCGGCTGCACGATCGAGGAGAACGTCGTCGCCTTCCAATAGCGACCGAAGATCACCACGTCGCGGCTCATCACCCCCGCCAGCGCCGCCGGTTCCAGGCGCCTCAGCGGGCGAGCACGCGCTCGCGCCACGGGCGCGTCGGCCTGCACGCTCATTCGATCTCCTCTCCCGTCAGTGCCACGAACGCATCCTCGAGGTTCGCCGGGCGCCGCACGCCCTCCGGCGCATCGCCGTCGAGCGTCTCCGCGCGCATGATCGCCAGCGCCGGGCCGCTGCGCCTGCTCTGCCAGCCGTGGCGCGCAGCCGTGTCGCTGGCCGCGGCGAGCTGCTCCGGCGGTCCGTAGATCTCCAGAACCTGCTCGCCGGCGTACGCGCGCACCAGCTCCGCTGGCGCGCCTTCGGCGACGATCTTTCCCTGCGACATCACCGCCACGACGTCGGCCAGGCGCTCGGCCTCCTCGATGTAGTGCGTCGACATCAGCACCGTCACGCCCTCGCTGCGCAGCCCGTCGATCAGCGTCCACAGCTCCTGTCGAACCTGCGGGTCCAGCCCGACCGTCGGCTCGTCCAGCAGCACCAGCCGCGGGCGATGGATCAGCCCGCGCGCGACCAGCAGCCTGCGGCGCATGCCGCCCGACAGCTCCCTGACGATCGTGTCCGCGCGCGGACCCAGGTTCGCCAGCTCCAGCGCGCGCCGGACCGCGTCCGCGCGCTCGCCCCCCGGCACTCGGTATAGGCGCGCGAACACCGTAAGGATCTGCCGGCAAGTCAGCTCGACGTCGAGGTTGTCCAGCTGCGGGACCACGCCCATCTCCATCCTCGCGCGCTTGGATTCGCGCGGCAGCTCGTAGCCGAGCACCTCGATCTCGCCCGAGTCGGCGAGCGCCTGCGCGGTGAGCATCCGCATCGTCGTCGACTTGCCCGCGCCGTTGGGCCCCAGCAGGCCGAAGCAGACGCCCGCCGGGACGGCCAGGTTCAAGCCGTCCACCGCCACGATCGAGCCGAAGCGCTTGACCACGTTGCGCAGCGAGATCGCCGGGGGTTGCGCGCGCTCGTGCGTGCCTGGATCGAGCTGCTGCGCCATCGCCCGACACTCTACGGGCAGCCCGGCGAGCGGCCGCCACCCGCCGCACGTTGCCGCACGGCACTCCGGTGAGTGCCGCCACGCGTCGTCGCACGCGCCCAGGCACCCGCGCTGCGCCGGATGTCCAGTCACGGGTGCTTGAATCTCATACGACGGTCCATATTCGCCACAACGGCGCGCGGGCAATCTAGGAGCAAGCTGTTCGAGCCACGCCCAGCCAATAGCGAGCGCGAGACGAGACCATGCGAACCAGAACGCCACAGATCGTCGCCCTCGGAGGCGGCGGATTCTCGATGGAGCGCGACAGCTCGCTGCTCGACGACTATGTGCTGTCGCTGACCGACGCCGATCGTCCGCGCGTCTGCTTCCTGCCGACGGCATCTGGCGACGCCGATCACTACGTCGTGCGCTTCTACCGCCGTTTCGCCGCCTCCTGTGACGCCAGTCACGTGTCGCTGTTTCGCCGCGACCAGGGCACCGGCGGCGTCGAGGACGATCTCGCCAGCCACCTGCTGGCGCAGGATCTGATCTACGTCGGCGGCGGCAACGTCGTCAGCATGCTCGGCGCGTGGCGCGCGCACGGGCTCGACGACGTCCTGCACAAAGCTTGGCGCAAGGGCATCGTCCTGTGCGGCCCCTCCGCCGGGTCGCTGTGCTGGTTCGACGAGGCGCTCAGCGCATTTCACGGCGCGCCGCGCAGCGTTCGCGGCCTCGGCATGCTGCCCTACTCGAACTGCGTCCACTACAACGCCGAGCCGGCGCGCCGAGCCGAGTACCACCGCTTCGTCGGAGACGGCATGCGTCCCGGCTTCGCCGCCGAGGACGGCGTCGCGCTGCACTTCCGCCGCACGCGCCTCAAGCACGCCGTCAGCTCGCGCCCCAACGGCTGCGCGTATCGCGTCGAGCACGCCGGCGACGGCGTGCTCGAGACACCGCTGAAGGTCACCTACCTCGGCGAAGGGCCCACCGCGCCCGAGGTCACAGCGCCGGTCGCCGAACCCTCCTCCGCTGCGCGGCGCACGCGGAGGCGCTCGGCGCGGCGGGCGGCGAGCGCGGCTGCGAGCGAGCGCATGCCCGTCTCGCCCGAGCCGGTTCCCGCGTGAGCGCGCGAGCCGACGTCCCTGTCGGCTCGCGCATCATCTTCGCAATGGGCGGAGGCGGCTTCACGATGGAGCCGACCAACCCGCTGCTCGACGACTTCGTGCTGTCGCTGGCTGCGGCCAAACAGCCGCGCGTGTTGTTCCTGCCGACCGCCTCAGGCGACACGACCGCGCAGATCAACGCCTTTCAGGCGCGCTTCGCCGATCGCTGGTGCGTGCACGAGCACCTGTCGCTGTTTCGCCTGCGCGAGGCGCGGCGTTCGCTGGAAGAGATTGTGCTCGAGCAGGACATCATCTATGTCGGCGGCGGGTCCATGCGCAACCTGCTGGCGATCTGGCAGGCGCACGGCCTCGACCGCCTGCTCGTGCAGGCCTGGCGCTCCGGGACCGTTCTCGCCGGCCTCAGCGCCGGTGCGATGTGCTGGTTTCAGGGCGGCGTCACGCGCTCCAGCGGACCGCCCGAACCGCTCGCCGGCCTCGGCCTGCTCGACGGCTCGCTGACCGTGCACGCCGACGGCGAGCCCGAGCGGCTGCCCGTCTGGCTGGCCAGCGTGCGCGACGGCACGCTGCCCGGCGGCTGGTCGCTCGACGACGGCGTCGGCCTGCTGTTCGGTGGCCTGCGCATGGACCGCGTCGTCAGCTCGCGTCCCGGCGCCAGCGCGCAGCGCGTCGACCAGGTGGCCGGCGAGCTCGTGCGCAAACGCCTGCAGCCCGAGCTGCTCGGAGACAGCGAGCAATCCGCGCTCGGCGGCGTCGACGAGGCCGTGCAGGAGCTGCGCCGCGTGCACCGCGTGCGACGCAGGCTCGGCGACGGCCACGGCCACGGCCACGGCCACGGCTGAGCTTCCCGATCGGTCACGACGGCAGCACGGGCCGACGCGTCGGCCCGACGTCAGCGGACGATCGTGCCCGGGGCTATGCCCGCGTTTTCGATGCCGACGCCATCGTGTGCCTTGTCCTCGTAGACCGCGACCGACTTGACGTCGAACTCGCGCGTGCCGCTCGTGAAGCCCGTCGTGCAGGAGCACGTTCTCAGCGCATAGCTCAAGATCAGCGTGGTCTTCGCGGATAGATCGGGCCGTGCCGGCCCGACATCGGTCGCCCACGGTTGGAGCATGCCGTCGATCCACACGCTGTAGGCGTTGTTAGCGCTGAGCTGGAACGTGTAGGTGTGAAAAGCCTGCGACGGGTCGGTCGCAAATCCCGGTTTGATCGCGCTCAGAAGCGGTGACGCGAACCACTGGGTGTACAGCGGGTCCGTCTTCCAGCCAGTCGTGTGCGTGCGGCTTGCGCCATAGCCCTCGAAAAAGTCGACCTCGGTGTCCTTCCACGGTGGCCCGCTCGCCCACCAGCCGGGATCGGCCTCGCCGGTGTTCGGCGGAAACTTCGCCACGGCCTCAAACACGAGCGTCTGGCCTTTGCCCGGAGACCATTTGAAAAACGAATAGCCGGGCAGTCCTTCAGCCTGACCGCGAAGCGTTCCGCAGACGTAGTGCTTTGACCCGGGCGACTGAGCCGCCGACGTGTAGGTGCACTTCAGCTTCAAGCCTTCAGCCGTCTCGGCCACGGCGCTCGGATTCATGACCTCCATCTCGTCCGCATTGAAGCCGGCGCAGTTGGTCGTCAGCGAGCAGTTGTTCGGGAACCACGTGTTGTCCTCACCGGGGCCCCTGCCTATCGGTGCGCCAAAGGCGTCCGCGTAGACGACAGACCAACCGCTCGCCGGTGTCGGCGGACCGTTCGGCGCCAGACCCACAGCCGAACGTCTTGCGGGCTCTTCTGCTGGCGTCAGCGTACGTCGCGCGGCCCCTCCTATCAGCACGATCACGACAACCGCCGACGCCGCTGCCAGCACGACAACGATCGCGACCTGCCCAACACGCCATCTCCTGCTCATGCTCATGCTCATGCCTCACGCTAGCCAAGCAGACCTCTGGCCAACGCTGGCGGAGGCTGAGCTCAGATCGGAAAGCGCCGGCGCTGGTGCTGGACGCTGACCCAGTGCTCGGTCGTGAACTCCTCGACCGCCCAGCGGCCGCCGAAGCGGCCGATCCCCGATGCGCCCTCGCCGCCGAACGCCGTGTTGGCGTCGTCGTTGATCGGCGAGTCGTTGACGTGCGTCATGCCTGCATCGACGCTCAGCGCGAACTCCACGCCACGCTCCACATCGCGTGTGAACACGGCGCTGGAGAGCCCGTACTCGGTGTCGTTGGCCAGCGCCAGCGCCCGCGCCTCGTCGCGCGCCGCGACGATCGTGATCACCGGCCCGAAGACCTCTTCGCGCGCCGTCGCCACGTCATTGGCGCCGAGCAGCACGTGCGGCGGCAGCAGCAGACCCGACGGGCCGCCCGGCTGGCCGCCGATCAGCTGGCTGGCGCCTTCGTCGCGCGCCCGCGCCAGCTTGTCCTCGATCGCCTCCAGCTGGCTGCGATTGATCACCGGGCCGATGTCGGTCTGCGGATCTGACGGATCGCCCGGTTGCAGCGCGCGCACGCGCTCGATGAAGCGCACCACGAACTCGTCGTGCGCCGCCGCGTCGACGATCGCGCGGTTGGCGCTCATGCAGATCTGGCCCTGGTGGAAGAACGAGCCGAACACCGCCGCGTCGACCGCCAGCTCCAGGTCGGCGTCGTGCAGCACAACCAGCGGCCCGTTGCCGCCCAGCTCCAGCGAGAGCTTCTTGATTCCCGCCTTGCCGACGATGTCGCGGCCGACCTGCGTTGAGCCGGTGAACGAGAGCACGCGCGCGATCGGATGTTCGACGATCGCATCCCCGATCTCGCCGCCCGAGCCCACGACCACGTTCAGCAAGCCGTCGGGCAGGCCGGCCTCCTCGAAGATCTTCGCCAGCAGCAGACCGCCGGTCACCGGCGTGTCGCTGGCGGGCTTGAGCACCACCGCATTGCCGACCGCGAGCGCCGGCGCGACCGAGCGATTGGACAGCTGCAGCGGGAAGTTCCACGGGCTGATCACCGCCACCACGCCCGCCGGCCGGCGATACACGCGGCTCTCCTTGCCCGGAATGTCCGAAGGCATGATCCGGCCTTCGACGTGATGGGGCATCGACGCCGCCTCCCACAGCACCGAACGCACCAGCCCCCACTCCAGCTCGGCCTTGGCGACCGTGCCTCCCGACTCGTGCACGAGCCAGTCGACGACCTCCTGCTTTCGCGCCCCCATCACGTCGGCCGCCGCGCGCATCACCGCCGCGCGCGCCGCCGGCGGGCGCCTGGCCCAGTCGCGCTGGGCCTCGCGTGCTGCCTGAAAGGCGTCGTCGAGATCTGCGGCGTTGGCGAGCTTGAGCTCCAGCAGCGTCTCGCCGCTGTACGGATCGAGGTCCGCGCCGACCCTCTCGCCACGACCCTCGCGCCACTCGCCGGCGATCGCCGCGGCCGAGAAGCCCTCGTACGCGGCGGGCGCCGAGGCGGTCTGCATGCTCATCGCCGCTCGCTCGAACGCGACGGAGCGCTGCTCAGGTACGTCGCGCTCAGGTCCTCGTCGCCGTGCTCGGGCACGGCCTGCTGCATGCGCTCGCTGATCGCGTCGAGCACCGGCAGGTCGAGCTCGTGCTCGCGCGCCGACTCCTGCACAAGCATCGCGTCCTTCGTCGCCAGCTTCAGCGCGAACGTCGGCGCGAAGTCGCCCTCGATCATCGCCTTGCACTTGATCCGCACATACGGCGAATCCAGCGGGCCGCCCTCGATCGCCTCCAGGAACAGCGCCGGGTCCAGATCGAGCCCCTCGGCCAGCGCGATCGTCTCGGCCGCGCCCTCGACGACCGCCACGATCCACGCGTTCGTCACCAGCTTCAGACGACTGCCGGCGCCGGCCTCGCCGACCCACATCGTGCGCTGGGCGACCGCGTCGAAGATCGGCTGTACTCGCTCGCGCAGTCCCTCTGCGCCGGAGGCCATCACCACCAGCTTGCCTTCCGCCGCAGGCTGCTTGGTTCCCAGCACCGGCGCGTCGACGAAGCCGACGCCGTGCTCGCGCGCGAGCGCCATGCAGCGCTCGGTGGCGTCCTCGCCGATCGTGCTCATCTGCACCCACACGCAGTCCTCGCGGGCCTGCGAGAGCGCTCCGTCGGCGCCCTGCATCGCCTCCAGCACCGCGTCGCCGTCTGCCAGCATCGTCACGATCACCCCCGCCTGCGCGCCCGCCTGCGCCGGGGTGTCAAAGACGCGCGCGCCATGCTCGGTCAGCGGCTCGGCCTTCTCGCGCGTGCGATTCCAGGCGTGCAACGCGATGCCCGCGCCGGCGATGTTCGTGGCCATCCCCATGCCCATCGTGCCCCCCGCACCGAGCACCGCCACGGTGTCTCGATCGCTCATCGCGGCCTCAGGGACGCACGAACGTGTGCGGGTCAGGCCCAATGCGCGTGCCGGCGTCGCGAGCCTCGATCGCCGCCATCTGCTCCTCGCTCAGCGCGAAGTCGAAGACCTCGAAGTTCTCGCGAATGCGCGCCGGCGTGACCGACTTGGGGATCACCACGTTGCCGAGCTGAAGATGCCAGCGGATGATCGTCTGCGCCGGCGTCTTGCCGTGCTCGGAGGCGATCTGCACGATCGTCGGATCCTCCAGCTCCAGGCCCCGCCCGAGCGGGCTCCACGCCTCGGTGAGGATGCCCAGGCGCTCGTGCTCGCGGCGCAGGCCGACCTGCTGGAAGTGCGGGTGCAGCTCGACCTGGTTGATCGCCGGCGTCACGCCCGTCTCGGCGATCACCCGCTCGAGGTGCTCCGGTTCGAAGTTCGACACGCCGATCGAGCGCACCAGACCTTCGGCCTGCAGCTCGACGAACGCCTTCCACGTCTCCACGTACAGGTCGTGCGCCGGAACCGGCCAGTGGATCAAATAGAGATCGAGATGGCTCAGCTCCAAGCGCTCCAGGCTCGCCCTGCAGGCCCGCTTGGCCTGCTCGTAGCCCTGGTCGTCGTTCCAGCACTTCGTCGTCACGAAGATCTCGTCGCGGTCCAGTCCCGACGCGTGGATCGCCTGCCCGACCGACCCCTCGTTGCGGTATGCCGCCGCCGTGTCGATGTGGCGGTAGCCGACCGCAAGCGCTTCCGCGACGGGCTGCTCGGCTTCCTTCGGCGGCATCAGAAAGACGCCGAAGCCCAGTTGCGGGATCCGCTCGCTGGCGCCGAGCGGCAGGCTCGGCAGCTGGCCGGTTGGAGTGCTCATGCTCTGATCAATGCCCACTATGCCCGAAGACAAACGCCGGACGCTTCCCGGTGGCCTGTCGCCGGGCGATCGACGAGCCTTATAGTCGCGCCATGGCCGCGCCACGACCGCATGGAGAATGAGCCAATGAGTCCTGTCAATCATCAAGTTCGCCTCGCCGCGCGACCGTCGGGACTGCCCCAGGACTCCGACTGGGAGCTACACGTGCAGGACGTCCCCGAGCCCGGCCCCGGCGAGTTCGTCGTGGAGATCTCCCACCTGTCGCTCGGCCCCCGCCATGCGCGGCTGGATGAACCCCGGCGCCTCCTACATCGATCCCGCCGAAGTCGGCGACGTGATGCGCGCCGGCGCCGTCGGCACCGTCAGCGCCTCCGAGCATTGCGGCTTCGCCGTCGGCGAGCACGTCTACGGCGTCTTCGGCGTGCAGGAGCACGCGCTCTCCGACGGCAAGGGCGTGATCAAGATCGACCCCTCGCTCGCCCCACCCCCCACCTACCTCGGCACGCTCGGCATGACCGGCATGGTCGTCTTCGACTACGCCAACCGCTTCAGCGAGGCCATGGCCGACATCGCCGGCTGGATGCGCGAAGGGCGCATCGTCTCGCGCGAGCACATCGTCGACGGCGGCATCAGCGCCTTCCCCGACGCGCTGCTCAAGCTATTCGCCGGCGAGAACACCGGCAAGCTCGTGCTGCGCGTCGGCGCCGGCTGAGCGCGCTTGGCCTGTCGCCCCGGGGGGCAGAGGAGCGCACGGCGGGCGCAGAGGGCAGGACGGGCAGCAGAGGGGCAGTCGTCCTCTTTACGGAGTGCGATAGCGATCGTATATACGGTGTAACTACGATGGCGCACGCCGCGACGCCGTGGAGTTGGAGTTACCGGCCGGGCGTCACCGGGCGGCGAGCAGCCTGCCGACGAGCGCGCCCCAGCATGCCTTCAGCTGCTCCGGCGACATCGCCAGCTCGCGGCGCTGGAACAGCACCAGTTCGCTGACCAGCGCGCCCAGCAGCACGTCGGCGAGATAGCCGACGTCGCCGTCGTAGCTGCTGTCGCGCAGCAGCGCCGTGACGTGTGCGCGGTAGGCCGCATAGACGCTGTGGCGCAGCCGCTCTCCGGGCGCTCCGTTCTCGGCGGCCACGAGCAGGTCGCCCTGGATCTCGATGTGCTCGAGCATGCGCTCGCCGAACGCGACCAACCGCTCGCGTGGCGGCGCGCCGGGGCCAAGCGGCGCCGGGCCGCGGATGAAGTCCTCCTGGAAGCTGCGCTCGCGCTCGTCCAGCAGCGCGCGCATGAGGCCGCAGCGATCGCCGAAGTGGCGAAACAGCGTGCCCTTGCCGACGCCCGCGGCGCACGCGATCTCGTCCATCGTCACCGCCTGAGCATCCTGCTCGCCGACCAGACGCTCGGCCACCGCGAGGATCGTCGCGCGGTTGCGCGCCGCGTCAGCCCGCTCCTGGCGAACCGGCTCCAGCATCGGCAGGACCCCTGGCGAGTCGTTCCCCCTCATCACGCCGGCAATCCTATCTGCGTTGTCTGCGGAGATTATCGGACTACGGTCCATTTGTGTTAGCATAGCGGTTATCCGGACCAGAGTCCGTTAATTCCAGAAGAGGAGACCCGCCATGTCAGCCACCGCCGTAGAGACCACCACGAAGCTTCCCGTCGGCACGTGGAAGCTCGACTCCACCCATTCATCGGCCAGCTTCGCCGTCAAGCACATGGTCGTCGCGACCTTCCGTGGCCGCTTCGAGAACATCGACGCCACGCTGATCGTCGGCGATGACGGCGCCGGGCAGCTCCTCGGCACCGTCGACGCCGGCTCGATCGTCGTCAAGGACGAGAACCTCCAGGCGCACCTCGGCTCGCCGGACTTCTTCGACACCGAGCGCTACCCCGAGCTGCGGTTCGCCTCAAAGGCGATCCGCCGCGACGGCGAGGAGCTCGTGATCGACGGCGAGCTGACGATCAAGGACCACACCCACGCCGTCGAGGCCCGTGGCACGATCACCGACCCGCACGAGACGCTCGGCGGCGCGGTCAAGATCGGCCTCACGCTGGAGACCATCATCGACCGCACGCAGTTCGGCCTGGAGTGGAACGCGCCGCTGCCCAAGGGCGGCTTCGCTCTGGCCAACGACGTCAAGCTGACGGTCGAGCTCGAGCTTGCGCAGGACGGCGAGTAGGACGGCCATGCGGGTCCTCGGCATCACCGGCTCGCTTCGCAGCGACTCGCACAACGGGCGCCTGCTTCGGGCGGCGGCGGCGCTGCTGCCGCCCGAGGCGGAGTTCGTCGCGTTCACCGGCCTGAAGGCGATCCCGCCGTTCGACGAGGACGACGAGCGCAATCCGGGATCGGCGGTCGGTCGTTGGCGCGCGGAGATCGGCAGGGCCGACGCCCTGCTGTTCGCCACGCCCGAGTACAACTCCTCGATCCCCGGCGCACTGAAGAACGCCGTCGACTGGGCCTCGCGGCCGTTCGCCACGGCCGCCCTGCGCAATAGGCCCGCCGCCGTCATCGGTGCGAGCACCGGGATGTTCGGGGCCGTGTGGGCGCAGGCCGAGCTGCGCAAGGCGCTGGCGGCCGCCGGCGCGCGCGTGATCGATCGCGAACTGCCGGTCGCCGACGTCGAGAACGCCTTCGCCGCAGACGGCACGCTCGCCGAGCACGACCAGGAGCTCGCACTCGGCGAGATTCTCGCCGAGCTGCTCGCGCAAGCCGACATGCGAATCGCCGCCTAGACCCTATGCCGTAGGTCGCCCTTTGGGTTGACCGTCGGAGGTAGGCCGGACACTCCTCGCGGGGGTTTGTCTGGCCGGAGAATGGCTCCGGCTGACCCCAGAAAAGTGAGGAGGTCCGGCCATGACCGGAATGGTGACTTATGCGGGGCTTGATGTCCATGCCCGTTCGACGCATGCTGCGGCGATTGACGTCTCGACGGGTGAGCTGCTGCGTGCGCGGTTCGGGCCGGGCGTCGAGGAGCCGGTCGCGTGGCTTCAGGGTTTGCCCGGTCCGGTGCGTGCTTGCTATGAGGCGGGGCCGACCGGGTTCGGGCTCTATCGCGCCGCGAGCGCGGCTGGGGTGAGTGTGGAGGTGATCGCGCCGGGCAAGACACCAAGGGGCCCCTCAGATCGGGTGAAGACTGACCGCAAGGACGCTGAGTTGCTCGCGCGGCTGCTGCTCGCCGGGTCGCTAACCACGGTCGTGGTCCCGCCTGTCGAGGTCGAGGCTGCCCGTGAGCTGATGCGCGCCCACGATGCGTGCCGGCGGGATCTGATGACGGCTCGTCACCGGGTCTCGAAGATGCTGTTGCGCCACGGCCGGGTCTATCCCGAGTCCTCGACTTGGACTGTGGCTCACCCGCGCTGGCTCGCGGCTCAACAGTTCCAGGAGGCTGTCAGTGATCTGGTGTTCGCTGATCTGATCGCGTCCGTCGATGGCCTGAGCGCGCGCAAAGCGGCGATCGCGGAGCGACTCTCGCGCCTGGCAGAAGACGAGGCGTGGTGGCCGACCGTCGCGAGACTCCGCTGCTTCCGGGGCGTTGACACGCTGACCGCGTTCGCGCTTGACCTCGAGCTCGGCGGCGACTGGCAGCGCTTTGAGCGAGCGAGCGCGCTGAGCGCATGGCTCGGGCTGGTCCCGTCGCTGCACCAGTCCGGTGAGTCATCGCACCAGGGGTCGATCACCAAGACGGGATCGGGCTTCGCTCGCCGGCTGCTCGTCGAGTCGGCCTGGCACTACGGACGCCCACCACGGATCGGGGTGACCCTCCAAAACCGCCAGCTTGGCCAGCCCGATCACGTCCTGCAGATCGCCAACCGCGCGCAGCACAGGCTGCACCGGGTCTATCACCGCATGCGCTCCCGCGGCAAGCCGCACAACGTGACCGTCGTCGCGTGCGCACGCGAGCTGGCGTGCTTCCTCTGGGCAGCAGCGACCGCCGACTGACCCTCGCGGACAGCCCTACCGGCCGGGAGAGCGGGGCGCCGGGCCATCAGCGGCCAGCACGCGCGATGCAGCTATGGGCAGCACCCCCGAAAGGAGTGCCACGCCCGTTCCTAGACAGCGCACGCTGGCAGCACGAAACCGGGCCCTGGGGTACCCAACCCCCGCATCATCAGACTGGCAACG
>JADGPP010000070.1 GCA_017882375.1 Solirubrobacteraceae bacterium | reverse complement strand
GACCGGGGCCTGACGTTCGCTACCAACGGGGACCGGGGAGTGCTCATCTCGTTCCGCACCCCAGTACGCGGCCTCGATCCGCTGGGGATCCTCCGCCATGCTGAGCTGACAGCCACGGTCGCCGAAGTGGACCGGCTTGCCGAGCTGCTGCATGCACGTAGCGAGCGTGCCGGCGCCGGCAACTGAGTTTCATGCGCTGAGGGTGAGGCGGACGCGAGCGCACTCGCGTCCGCCAGTGGCTAGGGCGATGATCCCTGTGGGCTTCTGCTTCGCCCTGCGCGAGCGAGCGTGTGCCGACCCTCAGACGTCCCGCTCGCATGTCGTCCGGAGCAGGCGTCTGCCGCTCGCCGTCGACGCGCTCGCAATCCCACCCTTGCAGCAGTGTGGCGGCGACAAGAGCACTCGTAGTCTCCCGTTGCGACCTGTCATTGCCCCGATTGTGCTTCATGGCGCGCGGGCGCGTGCTCGTCTGGTTGCCGGCCACAGCAGGTCGCGCGGAGAATCCAGTCAGCGGTGCAGCCGATGTCCTTGCGATGGCTCGTGATGGCGCAGCATCTCAGTGAGCCGCGCCAACGTTTCGGGCTGAAATTGCATCGGTGGGGGTGCAGTCGCCACCAGAGTCCTCGGCGATCTCAGCCAAGTGTGGGAACAGACGCGATTCGGCCTTCTTGGCGTGCAACGCGATGTCGGCCTCACGGAGCAAATCATCGGGTGTGTCGCCGGGCCGCCACGGCACCGACGCGACGCAGGCAGTCGCCGGAAGATCCGGGCATATGCGACTACGTGTCCGGGTGATCGCATCGTCGATGCGCTGTAGGACTGCGTCCGCGTATTGCGGGTCGGCGTCGTTGATCACGACGGCGAACTCATCGCCGCCGCGCCTTGCCACGAGCTCGTTGATCCGAACATGCTCGGACATGGCCCGGGCGACAGCGATCAGCACTCGGTCGCCGGTGGAGTGGCTGTGAACGTCGTTGACCTGCTTGAACTAATCCAGGTCGATCGCCACGACCACCGGATGCAGCTGCTGTGAGGAGGCCCGCTCGATTACATCCACGATCCTGCCTCGCAGCGCACGCAGATTCGCGACACCGGTGAGCGCGTCCAGCTCGGAGAGCTCACGATTCCTCCGGGAGAAGCGGACCGTGACCAGGCGCAGCTTCGCGATCAGACCGGCGACGACGGCGACCACGACTGTGGTTATTACCGTTCGCACCACACCGTTCGCGAAGCCACCGCCGATCGCAAACGCGCCATACAGTGCCTGTCCGACAATCAAGTAGAACGCCGCTGTACGTGCCTTGAACAGGAGGAAGCCGTACAGGACGATCATCGGAAGAAGGTCCAGCAGCGCCGTCCCGGACCGGCCGGCGAGTACGATCGCCAACGCGATGAGGCCGTACGCTGCGATCCAGGGGACGTGCAGCCGCTTCGGGGACACCCCCGATCTGGTGGTCGTCGCCCAGGCGCAAGTGACCGTCAAGGCCGCCAGTCCGGCGGTGATGGCGCCTCCTGCAGCGGGCGTCAGCGGTTCGACCATTTGGCCGATCGACACGACGGCGATCGCGATTCCGGTCAGGCCCAGCAGACTCGCTGCGAATCTCCAGTCCGGATTGGAGTGCCCGATCGCCTCGGTCACCGCTCTGGTGATTCGGCGAGCAGCCCGAGCCTGCTCGGTGTGAGCGCTTTCAGCGGGGTGTTCGGGGCGCGTCTGAGCGCCAGCGGTCGGTCGAGCGTCTTCCGCGTGGATGGTGTCCACCGGCTCCGCCAGCTGCGGCTTCTCGCCACGCCGGCGATCGCGAGAGTTGACCTTCGCGTCATGCAGAGCTCGGTCGGCGCGCTCCATCATGACACCGAGCTCCTCCCCCGGACGTGTGCGAATGTACGCCACGGTACCGCTTGGCGTTATCTGCGGGCAGGCGGCAATGCGGGCCCGGACGATCGCGCGCTGCAGCCTGTCGCGCAGCTCCTCCAAGTCGCGCGCGGCGAGGTTCGGAACAAGCACCGAAAACTCGTCGCCACCCCGTCGAACTGCCAAATCGCCCGGCTCGAGCTCTTCGCTGAGAGCGGCGGAGACGGCGCACAGCACCCTATCGCCGAGGGAGTAGTCAAAGCGGTCGTTGACCTGCTTGAAGTTGTCGAGATCGATCGCGAACAGCGCGAACGGGCGCTCATCGCCGCTCGGCCGGCCCAGCCCAGCGGAGATCCGCTCGCGTAGGCTCCGCATGTTCGCGATCCCCGTCAGCGGGTCGGTGTAAGCGAGCTGCCTGTTGCGGGAGGCGAGCCGTCGTGTCCTTTGCTTGGCGACGACCATCGAAGCCGCGATCACGATGATCGCGAACGTCGTGATCAGCGCGTGCGCCACGCGCGCGGGTCCGCTGACAGGAAGTAGCGCCAAGCCCACGATCAACGCCGCGACGAGGCCGTAGAGGAGTGCAAACCGCCATGTGTACAGGTAGCACGAAGGCGGAATAGTCAATAGTGGTATCAGCGCAAACGCGACCGTCTTGTCTTTGAGCATGACGAAGCCGATCACGTAGATGGCGAGGGCGGTGACATGCCTGGCATGCGTCATCGACTTCATGATCAAGACGGAGTCGGCCAGGCAGAGCGCCGCGAACAGGCAGAGCGCCGCGGCCACGATCGCAAAGCAACCGAGGTAGAAGACGCCACGCGGGAATATCGCGGGGTCGATCGCATAGAGGCTCGTCACAAGCAACCCGCCGCCGCCATAGAGCACTGCCGAGGAGCACCAGGCCCCCCTGGGCGTGAGACCCAGCTCGGCCAGCTCAGCGGAGAGATCGGCCGAGCCGTCGTCGGCGTTTGGTGCGCGCAGAGCATCCCGGTCGCCTAGCGGGGCCCCCACACCGAGAGGAGCGTCGTCTAGCGGGGATTCATCCCGTCGCTGTGCCATGGAATCTGGTCGTTCTTAGCGGGCTCGAGTGTTAGTGAGCCGCGAGATCACGGACAGACGGCGGCCTCGATTCGTCGCTGGCACTCATGGCGGCGCCGGGCTGGTGACCGCGAATGTCGGCCCTGGCCGGAGGTCGGTGTCAGTGCTCTATTCACCGGATCACCGGCCGTGGTGACGCCCGCTTGCGGACAGAAGCAGGGATGCTTGCTACGGGCCTGCGTCCTTGGTCCGCTCACTACAACGGCAGTGTCACCGTGAGATGACGCAGCAGCCGGACCCGTGTTTCCTCCGCGTTTCTGCCTCCGCCAGCGGCGACTACCCACATGTCGCCCTGGCGCTTGGCGGTCATCGGTTCGAAGCGCTGCCCGATGCTGCTGTTGTAGAAGCCGGGCAGGTTCGGTATGGGAACCATCCCCGGTATCGGTGAGGGCGCCGTCTTGCCGGGGTTTGCCGCGTCGAGCAGGACGCTGGCACGTATTCCGCGTCCCGCTCGTGCCAGGTAGTACTCCGTGTCCATACACGAGAGGAACCCGTGTCCGACGATCCGAGTTGGGTAGGGACGCAGAGCGGTGGCCACCTGTCCCCACTCGGCGGTGACCCCTTCGAGCCCTGAGACGTGCAGTTCGCATGGACCTTTCAGTGGGGCGGCGGGGGGATTCCAATCACGAAACCAGGACGCTCCGTAGTCGCGGGATTCTGCGATGGGCTTGCCCCGGGCGTCTAGGGGGACGACGGTCGGTGACCGGGCGGCGAGCGCACGGTTGACCGATCTGGGGAGGGGGGTGTGGATGATGGCGACACGCAGACCGTAGGGAAGCCCTGGCAGACTCTTGGTTGCGACGCGCCGGCTGCCGTTTACCAGGAAGTAGGCGACGCGTGGCGCGGTGACCTCAGTCGTCGTCATGTCGCTATCGCCCTGAGTCCAGCCTGAGCTGCCCACCAGGAGGGGGTGGCCGACGGTCGGAAGCGGACCGCAGGTGCCGCTCCCGCCGCTCCTTTCGAGGATGGTCACACACCAGCCGGCCTGACCGCCTTCGAGGTTTGGGGACAGCCGCACGCTGATCGACCCTGCGGGGAGGCGCCGGGCCGACAGAGGCGGTTCTGCCGGCAGGTGCAAGGGCGCTTCGCGTGGTGTGCCGCCTCCGCTCATCGCGACCAGGACGCCGGCCGCGGCGGCGATCACGATCGTGGCGGCGGTGAGCGCTCGGATGCGCCGTGCGCGCCGGCGGCGGCGGGCCTCTTCGATGACGCCCTGCTCGGGGCCGGTCGGATTCGCGGGGGGCGGAGCGGGAACGGGGTCGTGGATAAGCAGCTGCGACATCGCTTAGCGGAGACCCTGAATGATCGAGATCAGCTCCTCCGGCGGATAGCCCTGCTGGCGCGCGAAGCGCACGAGGTCGCGTGCGCGGGAGACCACGGTGCTGCGCTGCGGGGTACCGCTGACGCGCACGCCCATTCCTCTGCGGAACTCGAGTAGGCCCTCGTCTCTCAGGGCGTGTAGCGCTCGAAGGACCGTGTTCGTGTTCACGCCCATCACGGTTGCGAGGTCCTTGGCCGGAGGCAACCGATCACCGGGGCCGGCGTCGCCTTCAGCGATCGATCGTCGGATCTGAGCCGCTACCTGGTCGTGCAGCAGCATCTGGTTGCTTGAGTCAACGCACGAGAACATGACGCTATATATACTAGCGCCATTCAATTCAGACTGAGGTCATGACATGGCCGTTGCCGCACCCCCACCGCTCCAGCCCAATGACGGCGTGATCAGGAGGCGCTGGCGCTGCTCGAGCAGCTTCCTGCCGCGCAGCGGGACGCGGTTCGCGCGCGAGTCCTCGAGGAGCTGGACTACGAGCGGCTCGCGCTGGAGCTCGGGCACTCCCAGCAGGTGGTCCGCCAGCACGTCAGTCGAGGACTCAGGCGACTGCGAACACTGATGGAGGAGAAGTGATGAACGATCACCTCGGCCGACTGCAGCAGGCGTTGAGTGACGCCGCCACGCGCGAGTACGGCGCTCGTGCCCGCAGCCGCGGGCCCCGGCGAGAGGCGACGCTGCCGGGCGAGCATGGCTCCACGACACACCGGACTTGGGTGCGGTTGTTGCGTCGCTGGCCTCCGCTCGCGTTGGTGATCGTGGCGCTCGCGATCAGCGCGACCGCGGCCGCGGCGATCGTGGCGCTCGTCGATCGCGGTTCTGCGCCGTTGACAGGGACGGTGCCCAGCCTGCGAGTGCTTCACTACGACGTGCCCCTGACGCCGGACCTGGAGGCGGGCGACGCCGGCTGGTGCAGCGATCCACGCTTCTCGATCAGCGGTATCCGATCGCGATATGACGGCGGCGGGGCCTGCGCGCCGTCCTATCAACCGGGCTCACCGATCGTATTGGCCGGCGGGGAGCCGATCAGCAACGCGGAGAACCTCTTGAAGTCCTCGCACACGCCCGCAATGACGCAGCAGGACCACACGAACCTGTTCTGGGCGATCGTCACCTCACGCGTGGCAGCCCTACGACTGAGCCCGGGACAGGTCGTGGTGGCACGAGGCAATGACCGCCTGCCGGCGGGATGGAAGGCGGTGATCGCGTTCGTGTCCGGGCAGATCGACCCGGTGGCGTTGGACAGCGCCGGCCGCGTCATTGCCATGCCGTCGAATGGTGGAACGCCGACGATCATGCGAGCGATGACGCGCTCGGTGAAGCCTGGTCGTCCAGCCGCGGCGAGCCCGTGCTCAATCCACGCGCCGCACCTACCCACTGTGACGGCCTCCTGGGGGGTTCTCGCCACGAATGTGCCGACGTTGGGTGCCAGCGTGAGCGCGAACGTGCTGTTCAGCTGCGCGCGCAGCTGGTACTCGATCAAGGGCTACACCGAAGCGGCCTCAGCCGCGATCCTCCTGGACGCGCAGCATCCGCACCGCGTAGCACCCGCGCTGCCCGGTCTCACACCGACCGGGCACCCCGGGATCTTCGCCGAGGACGGCGGGGCAGATGGACCGCTGCTGGCCACACGCGTCGGACGCGGGTGGCTCGTGGTGCAAGGGCCGTCCACCTCGATTGACGCAATGCTGCTCGGCGCGCTGCGCGCCGAAGGCACGGCTGTTGGCTCTACCGGTCAAAGATGAAGTCGGGGCCGCCTCGGCGCGCTCCGTCATCCCGCAGGCGGCTTCGGGCTCTGCCCGTTGGGTAGTGTTGCCTTGCTCAGGGTCACAGTGCCGACGATGACCGATTCATGAGGTGCGCCGGCCGAGGGGCCCCGCTGGTTCAGGTAAGTGACTTCGAACCCCTCGTTCGATGCGCAGGAGGGCGTGAGCACGAAGAGCCCCAGCGAGGTGGTTCTGAGCGTTTCGTGCGCCCTTACGTTGCGTTGTAGGCGCCAGCTGGTTTCGGGGCGGCCACCGGCCTTGCATGTGGCGAACCCGTCGATTGAGTAGCCGGCGGCCGCTGAGGCGACCGCGTAGGGAGCGGTGAAGGCGACCTCGCCCTTGTAGCACGGGTAGAGCAGGAACGCGGCGTTGCACGCTGCGCGGGGCTGGGGCAGGAGCGTGAGATGAATCGTCGCGTGCAGGCTGCGTGTCGGGTTGGACCGCCTCTGCTGTTCGACAACGCGCCTCGGTAGTGGTGCGGGGTGCGTGCCGGGCGGCTCGTGGATCGTGATGCTGCCGAGGGGCGTGGGGTGTGGCAGGCCGCCCGCGAAGCTGACGTATTCGACGGTGAACTTCACCGCCCGGCCGCATGCCTCGGAGAGAACTCCCCCGACGGGTATGGTCACGAGCGCGCCGCGCGCGACGTCGGCGCGAGAGCCTTCTCCGGCGAGGCCGCGGCGGCAGACCGGCGCCGTCACCGAGTAGTTCTCGTCGGCATTCGTGACGGGGTAAGGCGCGTGGAAGCTGATCTGCGCGCTCGTGATCACGTGGTTGTGGATGTGCAGGTGTGCGTGCAGCGGCTCGCGCACGATGGGCAGCGCAGCCGGACGTGGTGGCGGCACTTCGGAGAGTCCGCATGAGGCCAAGCGCAGGTTGCCCCGGTCGACGCACGCCCGTCCCGCGTAGCTGTAGGTGATCGCGGTCAGCGCTCCGTTGGGGCCGGCCGGTGAGCTGTAGTTGCCCGGTTCGTCTCTGCCGTCGCTCTCGCTGGCGCTCCCCAGCGGCCTGCCGCTCCTGTAGCGCTGCACGATCAGATACGCGCCCAAACCCGGAAGCACCCGCTGGTTGCGTGTCTTCGAGCCTTCGCGGTAGGTGACGCTCACCGAGTGCACTCCGAGCAGCCCGAAGGAGATCTCGCGGCGGTCGGCGGGCACCCCAGCGCCCTGGCGCGGGCTGGTGGCCGCGCTGAGCTGGAGCCCCACGCTGTCGCCCGCGTAGATGCCTCCCGGACTCGCGCAGTTTCCGGCCATCCATCCGGCTGCGTTCGCGAGGACGTCTGGGAGCGCGTCTGTGGGCAGCTGGTGGAAGCGCCCGTCCTTGTGAAACGCGCCGTCCACGCCGAGCTGTCCGAGCTGGCCGTCATGGACGCGGCCGATCTGCACGCAGATGAGACCGCGCGTGGTGTGGATGATCCGCATTCCCCACGGCAGACCGCCCGCCGGGTCTGGTGCTCGCAGGGGGAGCAGCCGCGCGCCGCCCGCCACCGGGATGCCCTCGCCGGCGGTGGCGATCGGAGCACGTACCGTGCCGACCGGCGAGCCCGTGAGGATCACTCCGGTCGCCGCGAGCGTGATCGCGGCGGTGGCGAGCACGAGCGCGAGCACGAGGAGTGCGATGCGCACATGCGCGGATGCGCGGCGTCGCGGTGATGTCCGCGCGAAGCGTGTGCCGAAGAGCGCCGGCAGCGGCCGCCGCCCGGCGTGTCGGCGCCGCCCGGCCAGCACCAGCTCCTGCCCGAACCTGTCCATCGCGTCCATCCTCAGGCCTCCTTCATTCTCGTGCGGAGCTCAGCGAGCCCGCGGCTGACGCGCTTGCGGACCACCGACTCCGAGCACCTCAGGCGTCGGGCCAGCTCGTCGTATTCGGTTTCTTGGAGTACCCGTCCTTCGATCGCGCCACGCTGCTCAGCTGACAGCCGCTCGAGCTCGAGCAGCGCAGCGCCGCCGTCCGCCGCTGCCGCCCGCTCCTCCACGCGCTCGATGTCCTCGTCGCTGAATACGAGCGGCTCCAGGCCCAGGCGCCTGCGCGCCCGGTCCTCGACCTGTCCGCGGCGGATCGAGTCCGCCATCTTGTGGTGTGCGATCGTGAACAGCCACGCGAGCGCCGAGCTCCGCTGCGGGCTGTAACGCGGCAGGGCGGACAGCGCAGCGGCGAACGTCTCCGCGGTCAGGTCAGCGGCGAGCTCGCGGTCGCCCGTGCGCCGCAGGAAGAAGGCGAGCACGGCGTCTACGCGCCGCCCGTAGAAGAGCCCAAACGCCTCCGCGTCGCTCCTGCCCGCAACAAGAAGCGCCTCATCAGCATGGTCATCATCGACGCCCACAACCAGTACATCGTGAAGGCCGGCAGTTTGTGACGCAGAGCGAGGCTGTCTGAGGTGCGACACGAGCGCCGATGTGCAAAACGGCCACGCCGGCGAGGTCCTCGCCGCGTGCGACGCACTCACCGGCATGTAGACCGGCCCTGACCTCTAGGCCGATTGCGCCGACCTCCTCACCAATGGCCCGCGCGCAACGGATCGCGCGGGCCGGGCCATCGAAGCACGCTAGGAACCCGTCCCCGGTGCTCTTGACCTCTTGGCCGTGGAAGCGCGTGAGCTCACGGCGCACGGTTGAGCCATGGGTCGCGAGCAGCTCGTGCCAGAGCCGGTCCCCCATCTGCACGGCCCGCTCGGTCGAGCCAGCGATATCGGTGAATAGCACGGTCTTCAGCACGCGATCGATCTCACGCTCCACTCGCGTGCCCGTCAGGAATCGTTCGATCTCGTCGAGCGCGTCCTCGTCGTGGCCGATCCCGCTGAAGTGAAAGGCGCCCGGGAACTCCGCCAGGCGGGCGCCGCGAATGTGCTCGGCGAGATAGCGTCCGTGCTCGAGCGGGGTGACCGGGTCATCGCTGCGGTGGACAACCAGTGTCGGCGCTGAGATCGTGCCAAGCGCCTCACGGGCGTCGACCTTCAGCGCGAAGCGGTTGGCTGCCGACGCCATCGCTGGCGTGGCCGAGTTGCGCTCCAAGCGCGCGTAGCGGCGGCGGGTGGCCTCGTCATCTGGCGAGTCGTTGGTGGAGATCATCGGCCACACGCGACCGGTACCCCAGGCCGTTTCCATCTGGTCGCAGAACATGTCCCCCAACTGTTGTTCGACGCCAAATGGGTAGTCGGGCACCCAGGACAGGCGCGCGAAGGTCGACCACAGCACCAGCGCGCTGACCCGCTCGGGATACGTAGCGGCGAACAGCAGCGACATCGGTACCTCCCTCCGACATGCCCAGAAGTACAGCCGACTCGCTGCCTGCCGCATCCATCACCGCCCGCACGTCGTCCATGCGCTCTTCCAGCGTCGGCAGCGCGGCGCTTCGGTCCGAGAGACCCATGCCACGCTTGTCGAAGGTGATCAGGCGCGCGAACCGCGCCAGCCGCCGATGGATCGGCGCGGTCGCCGGCGTCTCCCAGCCGAGCTCCACGTGCGAGAGCGATCCGGCGACGCATACGAGATCCGGCCCCTCGCCCGTCACCTGGTAGGCGATGCTGAGATCGCCGCTTTTGGCATAAGAGGTCTCACCGGGCTCGACCTGCTGGCGAGCGCCGCCATATGTCGCCGTCTCCGTCATCGTTGTTCACGCCCTTCGCTCTTAGAGGTTGACGCTCGCCATCCCGGCCGAGCACAGTCCACAACGGGGGGGAGTCGCCCTCGTCGAGATCCTCGGTGAGGATCCTGACCTCGCGGCCGAACCGAAAAGGTCGATCATCAGGACCGACGCCGTATCGCTAAAAGTTGAGCCCACGCGCTCATCATCCGCCTTTCGCGGGGGCCGGTGCAAATGACGCCACGGTCTGCCGCTCGACGTCACCGCCGTCTCGGGTTTCACACCGGCGGCCGGGCAAAGAGCGCTCCATTCATGAGGGTCTCATCCCGACACTCGCGTATTAGAGCGGCGAGGAGGGAAACCCTCCTCGCCGGCCTTCTTGTCGAGTCCGGGCTTGGCTTTCGGTGCGCTCGGGCAGGTCGGAGTCCTAGGGCAGCGGCGGGATCGTGTTGGACACGCCCCACGGGGTGTGCGCACCCGCTCCGTTGATGCTTTTCGTCCCGGCCCCCGGGATGGGCCCGATATAGGCGTCGTTGTTGAACAGGTATAGGGGCTGGCCGTTGTAGGTCACCTGGTGGCTGCCGTCGGGTCTCACGATGATCCCGAGGCCATGCTGGTCAACGCCAGGCCCTGCTTCAGGCCGCTCTGAAGTGAGGAGCGGTGGCCAGTAAACGGCACATTGCCCCTGACAGGCGCTCTCGTCGCCCCATCCGTGATGCATGTCATGGCTTCTGGCGTCGCCCCGCTTGTGGCCATCGTGCCGGCTCAAGGTGTAGACGGGGAAGCTCGCGTCGGGGAAGACGCTGAAGTCATTGTTCATCCTTGCAGCCAGCACGGTCTCTTCGGGCCCAGTGGCGCCGACCGGAGCGGTCTCGAGCTGCATTTGAGCCTGACCCGTCGCGGGAGTGCCCCGACTCGGATCGACCAGGTACCAGATGCCCGGGGGACTGGTCACTGGGTCGTCCAAGTTGGCGCCTTGCGTATCCCCCGCTTCTTTGTCCAGGAAGAACCGGTACAACGGATAACCGGCGTAGGTCACCTGCTTCACCGACGGCCCGCCCGGCAGGTCGAAGTCGGTGCGGGTCACCGTCCCGAGAAGCCTGGGGTTGACCCCCGGCCCCGCGATCGGAGCACGCTTGGTGAGGAGCGCTGGCCAGAGGTCACTGTCGCAGGGCGTACCTAGGACGTTCATGTTGTCGCTACACGCGAAGTCCGCGCCAGACAGCGCGTGGAGCTGGTCTGAGGTGAGCAGGTACAGCGAGCAACCGGCGTAGTCGCCCGACCCGACGACCAGCACCCTGCCATAGGACGTCGTGGATGCGGCCGACACGGTCGCAGGGCCGGTCGACACATCTTCCGAACAAGCCTTGGTTTGGGCGCTCGCGGGTGAGCTGAACAGAAGGGCCACGACAACGAGGCACAGGGTAAGTGCGGCGGCTGCGGCACGGCCTGCGACAGGCCTCCGGATGGGGCGAAACAACGTCGTCATTACGACCTCCAATCGTCTGCGTCCAAAGTCAAGGGTGCTCTCGCGCTGGGAGCCGAATGGTGCCGCGTGGCGCCGCGTGGGTGGCTTGTGAGACCGGCGCGCACGTGCTCGATGGTGGCGTGTAGCTCGTCGACCGGGATGTTCGGGTTGTAGAGCGCGCTGTCGCGGCCGTCTGAGAGCAACTCGTGCAACGCCGCCATGCATGCCGGGTCGGGTTCGTGGGCCCGCTCGAGCATGGCGGCGAGCTCGAGCAGGTCGGTGCGTACGGCGGCGGCGCGGTAATGGAGCAGCACTTCGATGTGGCGCCGAACCGGGCTCGGATCGTTGGCGCAGTTCGCGATGCCGCGCAGCCATCGCGCGTGGCGACGCCGGCTGCGGGCGCCGACGAGGCGCTTACGCTTGCGTTCGGCGTTCAGTTCGCGCCGGCGCTCGAGGATGCCGCGCTCACCGCGTTCGACGGTCGAGCGGGTCGGCGTCTCGGCCGGCAAGTGGACGTTTCCGGGGTGTGTGCCCTGGGTTGCCATTGTGCCTCCTTGGATGCAGCCCGGCCGTTGTGTCCGGACTGGCCTGCCACTGTGCGCTCGGGCGGTTGTAGTGCGGATGCAAACCGGTGACAGTCGGCTGCAGCGCGCTATCGGCGGCGTCGGCCGCGGGCGGTTGCCGGTGGTAACCTCGAGTTGGCATCCTGGAGAAGGGCGCGTGGACTATCGAATTCTTGGTCCGCTCGATGTCTGCGACGGTGATCGCAATGTCGAGTTGGGGGGCGACAAACAGCGGGCACTGCTCGCGATCTTGCTGTTGCACGCCAATGAGGTGGTTTCAGCTGACCGGCTGATCGACGATCTGTGGGGCGAGCACCCACCGCCAACGGCGCTCAAGACCGTGCAGGCCTACGTCTCCCGTCTGCGCAAGACGCTCGATCGCGCCGGCACGCCGTCTGGAACGCCGCGCGGGGCGCTTCTGACCCGAGGGCACGGCTATCTGCTTCGGGTCGAGTCCGGCGAGCTCGACGTGGATCGCTTTCGCGGTCTGGTCGAGCAAGGCCGGCAGGCGCTCGCAGCCGGCGAGCCCGAGCTTGCGGCACGCCGCCTGCGTGAGGCACTGTCGTTATGGCGCGGCCCGCCGCTTGGCGAGTTCAGCTACGACGCGTTCGCGGCGCCCGCAGTCGCGCAGCTGGAGGAGCTTCAACTCGGCGCCTTGGAGGACCGGATCGACGCGGATCTGGCACTCGGGCGCCAGCACGACGTGGTCGGCGAGCTGGCCGAGCTCGTGGAGCGACACCCACTGCGCGAACGTTTGCGGGGACAGCTGATGCTCGCGCTGTATCGCTGCGGACGCCAGGCTGGGGCACTCGAGGTCTACCAGGAGTTTCGTCGGGCACTATCCGAGCAGCTCGGGCTTGAGCCGAGCCCAGGCCTGCGTGAGCTCGAGAGCGCGATCCACGCCCGCGACGCCTCGCTCGAGGCCCCGCAGAGGAGCCAGCCGGCCGCCCAGCAGGCTGTGGGCGGGCCAGGTTCGCGGCGTTCCGCTCTGCTGAGGCGCCCGCGGCGAGCGATCGGCGGAGCGATCGCGATCGCGATCGCGATCGCGGTGGGTCTTGCCTCGGCGGGAGGAGGGTCCGCACGGTTGTCGATGATTGCTGTCGATTCTGTGGGCGCGATCAGCCCCACGCAGGGCGCGATAAGCGCTCAGGTACCGGTCGGCTCGTCGCCATCGGGTGTCGCGGCGGGCGAGGGAGCGGTCTGGGTCGCAAGCTACTCAGGGACCGTCTCGCGGATCGATCCGGCGACGCACGCGCTTGTGCAAACGATCGCGGCCGGAACGACGCCGAGCGGGATAGCGGCGGGCGCGGGTGCGGTGTGGGTGGCGAACAATTGGGTCGGGACCTTGTCCCGCATTGACCCGAGTGTCAACCGAGTCGTGCAGACAATTCCGGTCGGCAACGGGCCGACTGGAGTGGCTGTGGGTGAAGGCTCGGTTTGGGTTGCCAACAGCCTGGATGGCACGCTGAGCCGGATCGATGCGGTGACGGGCGGTGTTGTCAAGACGGTGGCGCTCGGGGGCGGTGCGACGGACGTCGCCGTTGGCCTCGGCGCAGTCTGGGTTAGCGACGAGCCTGACGGACGGATCCTGCGCGTCGACCCCCGGACAAATCAGGTGATCCAGCCGATCGATGTCGGCACGGGACCGAGCGCGATCGCGGTGGGCGACGGGTCGGTGTGGGTCGCCAACAGCAGCGACGGGACTGTATCGCGGATCGATCCGCAGACCAACCAGGTCGCGGCCGCGATCCCCGTCGGCAACGGCCCGGACGCGATCGCGGCAGGCGCGGGAGGGGTGTGGGTCGCTAACGAATTCGACGGCCGCGTTGTGCGCATCGATCCGGCCACGGATAGGGTCGCGCGCACGATCACGGTTAGCAACCGGCCGCGCGGCCTTACGGCTTCGGGTGGTCTGCTGTGGGTGAGCGCCCAGACATCCGGCGCCGCCCACCGCGGGGGCACGCTGACCGTGCTCGAGAACGCCCAGTTCGGCTCGCTCGACTCGGCCCGTCCCGGCTCGATCGACACGCTCTTCACGCTGTACATGACGAACGACGGTCTGACCTCGTTCAAGCGCGTCGCTGGCAGCGATGGCGCGCAGGTCGTGCCCGATCTGGCGGTCTCAGTGCCGGCTCCATCCGACAACGGGCTCACCTACACGTTCCGGCTGCGGCCGGGGATCCGCTATTCAAACGGTCAGACCGTCAGGCCGGAGGACTTCCGCCGCGCAATCGAGCGCGACCTCGCGCTTGGGCCGGGAGCGCCGCTGCAGACAGACGCGTACACGTATTTTGAGACCGTCGTGGGTGCCGCCGCCTGTGTCGGGCGGGCGTCACCGTGTGATCTCTCGCACGGGATAGTCGCCGACGACACCGCCGGGACGGTCACTTTTCACCTCGTGCGCCCCGATCCGGAGCTAACCGCCCACCTTGCTCTGTTTGCTGCCGTGGCGGTGCCCGCCAGCACGCCCGAACGCGACGTCGGCAGCCATCCACTGCCCGCGACCGGGCCGTATGAGGTGAGTCTCGTCACACCACGCGAGGTCAAGTTGACACGCAATCCGTACTTCCACGAGTGGTCACACGCGGCGCAGCCGGACGGCTATCCCGACCAGATCGACTGGCGGCTCGGGGCCACCGTAGACGCGGAGGTGAGCGCCGTCGAGCGAGGAGACGCTGACTACACGCTTGACCCGCCGCCAGCGGGGCGCCTGAGCGAAGTGGAAACCCGCTTCTCGGGCCAGCTGAACGTCAACCCCACCGACGAGCTGATTTTTATGGGTCTGAACACGAGGGCACGGCCGTTTACAGATCCACGCGTGCGCCAAGCGCTCAGCTACGCGATCGACCGCGCGAGGCTGGCGCGACTGGTGGGCCAAGACTCGCAGCCCGTCTGCCAGATGCTTCCGGTGTACATCCCGGGCCATCAGCCGTACTGTCCCTACACGCTCCACCCCAGCGCCCGCGGCATCTGGAGCGCCCCCGATCTTCGCAGGGCGCGAGCGCTCATCGCTGCCTCCGGAACCAGCGGCACGCCGATCACGATCTGGAACCAACCCGGGTTCTCTACTGACTTCAGCGCCGCGGGACGCTACATCGTGTCCCTGCTGGACTCGCTCGGTTACCCAACGCGGATCAAATCGTTCTCCGTCAACGACACGAGCTTCCTGCCCCGCTTGGCGAATTCGCGAAGCAGTCCCCAAGCGTACTTTTACCAGTGGGGCCCGAATTACCCAGCCGCTTCCGAGTTTCTCGGTCCGCAATTCTGGAGTTGTCAGAGCTTTGTTCCGAGCTCGACGAGCAACGCCAATCTGAGCGAGTTCTGCGATCCAAGATTTGACGCCACCGCGCGCAGCGCACTCGCCGCGGAGGCGACCAAGTCGCCGACCGCCGCACTACTCTGGGCGAAGGCGGACCGCCAGTTCACCGATCAAGCGCCGATCGTGAGCTTCGCTCATCCGTACACGATCGACCTCGTCTCTCGCCGCGTCGGTAACTACGATTACAACCCCGAGCAGGGCGTGCTTATCGACCAGCTGTGGGTGCACTAGCGCGACGTCGTGGAGCAGACGGAACAAGCCGCTCGGTATGCAGCCGATTAGTGATGGTCTTGGTCACCCGGAGCCCGGCCGGTACCCAATAGACGCGGCATCGCGCAACGTCGGGATCACACGACAGCAGCGGGCTCCACATAGACCACATCGTCCGTGAACAGGTCAACGAAACCGTCGAAATCCCGGTTCCCTCACGTTCTGCCGTAGCTCTCGACGAACGCCGTCGCCATCTCCCGACTAACCGTCATGGCTCCTCCCTCGGCATCACAGGTCGGGGGTCGTGGACTCCTCGGACATCGTGCGGCGAGATCCCGGACCGCTGCCTTAGGGGCTAAAGCGAGCGTCCAGCGACACCCGAGCAGACGAGCGGAATGGACGAATACGGGGCGTCTCGGCACGGGCTCAGCAGACGCCTCCTTCGCCGAGTGAGCGAGCGTCTCGCACGTCGTGGAGCAGACGCCTGGGTTTCGTCCGCAGCAGGCGTCTCGTAGCCGCCGACCGAGACGCCCGCATCTCCACAGACCGGAGCGCGTGGTCAGATACGTCAAGGCGCGCGCGCCGAGCGCTACGTGACGATCGTGAAGCTGAGCGACTCCGGGCTCGAGTGCTGGGCGGCGGAGTTGGTCGCTGTGATCACGAGCGTGTAGCGGCCCGGCTTGAGCTTCTTCGAGCGCGAGACGCGCCCCTGGAAGACGACCTTGTTTGTGCCGATATGGCCGGTGAAGGAGAGCCTCCCAACCGTCACGGTGCGCTTGCACGGCTTGCGCTTGGCGTTCTTGCGGGTCTTGGTCACGCACGTGTGGCCGACCTTGCGGCCGGCGACCCGCTGGGTAAAGCTGAAGCTCACCGACGCCTGCTCATTGAGGGCGAAGGAGAAGGTGCTGCCAACCGGCGGCTTCTTCTTTCTGCTGATCTGGGCCAGCCTGCCGCCCTCGCGCCAGGTCGAGGCCGACTGGTGGACCGCTGTGATCGCCGGGGGCGGAAGAGCGACCACCATGGCCGGCGTGGGAGCGACCACGGCGAGGGGAGCACTCGTCGCCGAAGTCGTCACATCAAGCAGCGGGTAGGTGACAGTCTCGGTACAGGAGAGCCTATGGCCGATGTTGGCGGCGGTGGGAGTATAGGACTGGCCGGTGGTGATCTGCGAGCCATCCAGCAGCCAGCGGTAGCCGTCGAATCCGTAAAGGCTCGCCGAGGGCTGTTGGGAAGCCCAAGTGGACCAGGACGCGCCGCAGAGTTGGGATGTGCCCGCCTGGCTGCCGCCGGTCACCACCGGCGGCGAGACCAGCGCTTCCGAAACGCCGGCACCTATCCGCCCGATCGCCTTGGTGGTGCCCAGGTCGGTGAACCACAGGTTGCCGTCGGGGCCCGGCGCGATGTTAACCGGGAAGCTGCCGTTGCTCGCCTGTAGGCCGGCGGAGAACTCGGTGATCACCCCGCCCGGGGTGATCCGCCCGATCGCCTTGGTGGTACCAAAGTCGGCGAACCAGAGGTTGCCGTCGGGGCCCGGCGCGATCCCGAGCGGATCGCTGCCGGCGTTCAGGCCGGCTGAGAACTCGTTGATCGTGCCACCCGGGGTGATCCGCCCGATCGCCTTGGTGGTGCCCCGGTCGGTGAACCAGAGGTTGCCGTCGGGGCCCGGCGCGATCCCAATCGGTTCGCTGCCGACGTTCAGGCCGGCTGAGAACTCGTTGATCGTGCCACCCGGGGTGATCCGCCCGATCGCCTTGGTGGTGCCCAGGTCGGTGAACCACAGGTTGCCGTCGGGGCCCGGCGCGATCACGGCCGGAAAGCTGCCGGCGTTCAGGCCGGCGGAGAACTCGTTGATCGTGCCACTCGGGGTGATCTGCCCGATCGCCTTGGTGGTACCAAAGTCGGTGAACCACAGGTTGCCGTCGGGGCCCGGCGCGATCCCGATCGGATTGCTGCCGGCGTTCAGGCCGGCTGAGAACTCTTTGATTTCGCCACCCGGGGTGATCCGCCCGATCGCCTTGGTGGTGCCCTCGTCGGTGAACCACAGGTTGCCGTCGGGGCCCGGGGCGATGCCGAACCCTTCTCCTCCCGGAACGCTGCCGGCGTTCAGGCCGGCGGAGAACTCTTTGATTTCGCCACCCGGGGTGATCCGCCCGATCGCCTTGGTGGTGCCCACGTCGGTGAACCACAGGTTGCCGTCGGGGCCCGGGGCGATGCCGATCGGTGCGCCGCCGGCGTTCAGGCCAGCGGAGAGCTCGGTGATCTGACCCAACGGTGCTGCGAGCGCGCTCCCGGTGAAGCTCAGAAGAAGGGCGAGCGACACCAGCATGGCCAACATCCCCGCCGCCGGTCCTCCTCGCCGGGCCAGAACACTGCCACTGTGACCGTAGACGCTGCCGCCCATCGCGCTGTCTCCATTCACCATCGCGCGGCACTCCAGAACCGGAGCGGCCCGCGCCAGTCGAGCATCTGGAGCCGAGGCCCCCTTCACGCCCACAGGAACAAAGGTCTTTTACCACAGTCGGGTCGGCCAAGGCCGCTGCGAGCGCCAGGCCACTGCGTCGCTAGCGCTTGGCGCGATTTGCGAGCGTCCGTTGAGCCTCGCTCCAGACGCCTGGTCGGGACGAATTGCGATCGCACCGACGGCGGGTGGGCACACGCCCCCTTACGCCGGGTGAAGCAGGCGTGATCAGGTCGTCAGCGCCTGCTCGCGTCGCCACGCGATAGTCAGCGGATGCAGCGAGAGGCGCCGCGGGGCGTTGGCGAGATCGCCGGCTCTGTGCGGCGACTTGAGTCGCTCCCTGGGCGCCGGGCCGC
>JADGPP010000026.1 GCA_017882375.1 Solirubrobacteraceae bacterium | reverse complement strand
GGGCAGCTCCCGCGACTACAAGCGCGACGGGCTCACGCTGCTCGAGCCGTTCTCAAACGGCGACCTGTACCTGTCGGTGATGAAGGGCGGCGCCGGCCTCGGCGATCCCCTGCTGAGAGACCCGCAGGACGTCCGCCGGGACGTCGAGGAGGGCCATCTGCTTCCCCGCTTCGCCGAGTCGGTCTACGGGGTCTCCGACCGGGGGGCGTTCCGCAGCCGCCGGCTGGCGCGGGCGATCCCTGTGCGCGAGTGGGTGGCGGCCGAGCGCAAGCGGATCCTCGCCCAGGAGTTCGTAGAGACCGTCAAGGCGATGTACGCTGAATCGATGCGGCTGTCGCCGCGATGGGCGGCTGAGTACCGCGGCTTCTGGGACCTGCCGGAGGACTTCGAGTACGAGGTGGCCACGCCAACCGTCGTCGCCGTGCGCTCGCAGGTCGGCAAGCTCGACCCCGACGACGCGGCCGATGCATTCCTTGCCGCCTCCGACCCGCGGTCGGGCGAGGATGGGATCCTCCGGGCGAGCGGTGCTCAGCTCGACGCCGAGACGCTCGCCGCCCTGCTCGATGAGAAGCTGTCCCGTCGCGAGGTTAAGGACATTCAGTCCGGCTACAAGGACTCAGACCGCTTCGAGAAGTGGCTGGCGGTGCTGCAGGAGCGCGCCGTCTATGAGGATCCGATCGTGCTGCCGGCCGGCGAGGGGCTGAACATCGTCCGCCGACGGGCCGACGGGCAGCTCGTCTACCGCTGCGACTGCGGTCACGACTTCTGTGCGCACAATCGCAATTGGAAGATGGACGCGGTGATCCACGTGCGCGAGACCGACGAGGCGCTGCTCGAGGTCTATCCGAAGATGGCCGGCCCGGACCCGACGCTCCAGCAGATCCGCGAGTACTACTGCCCCAGCTGCGCGCGCCAGCTGGAGGTCGAGGCGCTCCAGCCCGGCTATCCGGTCGTCCATGAATTCCTCCCCGACGTCGAGGGCTTCTACCGTGGCTGGCTGGGGCGCGAGGTGCCGGCGTAGCGGCGTAAGGCACTCGCACGCTCGTTGCGTGCGCGAACAGGCCTAGTCGATCAGAGCGGCGGCGAGTGCAGCCCACTCCTGGCGCGGGACGCCGCTCACGCCGACTGGCTGCAGGCAAACGTGATCCGCCCCGGCGTCGAGGTGTGCTCGCGCAACGGCCGCTATCTCCTCGGCCGTGCCGTGGGGGATGATCGCGTCGATCAGCCTGTCCGAGCCCCCGCCCGCGATGTCCTGCTCGCTGAAATCGAATCTGAGGAGATTGCTCGTGTAGTTACGCAGCCCAAGGTAGATCTCGGCGTAGCGGCGCGCCTTGATGCGAGCGCTGGTTGGGTCCTCGTCCAGGACACACGCGAGCTCGGGTGCGACAAGCGCGGTCTCGCCAACCCGTTCGCGGGCAAACCGGGTGTGCTCGACGGGCGTGAAGTAGGGAATCGCCCCGAGTGAGCGCTCCGCGCTCAGCTCCA
Organism: Solirubrobacteraceae bacterium; assembly: GCA_017882375.1. Taxonomy (GTDB): domain Bacteria; phylum Actinomycetota; class Thermoleophilia; order Solirubrobacterales; family Solirubrobacteraceae; genus Palsa-744. The sequence continues at coordinate 39,551 of JADGPP010000026.1, read as the reverse complement.
GCATCCTCGGGCCAAGCGCCGCCAGACAACGCTCGTCCGGCGGCACCGGTTGGCGTGCGGCATCGAGGCCATCGAGGAACCCGCGCATCGTCGACAGAGGTTTGGCGTAGTCGCTCGTGGCCTCAGGATGGCCGATGCCGATACCGAGCAGCAGTCGACCGGGGAAGTCGTGCGTGAGTGTCGCGTGGTCGCTCGCAAGCTTCGCCGGCTCGTTCTGCCATACGTTGACGATGCCGGTAGCCACGATGAGACGCTCGGTCGCGTCCAGCAGCGGACGTACCGTCGGCAAATGCGGCGAGCCCCCCAGCCAGAAGGCGCCGTAGCCGAGGCCCTCGACGAGCTTGGCGGCCTCGGCGGCGTTCTCCTCCCCGATTGCGCGGTAGGAGGTCCAGATGCCGATCTTGCTCAACTCCACCAGCTGGAGCATCGCAAATCCACGTCTCCGTCGCGTAGGAGTTGAAGCGGGCCCGATGTTGGCGTGGGATCAGGACCACCAGGACGGCCGGCTGCCGGCTAGATGCCGTAGGCTCACACGGCACGCGAATCATCAACCTGGGGAGGCTGAGGTTGTCCGGTCCGAATGAAGCCATCGCCGGAACCTTCGTCGAGCCGCGCGGAATGATTAGGTCGAGCGTCGCCGGCGTTGCCGGCAGAGAGGTCCTGGGTGCGCTCGGAGGCGCGGGGGCTTCGGCCGCTGCATCTCGTGGAACAGCCGATGCGTCGCCGCTGTCAAAGGGCCAAATCGCCTATCTGGGCGTATTTCCCGACGAGCTGAGGATGTTCCGTGCGAAGCGCGGCGCATTTCGCCCGAAGCCGACGGACGCGATGATCGCCACTGCGCCCCGCGGCGATGTGCGTGCTGCCACAGTCGAGAAGGGCCGCCTGGCGGGCGTCCTTGAGATCGGCTTCAACGACGGACAGTCCTGGTCATTCGACGTTCCAAAGGTGCACCTCGCCGGCGCCGCCGCCATCGTCGCCTCACTGACCCAGGGGTGAAGAGGCACGCGGGGTTGCTCGCGGCGCCCCACCTGCTTCTTACACAATGCGGGAGTCGGACGATGGGCTGAGCACCCCGACGACAACGCTCGTCGTGAAGCTGTCCGCGCCTTCTCTGCGATGGGCGAAACTGCTCGGCGCGCAAACCGTGCTCTGATGTTGGCGCCGACGGTGCGGATCGGCTTGCTGTGCCCGGCTGCATGTAGCACGTTTTGTGCTACACTATACGGATGAGTCGTTCCTTGCATGTACGGTTGGACGACAGCTCGGCCGCAGCTCTCAGCATCATTAGCAACGGGGGGCTGAGTGATTCCGAGGCCGTCCGCACGGCTCTACGAGAGGCGGCCGCGAGGCGCCGGGTTCGCTCTTCGATTGTCGCCGAGGCCAAACGGCTTGCGGCTGACGATGCTGATCGGGCGGAGATGCGGGCCATCCGCGAACAGATGGCGGAGCTAGCGCCCGAAGCCATCAACTGACGTGGTGCGCGGCGAGATCTTTCGCCTGCCAGCTCCACGAGGAGTACGGGGCCGAGAGCAGCGTGGTGCTCGATACGCCGTGGTCGTCCAAGCCGATGAGCTCCTGGGGCTGAGCACCGTCCTCGTCTCGCCAACCTCGACTGGTGCCCAACCGGCGAGCTTTCGACCAGCTATCAACATCGAAAGCACCGCCACTCGCGTCCTGGTCGAGCAGACGACTGTTGTCGATCCTGGGCTTTTTGGGCGCTCGGTGGGACGCCTGGATGCGGATGAGCTGCAAGCTGTCAACGACGCGCTTGCTCTCGTCCTCGGTCTGTAAGTTCGCGCGCCGCAGAGAAGAATGGGCGAAGCTGTCCGGTGCGCAGGCCATAGGCTGGGCCCGACGTCGGCCAAGCGGCAATTGCGGGTCAGCGTCTGACGCTGACGGAGGATGACTTCGTCCACCAGGGCGCCGCCGGAGAGCCGGCCGCGAAGTCATGGATCTTTACGTGCTCCGTTTGGAGGACCGATGGTGGCATGCCGAACATGCGCCGGAACGTTCGGCTGAGGTGTGCTGAGTCCGAGAAGCCGGCGTCGTGCGCGGCTTCTGTGAGGTTCGCGTCGGTCGATAGGGCTTGGATGGCGTGGATGAGCCGCAGCCAGAGCAGGTAGCGGCGGACGGGGATTCCGATGTCGTGACGGAACAGAGCTCCGAGACGGCTCGGCGATAGTGCGACCTGGCCGGCCAGGTCGCGCAGGGAGAACTGGCTCCCCGGTAACGCGTGCACGGTGCTGAGCGTCTTCTGGACGCGGGGGTCGATCGGCTTGGTGGAGTAGTCGGGCGCGGCAGTGCCGGTGAGGTCATCGATGAATCGGGTCAGGTGCTCTGCGTCCGGTTCTCCGTTAGGGCTTGGCCGCAGCGCAGCGGCGAGCGCTTCGGTGTCGTCGATGTCGATTGACTGGACGCCGGCCTCGCCCATCCGCTGGCGCAGTGCCAGCCCGGCGGCGCTCTCGGGATCCAGGTAGATCTGGGCAACGGGGTCGCGGCAACGGAGGCGGTGGGGTTGGTCGGGCGCGGTCGCGACTCCGCGGAATGCGCGCCACCGCAGGTCCGGGGGCGCCTGAAGTGAGAGCGTGCTCTTCAGCGCGATCGAGATCTGGATCGCGTGGTGGGCGTGCACCTCGTTCTCCAGCAGTGACCCAACATAGATCGCGCGCCCGGGCCAGATGAGCACCTGCGCTGCACCTACATCAGCGTGGGCGTCCTCTCTGCGGGGGCGCTGCTCGCCGATGCTGCTCGAACCCTGCTCGGGTCGGCCGCGGGCAGGGCTGTCGCTTCGCTGTCGCACGACCGTCACCCCGTCCCGTGTCTCAAGGGCTTCTCAGAGACGTGATTGTCCCAGCCTCCCGAGTCGCGCGCGGCGCGGCGCGGAATAGCAGCGGCTTCGTTCAAGCGTCCAGAGCACACTCGCGCTGAAATCAGGCCATGACCGTCAGCGCGCCCACCGTCGAGGGACGTAACCGCTCCCACACGAACGGGCCCGACTCCGATCCCACCGCGTCGTCCGATCCCACCGCGTCCGTTCTGAAGCTGGGAGCGGTCGTCTCGCCCATCCAGAGCGGGTTGTTCGTCGTCATCGGCATCGCGGCGCTCGCCCTCGGTGTCAACCGCCTGGTCGACAAGGGCTTTGCCAGCCTGCGTTTCGCGGACCCGACGGCCTTTCGCGTCCTGTGCGTCGCCTTCGTGCTCATCGCCGTCCTCGGCCTTGCCATCACTGCTGCGGAGCGAGCGTTGATCGAGCCGTCGAACGCCGGCCTGGCGAGGTACGGAGCGGTGCTGGCCTACCTGGGCCACGCCGGAACGATCGCTTTCTTCTCGTGGTGGCTGATCGGGAGCTTCGCCGATGTCGGCAGCGGCATGGACCTGAACGTCATCGCGCCGATCCACTGGGGTGTCATGTTCGAGCTCGTCTTCGTCGGCGCCTGGGTGTGGATCATCGCCGGGGTCATGCGCGGCCAGCCGTCCTGGCCGGCGGGCTTCGTCGTGCTCAGCGTCGTGAAGGCGATCTCCTTCTGGTTTGCCTTCATCGCCATCCTCACCGACGAGAAGTGGATGATCGTCCTCGGACTGGGAGCGGTCACGTTCGTCACAGGGCCCTGGTGGCACCTGTGGATCCCGCGCCTGTTCATGCGAAGCGTCCGCGAGCGCGCTCATGCACGGTGACGCCGAGACGATCAGCTTTCGTTCGGGAGATCTGGACCTGTACGGCCAGCTACGCCACCGCGGTGACGAGGCGCCGACCGTCGTGCTGCTCTGCGGTCTGGGCTTCCATACCTTCGAGTACGAGCCGCTGGCCACGCAGCTCGCGGCTGAGGGCTGGAACTCGCTGAGCTTTGACTATCGAGGGCACGGCCGAAGCGGCGGGCCACGAGGACGCTGGACGCTCGATGAGCTCGTAGCTGACTGCCGACACGCGATCGACTTCGTATGCCAGCGCTACAGCGGCCCGATCGGCCTCTTCGGCAACAGCCTGGGGGCAATGGTCGCGATCCTGACCGGTGTCCGCGACGACCGACTTCTCGGTGTCGCCGCCGCCAACTGCCCCGCGCGAATCGCCGACTTCCTGCTCACGAGACCCCGACGGGTGCTCTTCTCCCTGGCGAAGCTCATCGGGCCATTCGCTCCAATGCGCATCAGCGTCGATCACTTCTACTCCTACGAGCAGCTGATCGATGACCGGTCGTGGGTCTCGACGATTCAGCGCGATCCGCTGATCGCCGATGCCAGACGGCTCTCCGTCACGACCTTCAGGACCCTGCTCGAGGCCTGGAACGGCCCCGAAGCGGCGCGGGAGCTGCACAAGCCGCTGCTCGTCATCCAGGGACAAAACGACCACCTGCAGCCACCAAAGCAGTCGCAGCTGGTCTTCGAGGCGGCCAACGACCCTAAGAAGTACGAAGTCCTCGACACTGGCCACCTCCCACATCTCGAGGCCCCCAAGATGCTCGCTGGGCTGCTGATCGAGTGGTTCTCCGGACTCACCCGCTAACAGAAATGGGCGAAACTGCTTGGTGCGCAGACCATGTTCCGGTCGCGGCTACGCCTGTGAGCGCGGACGCAGTCTTGGCGGATCCCGCTCGCTGCATGCGCGGACGCCGCAACCGGCCTGTCGGCTCTAGCCGGAGCCGTCAAGGTGGGGACGATGCGGGGTGCTACAGTGTCGCACATGGATATCGGGGTGCGAGATCTGCGTAATCAGACGGGGCGAGTGATCGACGCCGTCAGGGCTGGCGAGCGAGTGACCCTTACTGTGCACGGCGAGCCGATCGCGGACATCGTGCCGCACGGTCGCCGTGCACGCTGGCTCTCTGGGCCGGACCTGCGCGAGCAGCTCGCCGATCGTGCCGCGGATCCAGCTCTGCAAAAAGAGCTGGACGAGCTAGCAGGCCAGACCCTCGACGAGCTTTGAGCGCGTCCGGCAGCGGCCTTCTGGACACTTCGGTGTTCATCGCCCGCGAGACGAGACAACCGCTAGGAGAGCTCCCAGCGCATGTGGCGGTATCGGTCATCACGATCGGTGAGCTCCAGCTCGGCGTGCTCGCCGCGCGCGAGGCCTCGGCAAGAGCGCGCCGCGCCGAGACGCTCGCACTCGCCAGAGCCGCCGACCCGATCCCTGTCAGCGAGGCGGTGATGGTCGCGTGGGCACGGCTCGTAGGCGACTGCCGCCGCGCCGGCATCCACCGAACCGTCAAGCTAACCGACGCGCTGATTGCTGCAACCGCAATCGAGCATGGGCTGCCTGTCATCACTCAAGACGAGGACTACAGGCAGATCGCACACGCACACCCTGAGCTGCAGGTCGTCACGGTCTGAGACTCCACGTGAAAGACAGGCCAGTAAAGGACGCTCAGTACGTAGCGCTCTCACAGATGCTCGATTCCGGCTCGTGCCCGCGGACGAGCGCCTGATACGAGGAGTCGCCCGGCTCGGCGCCGTAAGACCTCGTGAGCCGTGAACAACACGAATTCGACAGCTCGGCTCGGTTAGTTTGCCGCCAAGAAAAGTGGAGCCAACCGGGATCGAACCGGTGACCTCCTGGGTGCGATCCTGGTTCTGACGGGCCTGACGACCGATCGGCTCGAACAAGAGCTCGACAACAGTCTCAGGCTCGGGTAGAGTGTTTGCACAAGGCGGAGTTCGAGCGAAGTGCGAAACCCTCACCCGCGATCGGTCTCAGCGTCAGGAAGCCAGCAGCGCCTCGATTAGCCGACGAACACGATCCTTCTGACTGGGGGACGCCGAAGGCCCAGCCCCTGGGGGACTGGGCCGGTTCAACCTTGCGTCTTATGGTGGATCGGCCACCTACTGCCTCTGCATGAGTGGCCCGACCCGGATGCCTCGCACGCAGACATCGACACGCACCGACACCGCGGACGACGCAACACACGGTTATTGGGCAGGTGCACGCTCCGTCGCAGCCTGCACGGCGCAACCCGCTGGCGTCTCCTCGATCCCGCGGTATTGGCCTCAGTGAGCGCCAAGTTCCTCCTGCCTCACTCCCCGACTCCCGATCGGGACAATCGCGCCCGCTCGGGCTCCTCCCCAGCCATAATGTCCCGACCGGGATTATTGGCGTCCCAACTGCCCCAACTGCTATACTACTGTCCCGAGCGGGATAAATGTCTTCCGTAGTAAATATCACGAGCCCTGCCGAGTTCGGCGCCGCTCTGCGCGAGGCGCGGCGCGCGCGCGGACTGCGGCTGGAGGACGCCGGCGCCGGCGCCGGAGTGGGCGTGCGCTTCCTCAGCGAGCTCGAGCGCGGCAAGCCGACCTCGCGGCTGGGGGAGACCTTGCGGGTCGCCTCCTCACTTGGCCTGCGCGTCTTGATCGAGGACCCGGATGGCCGAGCGCACGCTTGAGGTCTGGTGCTTTGATGAGCGCGCCGGGGTGCTCATCGACGAGCCCAGCGGCCTGGCGTTCACCTACGCCGAGAGCTGGCGTGGGGCGGGGCGCCCGCCGCTGTCGCATTCGCTGCCGCTAGCCGGCTCCTACACAACCGCCGCCGTCGACGCGTTCTTCGGTGGCCTGCTGCCCGAGGGGACTCCCCGAGAGCTCGCCGCCCGCAACCTCGGGGTGAGTGTCGACAACGACTTTGCGCTGCTCGCCGCTCTCGGCGGGGACACCGCAGGAGCCATCAGCCTGCTCGCACCAGGCGAGCGGCCAGCGCCCGTCGGCCGGGACGTGCAGTGGCTTGAGGAGAGCGAGCTCGCGACGCTGATCGATGAACTGCCAAGCCGCCCGATGCACGCAGATGAGGAAGGCGAGTACCGCCTGTCGCTGGCCGGCGCCCAGGACAAGCTCCCCGTGGTCCTCGGCACCGACCGGCGCATCGGCCTGACAAAGGGCCGCACACCCTCCACCCACATACTCAAGACGCCGATCGCCGACCACGACGGCACGATCGCCAACGAGGCACTGTGCCCCGCGATCGGAAGGATCCTCGGCATCCAGACGGTGCACACCTCACCGCGGCGGGTCGCGGGCCGCGAGTTCCTGCTCGTCGAGCGTTATGACCGCGAACACACCCAAGACGGTGTGCGGCGACTGCACCAGGAGGACTTTTGTCAGGCGCTCGGGATCCCCGCTCGACGCAAGTACCAGAACGAGGGCGGCCCCGGGCTCGCGGACGGCTTCGCGCTGTTGCGCGAAGCCGTGGCCGTCCCGGCTCGCGAGGCGCTCAAGCTGCTCGACGCGGTCGTGCTCAGCTTCCTGATCGGCAACAACGACGCGCACGGCAAGAACTACTCCCTGCTGTACCTCCCCGACTCTCCAAAGGCGACGCTTGCCCCCGCGTATGATCTCCTGAGCACGGTCGTCTACCCGGGGCTGTCGCGCAAGATGGCGATGAGCATCGGCGGCGAGTACCGCCCCGACTACGTCCAGCCACGCCACCTCAACCAGCTCCTGGAGCAGGCCGGCCTCGGGCCAGCTGCGGCCCGACGACGAATACGAGCGCTCGCAGACGCAGCTCCCTCAGCCGCCCACCAGGCCCGCGCCTCCCTCGCCGAGGAAGGGTGGGCTGCCACCGTCCTGACGCGGATCGTCGAGACCGTCGAGAAGCGCGCCTCGCGGATGATGGAGATCGCCGCGCCCGCGCCGGCCCGCGTTCGCGCGGGGTGAGAAGAGGCGTGGAACATGCGCCGCCACGCCGCCGCGTTCTATGCCCGCGCGCAGGCCGCTGGCTACGACCTGCGGCCGGACCAGAGCCTCGGCTGGCTCACCCGCTATGGCCATCTGCAAGCCGATGTCCGGGCGAGCCTGCCCAGGCCAGTGCTGGAGGCCCTCGCGTCGATCTTTGCGGAGCTCGGCGGCGATGAGCGCGCACTTCGCGCCAAGACTCGGGGCGCAATGACCACCGACTTCATGCTCTCGCCCGACGCACACCTCGTGGAGTACGACGAGCGCTCACACTTCACGACCGCTCGCCTGTCGACGTTCGCGTACTACCCGCCCGATGCGCCGCTCGGCTATGACTCGCACGCCTACCTGGAACTGTGCGAGGTGCACTGTGATCGGGGCGATCGAGGCTTCGCCCACAAGACCGCCGTCGAGTTCCCGGGCGCTGGAGGACGGGCGCGGCAGCGCGCATACTTCGATGCCTTTCGTGATCTTGCGGCCCCGACACTAGAGAGGGGCCCTGTCCTTCGAGTCGCAAGCCCCGAGGAGGACCCCGACATCGGCCTCGACCGCTTCAAGAGGTGCCTCGCGATCGCCGCGATCTAGAGATCAACGCGTCTGGGGCTTTTGGCTCGGCCGACCACGTGATCGCCATTGCGTCCGACCCTAATTCTCGCCGGGATACCGCACATCCGAACTTTACGCGCTATAGGGATACGGCTTTCTACCCAAGTCGACCGGTATCCCTCGCGCGAGCCGTGCGCAGCTGTTCAGCTCCCGGCTGCATCGGGAGGACGCGGAAGGGCTGGCCTGCAGAGCCAAATGCCCCGTGCGGGACTCCAACCCGCCCCACCGGATTAGAAGGCCGGCGGTCGAGGGCCGAAGGCGCACTCGCCACGTTACGCCACCGATTGGGCACAAGCGGGCACAAGCTCGGTTCGTCGGCCCAGGCTTGCTCGGGGAGGTTGCTCCTGCCCAACAAAGAAGCCGCGCATTTGCAGGGCTTCTTCGGATGGAGCTAGGGGGACTCGAACCCCCGACCTCCTGGGTGCGATCCAGGCGCTCTCCCAACTGAGCTATAGCCCCTAGTCGCGCTCTTGGCGCGCCGGTCAGGCAGAGTTTAGCCTCCGAGCCGACTCGCGATAACGCGACCGGCCCGGCTAGGTATCGTTTGGACGCGCATGGGATTGCTCGACGACGCCATCCGCGAGCATCTGGAGCTCAAGCGCCGCCGTGGCGCTGATCCGGGAGAGGTCGCTCGCGAGCAGCGGGAGGCACTCGATTCGGCTGCAGAGCGGAAGTCCGCAAGCGCTGGCGATGCTGCGACCGATCCGCCAGCAGCCGCGACGGGGGACACGGCAACCGATTCCCGCGAGATCAACGGCGACGGCGCGTCGACCGTTGGCGATCTCGGCGAGGACCCGGCGCTCACGCAGATGGCGCATGCCACTACGGCGGGCGAGACTGCGGAGCTGGACATGAGCAGCGTGCTCGACGATGACGGCGACGCGGAGGATCTGAGCGCCCTGCCATGCGAGGTCGGCGCCGAGGCCGGCGAGCAAGCTCGCGCGAGCACACGACCCGTCGCCGCGCGATCGAGCACCGAGGAGGACTCGCTGGAATGGGAGGTGCCGGGGGACGCGGCCGAGGACGACGCCGACGAGCCAGCCGAGGACGTCCTCGAGGAGACGCCCGACTTCCTGCGCGACACGCCCGAGCAGGATCGACTGTGGTTCGAGCAGCGTCCGCCTCGCGACTTCGACTTCGACAAGTAGCGCTCCGCATCGGCCAGACCGTTTCCGGTCGGGCAGCTCGTCCCTTACACTCGAAGTGCCTCGGGGCCATAGCTCAGCTGGGAGAGCGCCTGCTTTGCAAGCAGGAGGTCACCGGTTCGATCCCGGTTGGCTCCACTCATGAAGTGGCTGCAAATGGGCGGTTTTAGCTCGCCGTCGCGGTTGGTGCGAAGGCTTCGCTGGCCCAGCCGGTGCGGGTGCGGGCGAGGAACAGCGGAGCGCCTAGCCGTTCCCCGATCTCCGCCGCAGCGGCGAAGTGGCCCTCGGCCTGCTCGCAGCGCTTCCAGAGTCGTGGCGATCGCGCCCAAGCGCGAGGAAGCGAGTAGCATGCGCGCGAATCCAAGCTACAGGGAGGCGGAGGAATGAGGATGCGGAGTTTTCGGGGGATGTCAACTGCGGCGGCGTCGGCAGCCCTGGTGCTGGCCCTAACGGCAGCGAGCTCGTCCGCGCGGGCGCTCATCGCGCCCGTGACAGCCGGTCCGCCCAAGCCAACGCATGTTGCGCATCTGGACTTCAACGGCTTCTTCCCGAGCGCCACGGAGATCCATGTCGGGGACTCGGTCAGCTGGACCGTCAACGGCTTTCACACGGTCTCCTTCCTGCCCGGCGGCCAGGCACCCCCGCCGCTCTTCGTTACGTCAAGCCCGATCAGCGGCAAGCTCGACGCCGCCGGCGTGGCGTTCTGGTTCAACGGCAAGCCGAACCAGGTGATCAACCCGATCGTCGTCGCTTCGAGCGGGGGCAACGCCTACAGCGGCAAGGGCTTCCTTAGCAGCGGTCTGCCGCCGTCGCCCGCGGGTGGCACCAAACCCTTCGTCGTCAAGTTCACGAAGGCCGGCACGTTCACGTTCCACTGCCTCGTCCATCAGGGCATGCAGGGAGTCGTAAAGGTGCTGCCCAAGGGCAAGCGCGTGCCGACGGCCGGACAGGACCGCGCGACCGCCAATGCCCAGGAGGCCGCCGCGATCCGCGAGGCCCGCCCGCTGGGGAAGGTGAAGCCGCCCGCGGCGACCGTGCTCGCGGGCAACGACGGCAGCGGGTCCGTGGCGTGGCTTCGGTTCTTCCCCGAACACCTGACGATCAAAACGGGCACGACGGTCAACTTCAAGATCGCGTCCAAGCGTGAGGTCCACACGATCACGATCGGCCCCGCCGCCTACACGGAAGGAATCGAAAAGACGTTTACGACTCCTCAGCCGAACCCGATGGGGCCGCCGACCCTCCTCGTCAACCCGCTGGCCTCCTATCCGAGCGATCCACCGCCGCTCCCGGCATATACGGGCTCGAATCACGGCAACGGCTTCGAGGCAGCCGGCATTCTCGCCGGCGGCGGTCGGCTTCCCTCAAGCGCGAAGATCACGTTCACGAAAGCGGGCGTCTACCACTTCGAGTGCGTGATCCATCCGAACATGGACGGGACGATCACCGTCACCGGATGACGGAGTAGGCGACTCGCCTGGCGGGATGACTTGCGCGGGCGCGCGAGAGCTGCGCCCTTACGCAGATCCAGCCGCGGGCGACGGCGACGTCATCCCAGATCAGGCCGAGTAGCTCTGAGTGACGCATTCCGGTTAACAACGCGGTCGCGATCAGAGCACGGTAGACAGGCAGGGAGGCATTGAGGAGCCGGGCGACTTCCTCGCGGCCGAGTACCCGCTGGGTGTGGCGGGGCGGGTGGGGGCGCTCGCCGGCTTCGAGCTTGTTGACGGGGCTGTCTGCGATCCAACCGTTGCGAACGGCGAAGCGCATCACGCTCTGCAGGGTCCCGATGGCCCCCGCGATCGTGTGCTCGGAGCGGCCGGTCTCGCGTAGGGAGCCGAGCAGGTCGCAGACATCCTGAGGGGTGATTTCGCGCAGCAGCCTGCCGGCGAGGGCGGGTAGCAGATGGTGTTCGAGGTGGTAGCGGTGGGTCTCAAGCGTGCGCTCCCGTCGCTCACCAGATGCGACCTTGCGCTCGAAGCGCTCGACCCACCAGCCCGTTACCTGCCCGAACTGAAGTCGCGGTGCGGCTGCGACGACACCCCAGCGCGCCGCTTCCACGAACGCCCGCCGCTCCTGGCGGGCCCGGTCGAGGTCGTAGCCGACCGTGCGAAACGTGGGCTTGCCGTCGAGCATGAAGCAGACTGAATACTTGCCGTTCCGCTGGCGGTAGATGCCGCGCTCCACGCGAGTCCGTCCGGCAATCGTTTCCTTCTGTCTGGTTGCATCGTTGTCCGCGCTTTCGATGGCGTCGGTCGGCTGTGGCGTTGATTCCCACCGGGTACGGGTGGAGAATGAGTCGGGTGTCCGTGGACGATGAGCACGATGCCGCGATCGCGGCGGCGGAGGCCCGGCTTGGTGCGCTGGAGAGCGAGCGCGAGGCGACGGCACGCGAGCTGGCCGAGCTGCGTATCCGGCGGGAGCGAGCGACAGCGGATGCCTCGGGCGAGATCAATGCGTCTCCGATGTACTGGTGGACGCCTGAGCGCAAGCTCACGCTGTTCGCGAGCCTCTTTCGAGGCCGCGAGGATGTCTTTCCGGTGCGGTGGGAGAAACCGGCGAAGGACAAGAGTGGCTGGGCGCCTTGCTGCGGGAACGAGTGGCAGGCAGGGGTCTGCGCCAAGCCACGCGTGAGGTGCGGGGAATGCTCAAACCAGGCGTTTCGTGCTCCGGCTGAGAGCGAGCTGCTCGGACACCTGCAGGGTCGTCGGGTGATGGGCGTTTATCCGATGCTGGCCAACGGCACTTGCTGGCTGCTGGCGATCGACCTTGACGGCAATTCGTGGCGCGCCGATGTGAAGGCGATCCGCGACACCTGCGGCGAGCTTGGGGTCCTGCCGGCGGTCGAGCGCTCACGTTCGGGCGAGGGCGCCCACGTCTGGTTCTTCTTCAGCGAGCCGCTGCAGGCGTCGCTGGCCCGGCGCTTTGGCCTGATGCTCCTGACGGACGCGATGGCACGCACCCCCACGCTGGGCATGGTGTCCTACGATCGCCTGTTCCCGAGCCAGGACACGCTGCCGAAGGGAGGCTTCGGGAACCTGATCGCGCTGCCGCTCCAGCGCTCGGCACGCGAGCTCGGCAACACGCTGTTTTTGGACGAAGAGCTCGAGCCGTTCGAGGACCAGTGGTCCTACCTGCAGTCGCTGCCACGGATCACTAGCACGCGCCTGGAGGAACTCGTTGCTAGCGGGACTGACGCTGGCCGTCTCCTGGGTGTGTTTCAGGAAGCCGAGGGCGATGACGCGCCGTGGCGCCCCGGTCGGCCGCACTCCCAGCGGCTCGCCGAGGCGGAGCTGCCGGACATCGTGAACGTGACGCTCGCCCAGCGCCTTTACGTGCATCAAGAGGGAGCGCCGCCCGTCCTACTGGACGCGATGCGACGACTTGCGGCGTTCTCCAACCCACAGTTCCTCGAACTGCAGGCGATGCGCAAGTCCACCGCGCGCACCCCGCGGGTGATCGCATGCTTTGAGCAGACGGGCCGGTTCCTGGTGCTCCCGCGCGGCTGCCTCGAGCCGCTGCACGATCTGCTCGCCGATCTGGGTATCGCGCTGGAGCTCTCCGACGAGCGCCGCGATGGCCAGCCGCTCAACGCACGGTTCACGGGCGAGCTGAACTCCCGCCAGGAGGACGCGGTGCCAGCGATGCTCGCCAAGGACCTTGGCGTGCTCTGCGCGCCGCCCGGCATCGGTAAGACAGTGATCGCCACACGGCTAATCGCCGAGCGAGGGCGCTCGACGCTCGTGCTGGTCCACCGCAAGCCGCTGCTGGAGCAGTGGGTCAGGCAGCTGGGGGAGTTCCTTGAGCTTGAGGCGGACTCGATCGGGACGATCGGCGGCGGTCGCGGCCAGCCAACGGGCAAAGTGGACGTGGCGATGGTCCAAAGCCTCGCCCGCCACAAGACACTCGACCAGCTATTGGCCGGCTACGGACACATCGTCATCGACGAGTGCCACCACGTCCCCGCGGTGATGACGGAGCGTGTCCTTCAGGCCGCCCCCGCGCGCTACGTGACCGGGCTGACTGCGACGCCCAAGCGCCGCGACGGGCACCACCCGATCATCGCCATGCAGTGCGGCCCGGTACGCCACACGATCGGCCACGACGCGACCCGCTCATTGCAGCCCCTCGTGTTCCGCGTCGTACGGCGCGATACGCCATTCGACCCGCAGACGCTTCCCAGAGATCCGCACATCCAGGAGGTCTTCGCCGCGCTCGCCACCGACGGGGCCCGTACCAAGCTGATCGCCAAAGACACGCTCGAGCTAGCAGCCCAGGGCCGCCACCCGATCGTGCTCACCGAACGACGCGAGCACCTGCAACGGCTGGCTGAACATCTCGCCCACGGCAGCCATACGCTCATCACCCTGCATGGCGACATGCGGCCGGCCGAGCATCGCGCCGCACAGGCGCAGCTCGCCAGCAGCGACGGCGACGGCGGTCGGGTGGTGCTCGCAACCGGCCGCTACATTGGCGAGGGCTTCGATGACCCCCGCCTCGACACGCTGCTGCTGGCGATGCCGATCGCATGGAAAGGCACCGTCATCCAGTACGCCGGACGCCTGCACCGCGCCCACCCAGGCAAGCAAGACGTTCTTGTCTACGACTACGTCGACGGCGAGTTAGCCGTCCTGCGACGCATGTTCGCCAAGCGCCTCCGCGCATACCGGTCGCTCGGCTACGAGCTCGCGCAGACCGGATAACCGGTCCGGCCCGGGTCCGTGGCTGCAACGCACGGGGCCAGACCTCCTCGTCCTCGTACCGTCCGCCGGAGTGCGCATGATCTTCCCATGGTCGAGCAGGGAGATCGTGCCCTCGCGAAGCTCAAGATCCCGGGGGAGCTGCGTCCGCTGGTCGTGGAGATCCTCACGATCGCAGACGAGGTCTGCGCCGAGCATCTCGATCGCGAGTATGGCGAGCTCTGCCGCGTGCTTGTCGGACGCCTCGCGCGGAAGCGTCCCTCCCCATTGGCGCGTGGCGATGCGCGCATCTGGGCGGGCGGCGCGATCTACACGGTCGGCAGGGTGAACTTCCTGTTCGACCGCTCCCAACAGCCTCATCTCAGCGCCGATCGGCTCGCCGAGTGCGTCGGGGTCGTCAAGACGACGATGGCGAACAAGGCCGCGCTGATCGCAAAGACCCTCGATCTCGGCGTCTACGAGCCCGCCCTAACCCGTGTGGCGATGCTCGAACAGCACCCCCTGAGCTGGATGGTGATGATCAACGGGTTCATCGTGGACGCGCGCACGCTGCCGGAGGAAATCCAGGACGAGGCGCGCCGGCTCGGCGTGATCCCCGACCTGCAGGCCCGCCGCGCAGCATGAGCACCAGCGTCGCCGAGCTCGACGCCCTGATCGACGATCTCACCGTCGACGCCTACGGAGACGAGGAGCAGCTGACCGGCTTTTTGACAGGCGCCGAAGAAGCGCTCCGAGCACCCGAGCCGGCGAGCATCGTCGGCGTGCCCCTACAGGTCCTCAAGATCGACACCGGACCGGACGCGCGCCGTGGCCTGACGGCGATCTGCGAACGCGACGGCGTGCGCCACGAGGTTTCGCTCGCCGACCTCGCCTTCTCAGCCGACAGCCAGCTCGGACGGGTCGCCGGCGCATACCGCCGCTGGCTGGGTTGCGGGCAGTAGCCACGATGCCGAGGGGGAAGCGATCGGCATTGTCGGTGCTGTCCGGCTATGCCGGGCCGGTACCCTGGTTCACATGACGTTCAACAGAATCACCGTGAGACCGGAGCAGATGGGCGGCGTTCCCTGCATCCGCGGTCTGCGCATACCGGTGTCGACAGTGGTGGGAATGATGGCCGACGGGATGGGCGAGCAGGAGATCCTCGCCGCATACCCTGACCTAGAAGCTGAGGATGTGCGCGAGGCGCTGCGCTACGCGGCGGAGGCGGTTCGCGAGCGTGAGCTTCCCCTTGCCCACTCCGGGTGAGGTTCCTCATCGACAACGCGCTCTCGCCTTATGTGGCCGAGCAGCTTGGTGCCGCTGGACACGACGCGGTGCACGTCCGAGCCTATGGCCTGCAGGAAGCCCGCGATGAGGTGATTTTCGAGCGCGCGCAGCAGGAACTCCGGGTCGTGGTCTCCGCCGACACCGACTTCGGAACGTTGCTCGCATCCCGCCAGGAAAGCTCGCCCTCAGTCGTGCTGTTCCGCCGGGGCACGCAGCGACGACCGGCCGAGCAGGTCGCGCTGCTGCTGGCCAATTTGTCAGCGATCGAGACGGACCTGGCTGCCGGATGCATCGTCGTGTTCGAGCCCGACCGCGTAAGGATTCGAGCGCTACCGCTGATCGCATGATCTCGCGAGCGTGTCCGCCCGGCCACCGCGGACCGATCGACGACCGCGACCACCAAGCGCCTTGGCGGGAGGACGCCGCTTGGGGCGGGTCCCTGAGCGCAGTCAAGACACGGCTGAGTCGGTCTACATGGCTCGCGTATGCCGAGGTAAGGCTCTCGCATCTCGGCGCGATCCGCCCCGGGGCTTCGTCGTTCTTGAGCGTCCACCGTCGTGCCTGTCGCTTCAGGCACTCATCGCAAGAAGTGCCCAAGACC
The DNA here is from genome assembly GCA_017882375.1 of Solirubrobacteraceae bacterium. Classification (GTDB taxonomy): domain Bacteria; phylum Actinomycetota; class Thermoleophilia; order Solirubrobacterales; family Solirubrobacteraceae; genus Palsa-744. The sequence continues at coordinate 23,583 of JADGPP010000026.1, read as the reverse complement.
GGGGTAATCGCCGATAATCCACGGGCATCCGCGCGAAGGTCGCGCATTGGCTGCGCCTCGAACTCCCCTGCAAATCGGTACGTCTCAGCGCTGACGTTGGGCGGAGCGTCGCTATTTTGCAAGCAGGAGGTCACCGGTTCGATCCCGGTTGGCTCCACCATCTTGACGAAGGTCGAACCGGCCCGGTCCCGAAAGGGGCCGGGCCGTCGGCGTTCCGAGAGCGAGCCGATCGAGTACCTCGCCTCATCGAAGCCCTGCTAACCGAGTCAATCTAGGGGCTCCGCGCCCGGCAGTCTGTAACAGGAGATTTCGCTGCCCTCGGGACGGCCGTATACCGGGCCTACGCTAGTTCAATGGCGAATCGAGACTCTGAGCGGCTGGAGGAGGAGATCGCGGGCGTCGAACGGCCGGAGCGAGGCGTTGGTCTTTCAGGCGAGTATCTGCTCCAAGCGCTCGACGGCCTCCACGACGCCGGCGACCCGGCGCATCTGTACGCCCATTGGCGGCGGTTTCCTCCGCCAGATCCCAAGAAGGTCGAAGCCGACATGCGCGCTGCCGCCCGCCGCGCCCGCATCCGGGCAGCGCGAACCGCGGTTCTGTTTGCTGCGCTAGCGGCTGAGTCCTACGTCAACGAGTTCCTGAGCGTTCACGGCGTCCTCGCTGAGTGGGATCGGGAGCCGACGCATCGGAAGTTCCTCAAGGGCACGCACAAGGCATACGGTTCGTCGCTGTTCTTCGCCGATCGCGAGCCGTATCCGGTGATTGTTGAGCTTTTCAAGCTGCGTGACCGCCTCGTTCATCCGAAGCCCGGCTTTGGCGTGACCGCAGTTCACGGTCAGCCGAGCACAGACTTCGAGCAGCTCTTCTCGATGCCGAAGGTGGCTGAGTACATCGTCATGGTTGGAGGAAGCGCCGATCTGTTGATGCCTCGCGCATATGGCTTTGAGAGCATTGAGGTGGCAGGCACCGTCATATGGCGTGGCCGATCCGTCATTCGCGAGTACGCTAAGCGCCACACGAAGCTGCCATCGTGGGATGACCCACCTGAGCGCAAGCTGTTCAGACAAGCTGGGGATCACGTGATGGCGATGCCGAAGCTTCCAGACGCACCGGGCGCATCGTGGACTCGTCTGCGCGAAGCCCGTGAGCAACGCGAAGCCGCCGCGGATACCGCCGGTGACTCCCAAACGGGAACGCCGCGATGACATCAGAAGCCGAGCGCTGTCGTCTATGCGGCACGACAGAAGAGATGAGCTTCGAGCACGTGCCGCCCAAGTCCACAGGCAATCGTGAACGCGCAAGGATGCTCGGGATAGACGCCTGGCTTGGGCGCGATAAGGCCACAGGCCAATACGGGACGCGCGGTACGATCCTCCAGCAAGGAGCAGGAGTTAAGACTTTGTGTCGCACTTGCAACAGTCGAGCCGGGAGGCTCTATGTGCCGGAGATGCGGCGGTGGGTGGATATCGGAGCTCGCCGCGTATGCACGCGGCCCTAACCTGACTGTCCTTCCGGCTGGCATGACTTTGTATCTCAACTTTTTCCTCGGGCCGATAGCGCGATTTATCGGCAGTGCTGCAGTGACACGCGATGTCGGCGCTACTTACGCCGTAACCGAATTGGCCCACCCCCCTTTCGCCTACGCTCTTACCATGGGGGAGCGCCCAGACGCGCCTGCGTTGCTTACTGCGACATCACAGAATTCGGCCGGAATTCGCGTATGGAAAGCGTCGTCGCCACGACCGCGCCCCAGCCTCCTAGGGCCAAGCTGACCACGGATTCCGCGCTCATAGCGCGACCCTCCGGGTCGCTGCCGACGATCTGGTGTCATGAGCCGACCCGCGACTACCCGAACGCCCGGCACGTATCAACGCGCCGGAAACCGGCCTCCAAACAAGAGGTCGAGGTAGCGAAACGCCGTGTCTGGGTCATCGGCTTTGTATGCGTCGAGCGCCTTCCGAGCCCGGGTTGCACCAGTAGCAAGCTTGGAAAGCGCGTCGGCGCGCGTGCTGTCGCTAGAGCACGCATTGATTCGTCCTGAGGCTCCCGTCGGGTCGTTCATGCCGGCGAGTTGGTGAGCGTTCAGCTTCTCGAGAAGCAAACAAACATCCCATACGTCGATATACGAGGTCTGGGTAGTCATATGTTGGGCGGCACGCATCTCGAGGTAGAAAGACGAGATCGGAACATTGCAGTAGTACTTCCACGCCTTGATGAGGCGGGCGAGCCGCTTCGCATTCCCCTTGTTTGGCTTTGCGTTACATTCATTAACGTAGGCTAGGTGCTCTTTCGGCGCGGTGTCGATCCAAGTGCCGCTGCTCGCGCCTGGTATGTCGTAGACGTATTGAGAGCTTGTCCCTCGCGCGGTGAGGAATCCGGGGATCACCTCCCAGGTCTCGTAACCGCCCCCAAACTCGACGACCACAGCGGGCCTTCGGATCTTGACGGACGTGGCGGGGAACCTCGCGACCAATGCCGTCTTTACCCATTCGAGTGCGGTGTACGAGGACGCAGGCTTCTCGGCAAGGCTGACCAGCGCGTCTATATCGCTGTAGCCTCGAACGCCGGTGCCGTGGGTAAACGAACCAGTCTCGAAGAAGTTTCGAACGGAAAGCCTGGCTTCCAAGGCGCCCTTGACCGTCGCCCTATGACTGACGCCAGCAGTCCGTTGGGCTTCTGTTGGGATAAGCCATCCAACAAATACGTCGAAGCCGTCGGGCACAGAGCGCCCCATCACACACCTCCCTTGCTACGGTCCTCAGCATCGACATCGTAGGTCTGGCGACCTTTAGCGATGCTTGTCTTGGCGCGCCAGTACGCATAGAATGAGGGCAACGCTGCCTGCTGGTTGATCTCATCTTGACGGACGCGCAGTTCTGCAAGTGCTTCGCGTGCCTCCCCGGGATCCTGGCCGCCAAGATCGACCTCTCTAGCGATCCGGGCGTCCGACTGCAAAGACAGGTACAGGTTTCCGGCTGCCTGCGCTTGCTCGGTACGCTGCGCGGCATTGAGCGTCGTTACAACGCCGCCAAGTCCCGCCGCCGCAAGGGCAATAATACCGGCAGCGATGCGCCCGCTTGTGCTTGCTAGAGCTGTAGCGCCGGCGACCGCCGCGAGGCCGGCTGCGGGCACGCCTAGCGCGAGATTCACTCCGCGCCAGAACTTGGCCTGCTCAAACTGAGACTGAGACGCATAGCCTGCGGCCTCCGCGATTCGCGAAAGCTCTTCGCCGATCTTGGCTATATCTGTCATAATGCCGCGTCCTCGCGTGGCCCGCAGCCGGACAATCGATGTCGCGAAGCGTTATTCATCATATTGGATGTCCTCCGAATAACAATCTTCATCGTACAAGACGCCGTCGCCCGGCGCAATCAAGCGAGGGGTGCCTACGTCGCACAAGCGGCGTTGGATGACGTCTTAGCCGCGCTCGCGCGCTTGAAGAGATATGTCTTCGGCGCACGGATATCAACCGGCGTCGTGCTTGAGTATCGCGATCTCCCGCAAACCGCTAGTCACGCGATGCCGTCGCATCGTCCTCGTATTCGTGGCCTTGGCCGAGAGATGCAAATGGCTGTCCCTTGTCCTCGATGCGCTGCAGGTACCTTTGGCAGCGCCTATACCAGGGCTCGCCGACAAGTGCTATGCGCAGATTCGTCTTTCCGTCCGAGTGATACTCGACGAGAAGCGCGAGCTCGCCTTCCCAGAACGCGACATCAACAGTCGAACCAAGCCCCTCCTGTTGAGCTGTGTCGCGTGCGACGGCTTCGTCGCAATGCAGCAGCGTAACGCCGTGTTTGGTGTGCCAGTCTTGATACTTCGCCCAGGTATCTGGCCGTTCGACGGTGTCACGCTCGAGATCCACCCGCGCGGCCACGTTGACACGCACGCTGCGTATTCCGGGGCGTGCATGGATGTATAGCGCATGTGCGTCTAGGTACTCGCTGTAGGTGTCGAGGAATCTACTCGGAACCAAGACGTCCGTCGCGCGATAGCTGCCAGACCCCACGGCAAAGCACCGTGCTCTCACCCAGGCGCTAACAACTCCGCGCTCAAGGTCCAGGCCCCCTGATCGGATGTCGGCGACCCGCTCCTCAAGTTCTCTCAGCTCCTCTCGCACGAAGCCAAGAAGCACTCGGGTCCCGGAACGTGGCCCGTCCTCGACTATCGCGAAGATGAGCCTCAGCTGTGGCCAGAGCGCCCCAACGGTCAGGCCCACCGGGAGCGCAACAGCGATAGCCACGATTGCCGCCTCGATCCCGAACTCGGCACCGAGCGTCGGCTTGCTTCGCAGCAAGCTAACGATGACGACGTTGGCAGTTCCGACGACGATCAACGCGATGGCAAGATGCACGGCAGCGCTACGCGCTCGTACAAAGACGACCCACCGTGTTAGGAGCCGGGTCGTCCAGGAGCTTGCCTCGTCCGAGCTGGGGCGCCGGGATCCCAAGATACGAACACTACCCGAGAAGCGGCACTATATGTTCCCAGGATGCCTGGCTAAACTACGATCCAATCGACGATAGCCTGGGCTTGCTTCGCGCTTCGCGTTACATCACGGCAGACAGATTGAGATGACACCAGGCCACCACGGCTCATCAACGCGACTGCGGGCACAGACGTCGTACATCCTCAACCATCACGAGGTCGCTTAGCTCATACGGACAGTTACGCTCACCAAGTTCTCCGCCGAGCTGGTGAACGCACTCCGAACAATGTATATGGAACGCCAACTTCGCCCGTTGCACCGGATGGGGTGGGCGCACATGCCGGACGCCCTGGGGGTGATGGGATGCCAGGGAGAGGACGTAACCTGCACGAAGCTGATCTCCTCAAACCCGTCGCTTTCACCGACGCCCATGGTGGCTGTCGCGACAGGCACACTGCTTTGCACTACGCGCGGCACCGACCAACTACGCCTTCTCTGTGACTGCGGCCTGCTCACGTCACTCCGCACGGCTGCATCTAGCGCTCTCGTGCTATCTGCCATTTCTGGCGCTTCTGCTCTTTCCGTGGGTGAGGTGGGCATTTGAGGGAGCGCGCATGCCGCTGAGGTTGTCCCACCTGGCGTAGAACTTGAAGTGGCGGTCCTCCCGCCTCGTCCGGTCGCGTTGCGACCGTGGCGAGTGCGAAGTCAGTCCATTCGAGACAGGAGAAACCGCCATGAAGAACGTACATGCTGGAGAGGTCGCGTCTGAGCAGACGCCGAGCGAGACGCCGGCGCTGCCAGAGCGGGTGCAGGTCGCGCTCGGAGAGCTGGTTGGGGCGGCGAGGGAGGGGCTGCTCGCCCTCTCGGTCGGTGTCGGGCTCGGTGTCCTGCACGAGCTGATGGCCGAGGAGGTCGACGAGGTGTGTGGGCCGTGCGGCAAGCACGATCCCGAGCGAGCCGCCTACCGTCACGGCTCAGACGACGGTGAGGTGACGCTCGGCTCACGGCGGGTGGTGGTCGCTCGGCCGCGGATGCGCGCCAAGGACGAGGGCGGCGAGGTGCCTCTGCAGACCTACGAGCGCTTCTCCAGCCGCGACGCGTTGAGCGCGGTGGTGCTGGAGCGGATGCTCGCGGGCGTCTCCACCCGCCGGTTTCAGCGCACCCAGGAGCCGGTCGGAGAGTCGGTCGAGGCCGGGGCACGTGCGACGTCGAAGTCGGCTGTCTCGCGCGCGTTCGTGGCGCGCACCGCCGAGACGCTCGGGGCGCTGATGAGCCGGCGTCTTGAGGACGTGCGCCTGGCGGTGCTGATGCTCGACGGGATCGTCTTGAAGGACCACACCAACGTCGTCGCGCTGGGCATCACCACCGAGGGAGTGAAGGTCCCGCTCGGCTTGTGGGAGGGCTCCACCGAGAACAAGACGGTCGCGACCTCGCTGCTGTCTGATCTCGTCTCCCGTGGCCTTGACGTCGAGCAGGGCGTGCTGGTCGTGATCGACGGCTCCAAGGCGCTGCGGGCCGCTGTGAACGCGGTGCTCGGCCCGCGCACGCCGGTCCATCGACGGAATCCCTGCCACCAAGCGGGATTCGCTCCAGCAGCGTGCGCGTCAACGCTTGCGGTGGATGTCGGATGGAAGCGCTTTGGAAGCCTTCCGATCCGCGCGTCCCGGTTCTTCCTGCCGACGCCGTGTGCGGCGAAACGCGGGCGCTCCCGGACGGCTCGGCCTCAGACGCGGTGGTGGTGCCGCTGGGCTGACCTCTCGCTTACCGCAGAGAAGCGGCGGCGAGGCGCGAGCCGAAGCCCTACGTCTCGCCGCCGCCGAAGTCCGTCCTTGGCGGGATGACTTCGCCATCGTACCCGTGCAAACGGGCGACGTGAGGGCCACCGACCAGGCCCTGGGCAAGCAAGCTACAACCACCACCGGCCGCACTCATCGCTCGGGATGCGCGCCCCCGCCGTGTTCGCCGCCGAGTGCGCCGCCGCCGCCAACGTCATCGAGCGCAAGGCGGCATGACCACCCGGCGACGGGACGCTGCGGTCGGGTCGTGCTCCGCTACGGCCTACGGCCTCCGCTCCGCCCGACCCGACCGCACCACCAGCTACTCTCCCTTCACTTCTAATCCACCAACTCTCACACACGGTGGACCGAGAAACGGGGGCCGGCCAATATGCTCGGGGTCCCGATGGATCAACCACGTCCTCCTCGAGAGCCCCGCCCTATCCCAAGCGGGTCTCCAGCCGATTCGCATCAAACTGAGCTCGCCAAAGACCGAATCCGTCTCGACGCGATGAGAGCTCATCATCTTGATCTCTCCAGGCGGTTCCTTGGAGAGGAGCTTTACGAGACAGATTTGTTCTTTATTGCGGTGATGGCCCGTTCCTACGGCTTGGCCGATGGTTTCATTAGCGCGTTCGACTCCTGGAACCCCGCTGTCATGGCACCTCTCGTGCGTCTACAGATCGACAGCCTGGTGCGTGTCTCGTATCTAGCCAAAGCACCAAAAGTCGACGACGTTGCGTTGTACCTCATCGGGGGCGGCGAGTTTCGTGGGCTCAAGGACGCCGACGGGAAGAACTTGTCAGATAGACGCCTGATCGAACACGCAGAAGAGATACATCCTTGGATTGATGACGTCTACAAAGCGACATCGGGTTGGATTCATTTTTCGCCAGCCCATATCAGCGCGGCTGTCCAGGTGACACCCGATAATTCTGACGACGAGTCGATCTTGAAGGTATTCGGCGGCATCCCTATCCGCCCTGAGCAGATTCCGTTGTCGGCGCTTGAAGAACTACTGGGTGCAATGATGCGAGCGACTGGGGAGCTATTTGGCTACGTCCAGACTTGGGAGGACGCAAAGAAAGCTAAACTCGAAGCTAGGGCCGACGCGAATCGGAGCGCTGAGTAGTCACGTCGCACAAGCGGCATTGGCCGGCGCGTGCTGTTACTACGGCGGAGGAGCAGTAGTCAGTACCGACGACGTCCCGGTTCCAAGGCGTTCCGAGCAGTTCGGCCTAGTCTCGGTGGCGCTTGCGGCGATACACACCCGGCGGGTACTACTCGGAACGACGATCACGGTCGACTCGCTTACATTTCCGGCGGCGTTTGAAGGCCAGTCAGCCTGGAAGAGTAGGTGATGAGTGTTAGCGTCTTTTGCCCGCAGCACGACGCGATGCCCATCGATATCGTGATCCGCTAGCGACACCTTTAGACCCGCTTTGCTGTGTCCTGGCGTACGCCAGGACACGTTGAGCTGAGGTTTTTCAAATAGTCGTGTGATGTGCACCGTGACACAGCCAGTGCTTGCAGTCTGAGCTTCCGCCTGGCCTTCTTCGTAGCACTTGTGGCGTGCGCCAACCGACGCCTGGATTTCAACCTCGTTTGCTGGAGCCGGTGGCACCCCGACTTCGCCGTGATAGTCAACTCCGCCTGAGGAATCCGGACCGAGCGATACACCGTAAAGCGGTATCGGAATGAGGTGTTTCAAGTTATCTTCGGACAGCGCCTGCACAAGGACAGTCATTTTGTCCGACGCGCGTAGACCCTTATCCGTAACCGCAAATTGAAGGGTGCGCCGCCCTTGGGCATCTGTCGCCAGTATGACTGTGATGCCCGGCTCTGGCCGCTCCCGCGCTGAAGCGATCCCGGTCCAAACGCCAGCGATAGCCGCGAGCGCGAATAGCGCTGCACTCAAGGAGAGAAGCCTCCCCTCCTTTTGCGGGTTTCTACTTCCCGTGACCAGCCACCCGGCACTCGCGCCACAGGCGGTACCCGCGACTATCAGTGCAAACATGATTCCGGCGGGGAGCCACTCGTTGCGAAGCACTCGGGGTACTTCGCCAGTCCCGATACCCACGGCACTGAAGAGGAGCCCAACGGTGACGAGGGCTGACACCAGCCAGCCCGCCTTCTTGTTTGCTGGCGCTACCTCGGGTGCCGCACCCTCTAGCATCGTTCCGATTGCCGGCACGCGCGGAGCATACAGGATGATGACGCGCCAGCGCACTCGCGGACCGTTGCCACCCTGTTGTCACGAACTTGCTGCGACTTGCGCGGCGTGACCGATCGGGCGTACATCGTGTCGCTGGCACGTCGCACAATCGGCGTTGCCAGACGCTATATGCGCCTACCAGCCCTACCAAGGAGCCAGTCCAAGAGCTGCGGGTATGCGAAAAACTCGTTCGCTTTCAGACACTGTCTCCGCTGGTATCGCGCCGGTAGCTGGCCACAGCGCAATCCGGCAAGAGTAGGCAGCAGATGTCGGCTGGCTGAGAGGTGGCGTCTGCGCGTCCGAACTCACGCTGGCATTCGGCGCTAAGGAGTGCCTCTTTACTCGTAACGAAGATATGGCAAACCGCCTTAGCGTGACACACGCACTGTCAATTGGCAACTCCACGAGGCTATTGAGCGGCCCAACTTAGCCATAGCAGGCGGAGCAGCCAAATGTTCGCTTTGGCGTAGAGATTAATGTTACTATTAATTCGTGCCGATCCGCTCGGCGACACGTCCCCTGCGATTGCGGCCCGTGGCAACCTAACAAGCATGTCTTGCCGGGTTGGATCGGTTGCAAGCAATCGTAGGGAGAAATATGCTCTCGACGCTACTTCTCGGTGGTGCAATCCTCGAGCTCTACTCACTTGTGATGTTGTGCGCTGCTAGGCGGACATCCGTCCGTGGGACACACCGCATGGTCGTCGCGGTAGTAGCGACGGTCTTCGCTGTCCAGGGACTGATCGGACTGGCCATGCAATGAGCGATTGAGTGACTCAACGACGACCCCCCACTAACTATCTGTTGGTGGGGGGTTATCCGCGTCTGGCGCCTCGGGTGGAGAGTCAGCCGCGTCTGGCGCCCGCTTTGGAAACAGCGTACTCTCGCCAAAGCGATCCGTCCCGGCTCGACTTGCGTATGTTAGAACTGTTGTGGCAAGCAAGTTGATCAGAATGACAAGGAAGTACTCACCTTTGGGTGCCGGTGGAGCATTGTGCCGCCATGCGTGGCGGGTTTGGCTGAGAAATATGAGCCCGTAGAGAGACAAGGCGACGAGTAGCGCGTAGCGATAGCGGCCGATCGCTTCCCACGTGATACGGGGAAGATCACGCAAATTGTCGAATCGCACTTCCCCGACGCGAACAAGCATCTGGCCTGCGACGATCATGAGAAGAAGCACCGAGCCGAATGGGCTATCCACTGGACCGCCAGTCCACCATATGAGGACGGCGACACCAGCTAGATTTATAATCGCTGCGATCCACAGACTCTCATACGGTCGTGGCAGTCGACGCTCGATGTCTGTCTCGCTTTCACGTGACGAAGGGGTGCTACCGGGCGCAAGATCGGCGGGGATTCCTGGATCGCTCCAGTCTTCTTTCCACTGTGGCAACACGTGATACAAAAACGTCGCAGAGATCTGACATACTGAGTATGCGAGGATAAAGACGAAGTTGGCGTTTGATCCCGGCTCCTGCATCCAGAATAGCCCGAGTGTGAACAGGAATAGAAATAGGTTCGCATATGTCGCAGCCGCACCGCGACGTTTCTCCTGGAGTCTCGCGGCCTTGACGAGCTCGCGTGACTCATCGCTCAGATCGCCGTTTTCAGCCATCGCTTGGCGACACTCCCTGCCCACCTCGTGAGCGCAAATCGGCCTCCTATCAGTTACGAAGCCGCAATGACGGTCAAGCTGGAACCTGCACCATCGTCAATGCGTGCGCGCGTGAGGGACGCCCCACCCAACAAGGTGCGAATACCGATGAGACCGCGGATCTTGTAGCGCCCGGCGATGGGCGTCGGCTCGCTGCGCCATGCGAGAAAACCTCCGACGTAGTCGCCGAGAAGCACCCAATTGATCGCGACAGTTGCGACACCTGCTCCAGTGACGATCCCGCGGGACTGGCTGAGGACGACGAGCCCAAAGCATGCGCAGCTGAGGCTAGCGAGCTTGTGCCAGTGGCCCCCCATGAGTAGAACGCCTCGCCGTGCTACAAGCAGGCCGCTCGCCGTCAGAGCGATGCTATCCCGCACCGCGAGCGGCGCGTAGAGCGCAAGGAACTCGGGGTGAAGAACGATGGCGACACCGAAGGCAGCGTGGATGCAGATTCGGTCGACCGTCGCATCGATGGCGCGACGCGCGATGGTGTCGCAACCGATACGCCGGGCGAGAACTCCGTCCAAGACGTCGGCGACGATGATCGATGACACCCACATCCAGGGACTCCCAGGTCCGTCGCCAATGGACCACAGAAGACCGGCAAGGAGGAGCAGCCGGGCAAGGGTCGCGGCCTTGCCGATCGACAGCGCGTCGGACCATGAACCGTTACTCTTGGGCATGAGGGAATGCTCGCTTGTTGACTTGTCGGGATTCGGTCGCCGGACTCTAGCGGATCGTGCTAAGCGCAGGACGCCCGAGGCGTCGGGCACACTTGATCAAATGAGCCAGCGAGGAGGAGGCGGTTCGCGACGTGCGCTGCGGGTGGCGCTCGTGCTCGTATTCCTAGCCCTCACGGCCCTTCTTGCTTGGTCGAGCCTTGGGGCTGAGCTCGCACCTCACAAGCTGCGGGCATTTCTGCGCGGAGCTGACATAGGGGCGGGCGGTCCGATCTATGTGGGGAGTGCGGTCATCCTCGCATGTCTTTTCGTTCCAACGCCGCTTATTATGGCGACTGCCGGCCTCTGGTTCGGCGTGCCTCTCGGATTACTGCTTGCACTGCTGTCTCTCTCCGCGTCGGCGGCGATCCAAACGTCATTCACGCGTCGGGCTACACGGGCGAGAGTACGCCTTGACCAGCGACCTTGGGAAGCTGCTGTTTCGCGCCTGACAGCAGAGCGATCGTGGCGATCAGTCGTCGCGCTGCGTATCGCCCCCGCAATACCATTTGCATTATCCAACTATTGGCTAGGACTCACTCTGATTCTTGCGCGCACCGTGTTGTATGGGTCACTGGTGGGTCTGATTCCTCGCACGGCTCTTTATGTGGTACTTGGGGACGCGATAGGGAGCGCCTCGACATCGGAGTCTGCGTGGGCGCTAGCTGTGCTGGTCACGATTAATGTCTGTGGGGCGATCATTGCCGCGGTGGCACTGCGACGGGCTTACCGTGTTCTTGACTAATAGCACCGCCTCGATGCGCGAAGAACCGCCCGCGACCATGTCGCACAAGTGCCATTGCACGACTCGGACGTCTCGCCTACGCGACGCCGGCGGCCCTCCTAGCTTCTGATCTGCTCGAATTGGATGGCGGCTCGGGTGGCAAAGATGAAGCCGTCGCCGGTCTTGTGGACGAGGCCGGCTGCCTGCAGGTTGGCGATCGCATCCTCGACGACGCTTGAGCTACCGATTTCTAGGGCCAGCTCGTTGTGCGTCCAGGGTCGCTGGTTCTCGTCCTCCACGAGCAAATCAAGGACGGTTCCGTCGGTGGCGTTCTTGGCTCGGTCGGGAATCTCGGGGCTAGGCTGCTGGTCGGGCATGGGGAGGGCTCACTCCTTATGTCTGGGTCTCGGTGCGGGCTACTACCCTTGCCGGGGCCGCTTTGGAATCAAGTGCTCCGACCGTAGGAGCCTCGGCTCTGATCGGTCAACCTGTGGGCCGACGCCACGCGGCGCGAACGCTCAGTGCTTGGCTGCATCCGGGCTGTCGAGTGCCCGGACTCCGTCGAGGTCGAGTCCAGCAGCAAGGCGTTGTGGTCAAGGGGTACTTCACTCATCCGCCGTGGAGTCATCGCGGCTGACGAGCTGCAGTTGAACCGTCGCGAGAAAACCCCCCGAACGCTCGCCTGAGCGTTCGGGGGGTCGGCGACGCCCCAGGTCGCGCATCGCATTCAGCGCCGGTCGGTCGCGCTTGTCGCCCTGGGTAGGCATCTCGGTCACAATGAGCTAACCGCCCATGCCTCCGACAACGGTCGGATTGCGCCCGCTGCCCGTAGGCGTGCGAACTCTTCATTTTCGATCATCATGAGCGTTGCCACCCAATCGGGTACACCACTCCCGCTGTCGCATTCAGCGAAGTAGGCGACGGGCGTGTCCACGCGGAAGCCATCCGCCAGTACAGTCTTGGCCTCGATAATGACTCGATAGCCCTGCTCATCGAACGTTGCGTCCCACAACCACCAGGTCGTGGTCGTACTGTCGTCCATCCCGGTTCACCTCTTCCTAGTAGCCGCCTCAGTCTGCCACTCACATCATCGGCAGACCAAGCGACTACGAGGTCCGGTGAATCACCTATTTTCTCATCTATTGCACTGAGCGTCAAGTTGCTCCTCAGATGGGATGCAACGCAACTCAAAGATCGTTTCCTCCTTAGCTGCCCTAGGTCGATATTCCAGCTTACGTCTCGGCGTTCCTGGTGGTCCACTGTCAAAGCGAACCACGCCTCTCGAACTCCCCGGTGCGACTCGACATCCTATAACGCGACGAAACGCATCTGACGGTGACGCCCGCATGATCACGGCGTGCAGTGCGCTATCAGCCAACAGCCGAAGTCGCGCACAAACTTCGTCCCATCCATCAGGGCGTTCCTCGTAGAAACGGACCGTAAAGGAGATGACTGCACCGGGCAACGAGGGCTGGGTTAGCCAAAAGAAGTGTATCGGAAGGTCAGAGTTGCCAGTTGCGATCGCCGAGCATCCGCTATAGACGACATCGGCTTTTGCTCTTGGGTTTGGTTCCACGAGGATGGGGCGTCCTTGCGCCCCATAACAAAGCGGGATGATTCGCAGCCCCGGCCGCCGCGCTCGAACCTTCACTGACACCTGGTGCCGAATCCGTCGAGGATTGTCAGCGGTGGGGCGCAAGTCTGTCGCAATCTTTACGATGTCAAAGCCGGTGTCATACATCGCGTCCAATACCGTCGCTTCGTCCGAAAGTAGCCGGAGGCGATGCATAACGGATTGCACAACGAAGCGATCACGGTACTTACGGGCTGAGCCGTTGGTCTCATGGAGTTCGTCTCGACGGTCCGTGATGTTGTCAGTCGGATGGTCGAGACCCAGTATCAGCCTTCCCCAGGCTGAATCCTGCACCTTTAGCTTCGGATCTACCGGCAAGTCAGATAGCGCCGCGCATATGTCCTGGAGCAACAGTGCGGCTCCTCCCACTGGGCGATAGCGCGCAAACCTCATGACCTCGGGCAGGGCAGAGGAGAAGTCCGCGGCGACGCGCTCACGCTGGAGTCGCATGATCGGCTCGAGCCGTTTTACGGCCACATCGATGTCGAAAATTGGGTTTGGTCTTTTCGCCATTTGCGGCGTCCAGTCTATGCGACTCCTCGCAAGGACTCTGGTGGCAGCGTCGGAGGTCGTCGATGTGAACCTAGTGGACCTAGCGGCATTTGGGCAGGAATGGAGTCGAACCTTGTGGGCCTAGTGGTCGGACTGAAAGGGTGGCAGTACCTCCCCAACAAGCACGAAGGAGCTATGCCGATCTTCCGCATCCCTACGAAGCGCCATGTAACGGAGGAGCCCAGTCGCAGCGCCAGTAACGATCTGCGCCTTTCGCTCGTCGAGCGGCCGAGCAAGAGCCTTGACTCGGATTGCCCTCACTGGTTGGAGGAGCAGCCACCGTTCGATGGCCTTGAAGTCCCGCATTGGTTCGATGGCGCGGTCGGTAAGCCCAAGCCCTGAAAGGAGCCCATCATGCCCAACCCTAACCCCCACCTCCCAGCGCGCCGCGGATTTAGCGGACTTGTTCGCAACAAAGACCGTCGCGTCGCCGATGCCGTAGCGGACATCCACGCCGAGATGTTCGTCGAGCGTGCCGGCGATGCCGCCGAGCGTGACCTAGCCATCCTCAAGGCCAGCGACATCGGCGTGGTGACTCGTGCCTCCATGGCGGAGGCGGGCGATATCGCCGGTTGCGCCAGTGCCTATGCCGCGGCCAACCCGCTCGCGGCTAAGGCTGTCGCTCAACTCGGTGAAACCGGCATCCGGGGGCTGGACCGCCAGCTCCGACGCTTTACCCGCGAGGGGTGAGCACTATCGAGACCGACATCATCGAGGGCGCGGCGACCGAGATCGAGCCGCGATGAGCGAGCTCACCCAAACCGCACTAACGGTGATCCTCGGGCTGGCGGTGCTCATCGCTGCCGGACCGGCACTGACGCGCCTGGTCCAAGCGATCGTCCCGCTCGTGTTGGTGGTCGGCATCGTCGTGGCGGTGTTGCAGGTAGTCCGCTACCTCACCCGCTCATGACCGCGCTAGCAGTCGCTTGTCACGACTGCCAATCAATCGCAAATGCATTCCGCTTAGAACTGGCAAACCGAACAAAGACCGAACACGCTTGCTCAGCAGATACTAGAGACAAGTCGCGGAGGACGAGACATGTAACAAGAAAGGAGGTGCGTTTCCTATGGCACGACGTATCAAAGTGAAGGGGGTTAGAAAGAGCGAGATCGACACCGAGCAGCTCGCTCTTGTGTATTGGCTGCAAGCCAAGCGGGTCTTGCGCGAAAAGCGCGAGCGCGAGGCCAAGGAGAGGGCCAAGTGCCGGGAGCAAGACTCATGAACGCCGACCTCACACCGGCCCTGATTGCGGCGGGCGGCGGCTCGGCCCTGCTGGTGGGGATTGCCGCCCACGAATACGGGCGAGACGCCAGGATGCGCGCCAGTCGGATTCGGCTGTCGCTGCGCTACCCGCACGATCTCGACCCAGCGGTGGCGATTGCGGCACTCAACGGCGTGGCAGGCTTGCCGCATGCCAGCGAGCTCGTCATCGAGGTGGCGGCGCGTGAAGGAGCCATCACTCACGGCCTGTGGGTCCCCGCCACCGACAGGTCATCGGCGGAGTCGATCCTGGGCGGCGTCATCGGCAGTCTGCGGATCACCGAAGCGTCCGCCGAGGCAACCGACGCGGCGACACTCAGCTTGCGTCTGTTCGTCGCCACGCCCAGCCTGCTCTCGACCGACAATCCGGTTGCGGCGTCGCGGGCGTTGCTGACTGGTCTGGCGGGCTTGCGCTCAGGCGAGCACGTCGCCGTCCGCTGGGCGCTACGACCAGGAAGTCCCCGCAGCCGACGCGCCGTAGAGCCCACCGACGCTCGGGCCAAAGAGGTCGAGGGCGCCTGGCGACGTAAGACGGCCCTGCCCGGTTTCAGCGTCAGCGGCCTGGTCCTGATCCGAGCATCGAAGGTGAGAGCCCGCGAGCTGGCGGGCCAGATCGAGAGTGCACTCCGCGCCCGTAGGGGTCTTGCAGGCGCCGTCCGCGTCACCTCCGACCAGGGCAACCGGCGTTTGAGTGGGCTGCCCCGCACGACGCGCAGCTCGGGCTGGCTGTCGAACCCCGAACTGCTGCCGCTGCTGGCGCTCCCGCTCGGTCCCGAGGCGGCACCGAATGTCGAGGTTGGCTCCCGCCAACTGCTGGTCCCACGCGGCGTTCCCCGCACCGGGCGTCGGCTCTTCGTTGGCCGCGATCACCACGGTGAGCGCCCAGTCGCCCTCGACGCGACCGCCGCTCGTCACCATGTGGCCGTCGCCGGACCCAGCGGCGTCGGTAAGTCGGTCTTGCTTGCGCGCGGCGTCCTCGATGACATCTCAGGCGGCTTCGGCGGTGCGGTCATTGATCCGAAGGCCGACCTCATCGCGACCATCCTGGAGCGGGTACCGGCCAAGCACGCCGACCGCATCGTCGTTCTCGACCCGGGCGACGCCCGGCCGCTCCCCGGCGTAGCCCTGCTGTCTGGCGGAGATCCCGACACCCGCGCCGATGTGCTGACCGGAACCTTGAAGTCCATCTTTGCCGGCGCTTGGGGCGTGCGCAGCGACTTCTACGGCCGCCTGGCTATTCGCACCCTCAGCGAGGTGCCCGGCGCGTCGCTCGCCGATATCGGTCGGCTGTTCTACGAGGAGCCGTTCAGACGAGCCGCCATCGACCGCCTGCGCGACCCATTCCTGATTTCCTCCTGGCAGAGCTACGAGTCGCTTAGTCCGGCCGCCCAAGCCGAGCATGTCCAGGCCCCAATGGCGCGGGTCATGACGCTGCTGTCGCGGCCCCGCGTCCGCGCGATCCTGGCCAGTCCCGATCCCAAGCTCGACGTTGCGCGACTGTTTGCCGAACGCAAGTGGTTGCTGATCTCGCTAGCTCCCGGTGCGATCTCCGAGGCCGGAGCCACTCTCGTCGGTGCCGCCTTGATGTATGTGATCTGGAGCGCGATCGAGGCACGCGTGACGCTTGAGCCAGCAAAGCGTCATTCGATCTTCCTCTACGTCGACGAGCTTGCGACGCTCGCGAACGGGCTGCCGTTCGGCTTCGAGCTGCTGGCCGAGCGCTCCAGAGGGCTCGGCGCGGGACTGACTGTCGCCGTCCAGACCTTGGGGCGCATCCCGGAGCCGACCCGCTCAGCACTGCTGGGGAACGTCGCGACGTTCGTTGCGTTCCGGGCCGGGGCCACGGAGGCGTCCCAGGTTGCCCGCCAGCTGCCGGGTCTGAGCGAGGCCGATGTCATGGCGCTGGGTCGCTTCGAGGTCGCCGCCCGAGTGGGCACGGGCACGGGTAGCTCCGTCTCGGTCCTGACCGGCCGCACCGAGCCGCTGCCACCGCTGACCGGGCAGGCCGAGGTGATCCGGGACCGCTCGGCCGAGCGCTACGGCACCGCACCGGCCGACCTCGAGCAGCCCGCGTCAGATACCACCAGCCAGGCAACAGACGCGCGGCCTCCGGGCCGCACCGGGAGAGCGTCGTGAGGCGTCCCATCGAGCGACCAGGGACGTTGAGTCCGGGTATCGAGAACGCCAGAGCTGGCAGGGTTGCTCGGGGATTTTCGACGGGTAAAGGGACTGTCTCGCGACAGTCCCTTTACCTCACCGCTGACCGGCTGTTTGCGATCTCCCAAGAGATGAGCGATCGCGACTGGGCGGTGCTCAGTTTCGTCCATGAGAGCCGGTTTGTGACCGGCGGCCAGCTCATCCGAACCTTCTGGCAGACCAGCGATCCTGAGACGAGTGACGCTCGTGCTGGGCGGCGGCTACTCAAGCGCCTTGCCGACTGGCGGGTGCTTGAAACGCTGCCGCGCCGCATCGGTGGGATGCGTACCGGCAGCGACGGCATGATCTACCGCGTGGGGCGGGCTGGTGTGCGGCTACTGGCCGCGCGTGGCATCCACGGACCACGGGTCGAGTCGCCGGGCACACTGCATCTGGCGCACACGCTCGCCACGACCGAGTTCGTCGTGCGCCTGGCCGAGGCGGCCCGGGGCGACGAGCTGGAAGTGATCGAGGTGCAGCAGGAGCCGATCTGCTGGCGCGGGTATCTCGGGCCGGGCGCCAGCCGACGAGTCCTCAAGCCCGACCTGTTCATCCGCCTCGGCGCGGGTGCCCTTGAAGACCGGTGGATGGTTGAGGTGGATCTCGCCAGCGAGTCAGGCCGCACGATTGCCCGCAAGGCTGCCCGCTACCGGGAGCACTACCGTGGCGGGGCCGAACAGCGCGAACACGGCATCTATCCCAGAGTGCTCTGGGCGGTCCCTGACGAGCGCCGAGCGGAGCAGATCGCCGACGTCCTGGAGCGCCAACCGGCCGAGGCCAGGCGACTGTTCACGGTCTGCCGGTTCGAGCGGGCGGTCTCGTTCCTGGCAGCAGAGGCACGCAAGTGAGCGCGCGCAAGCTGGCCCTCTATGAGGACGCCACAAACGCATGGGGCCTGATCGAGGCCGACGCGCTCCAGGCACTCGCGAAGCTGCCGGAGAACTCGATCGATTGCGTTGTCACCGACCCGCCCTACGGGATCGCCTTCCACGAGGAGGCCTGGGACGGCGCCGACATCCGTGCCGCCGTCGCGAGCGGAGCGCAGCTGAGCACCGGGGAGGCGTTCGAACGCTGGACGACGCTATGGGCCAACGAGTGCCAGCGTGTGCTCAAACCGGGCGGCCACCTGCTCGCTTTCTCGGCTCCACGGACCTTTCACCGGCTGGTGTGCGGCATCGAGGACGCCGGGCTAGAGGTGCGTGATCAGCTGCTGTGGCTGCACGCCCAGGGCCTGCCGAAATCTCGGCGGCTTCCCGGCGGGCTGGGCACGACGCTCAAACCCGCCTATGAGCCAATCCTGCTCGCCCGCAAGCCCTTCGAGGGCCGGGTAGTCGACAACCTCAAAGCCGCCGGTACGGGCGCGCTGAACATCAACGCTGCTCGCATCCCCCGGGAAGGAAGCAACGCCGGCTACTGGCCGGCGCACGTCGCGCTCTCCCACGCGCCTGCCTGCAAGAGCGGCTCATGCGCGGAGGACTGCCCCGCACCGCGGCTCGACGCGTCGGTGAGCAGGCTGTTCTTCTGCGCCAAGGCCACGCGCCATGAACGCGAGGCAGGCTGCGAGGCGCTGCCCGAGCGGTCGGTGCAGATCCTTACCGGCAAGCACCATCCGCTGCGTCTGGTCCGCAACACCCACCCGACGGTCAAGCCCGTCGAGCTGATGCGCTGGCTGGTGCGCCTGGTCACGCCGCGTGGCGGCCTGGTGCTCGATCCTTTCGCCGGTAGCGGCACGACCGGCATCGCATCCATGCTTGAGGACCGGATGTTCTTGGGCATCGAGCGTCAGCCGCAGTACGTCGACATCGCCTGCGCCCGCATCACGCATTGGGCGAAGAAGCGGACGTGAGGGCTGGATGGCGTTCCGGCCCGCGGAAGGGCTTTCAAGTCTTTCTGCGGGCCGACATGGCCATCCAATCCAACCGAAGGAGGTAGCTCACCTATGGCCACCAAGGCCCAAGAGATCTACGAGGAGGTGGAGAAGCGAATCGCCGCGGGCGTCGAGAAGGCTGACGCGTTCAAGGCGCTGGCCGAGGAGACCGGTCGCCCGTTCGACTCGCTGCGCGGCTCCTACTACTCCCACAAGCGCAAGCTCGAGGGAGGCGAGCCGAACGCCAAACCGGCGCGAACTCGTCGTCGCGAGACGACACCCGACGACGCGCTGGCGGACGCCCGGGCGGCTCTTGAACGGGCGCTGGAGTCCATCGACCGCGAGGTCGAGGTCGCCAAGGGCCGCGCGCAAGAGGCCGCTGCCGAGTACGAGGCACTCAAGGGGAGTGCCAAGGAGCGCAAGGGGGCCATCACCCTGCGCCTAGAGGAATTGCGGTAAGCAACGCGGGTCGATCCGGGCGACTGCCTGGATCGACCCGTTCACCAATTCACACGTTGCTTAACTCACGAATTAACGGGAAAATGGTTAACGCCAATGTAAGAGGAGGGAGGAAGATATGCACCAAGCTCAAGAAGAGTCGGATCAGGCTCCCGGTGTTGAGCTAGTCGAGAAGGCTGCGATCTACGCGCGTGTGTCCAGCACTGGGCAGCTCGGCCGCGATGGTGATGAGGACGGCTACTCGCTGCCGGCGCAGGTCGAGGCGTGCAAGAAGGAGGCGATCTCCCGCGGTGCGGAGATGGCCAAGGTCTACATGGAGCGGGCCGAGTCGGCGCGCAGCGATGACCGACCGGTCTTGCAGCAGATGCTCAGGGAGCTACCGGCGCTCGGCGTGAAGTATCTGATCGTCCACAAGGTCGACCGGCTGGCCCGCAACCGCCTGGATGACGCCACCCTCTACCAGCGGATCGTCGGCATGGGCGTCACGCTGGTGAGCGCCAGCGAGAACATCGACGAGACCCCAGCAGGGCGATTGATGCACGGGATGCTCGCCTCCTTCGCGGAGTACTTCAGCAACAACCTGGCCACCGAGATCATGAAGGGCCTCAACCGCAAGCACGAACAGGGCGGCACCCCCTTCAAGCCGCCGATTGGGTATGAGTCCAAGCGCACGCTCCTCGGCAAGCAAGACATCCGCACCGTGATCGTGGACGAGACGCGCGCCCCACTGGTCAAGCTCGCGTTCATGCTCTACGCCACCGGGGAATGGTCGACGCTGCGCCTGGCTGCTCATCTTGAGGAGCAGGGGCTGCGCAGCCGCGGCACCTCGCGCTACCCCGAGCGCCCCCTGGGTGCCAACCGCATCAACGCGATGCTGCGCAACCCGTACTACATGGGGATCGTGGCGTGGAACGGCCAGCGCTACCCCGGCAAGCACGAGCGGCTGGTGGACGAGGACACCTTCGACAATGTGCAGGCGCTGCTCAGCGTCGCCAACATCAAGGGAGAACGTCCGCAGAAGCACGAGCACTATCTGCGCGGCAGCGTCGTCTGCGACGAATGTCTCGGGCGGCTGCTCTACGGCCGCCACCGCGGGCGCTCCGGACGCCAATACGAATACTTCTGCTGCAACAACCGCACCGTTCGCCGCCGCAAGATCCAATGCTCAAGCGGCCACTACTCCGTCTCCACCGTCGAGGAGAAGGTCGAAGAGCTCTACCGCGCGCTGCGTCTGAGCCCCAAAGTTCAGGAGCAGATCCGGGCCGAGCTTCGTCAGGAGCTGACCGACCGCGCGGGCCTGATCGAGCGGGAGGCCGAGCGCCACGAACGCGCCCTGAAAGCGATCGAAGCTAAGCAGGAAAAGCTGGTCCAGCTCTTCTACAAGGACCTCGTCACCGAGGACGTGTTCGCAGCCCAGCAAGACAAGCTCAAGAGCGAGCGCCGCGCCGCCAAACGCCTCCAAAGCACCGCGACAGCGCAACTCGACGAAGTCCAAGCTGCCCTAGACCTGGCGCTCAGCCGCGTCGAGAAGCCGTACGAGGTCTACCGCGATGGAACCGAACTCGAGCGGCGCATCATGAACCGCGCGATTTTCGAGCGCATCGAGATCGGCACCGATGGCGAGATCACGGGCACGGCGCTTACGCCCGTCTACGACGCCCTGTCAGCCTGGCAGCCGGGCATTGGTTGCCCCGAAATCCCCCCGGCAGGACCCCAGGCCCAGGACGGCCCATGTTCGCCTTATGTTCGACTGCCTACCGCCTCGTTCCATAGAAGTGCCTGCAAATCACGGCTTTGGCAGTAGCATGCCGATCGAGGATCACGGACCAGATCGCCAGCGGGCCGTCCTCCCGGTGATGACGGTGGTGTCGAGCTCGACGTTGATGTCGTAGGCGCGTCCGTCGGTCATCAGCGCCAGCTCGCACAGCGGCAGCAGCCATCCGCCGGGGAGCCAGGAACGCCACGCTGTCGAGTAGCCGCCCTCGATGTCCTGGATCACGTTCGTGCATGGTCTCGAGCAGATGCCGGTCGTCGATCGCGATCGCGTGCTGGAAGCGCGGGGCCGGCCGGGCGGCGCGCCAGTACGAGAGCGTCTTGCTCGAGCGCCTCCTCGGCCTCCGAGCGTGCGCGAGCCGATCGCCTGAGATGACGGCCGTCGACATCGAGTGGAGGCTTGACAGCGCCAGCGAATGCCGGCTAGGGTTGCCCTCGCATCGTTCGGCCAGATCGTCGGCATTCATGATCGCACGTCCATTGAGCAGATCGTCACGCCCGGCATCGCCTACGCGACGCCCTCACTCGGCATTGGTGCGGCTAGCCGTCTTTCCGCTCGTCGTTGTTGCCTCGATGGCAGTCGGGGTCTCGACCGCGGCTGCGAGCGGCGTCGACCTCACCGGGACCTGGGAAGTTCGTGAAACGAACAGTCCATCGGAAAAGCTCGGCCCGACGGCCAATCGGTGGGTGTTCACATCCGGATCGGGCGCCCTCGCGGGTCTCGTCAATGGATCTCCTGCAAGCACCGAAGTCGTGGCATCGATCAGCGGAAGCGTCAGCGGAAGCGCCGTTCACATCGTCTTGACCTTCAACAGCTCGCGGCTGCCGTCGATGTTTGGTCTGGCCGGAGGCGTGATCACCTACGAAGGAACGATCGAGGGCCCTGACGCAATGGGCGGTGCCGGCTTCGGCGGCACAACGCCGCCGATCGACTTTCAGAAAGGTGGCTCATCAGCGTGCATCAACGCGAATGCTTGCCTATCGTGGTCGGCGAATAGGATCACGCAGTGTGTGGTGCCGAGTCTCAAGGGCAAGAGGCTCGCTGCGGCCGAACAGGCTGTCCGCCTGGCCCACTGCACGGTGGGCAAAGTCAAGAAGACGAGCTCCAAGCACGTCAAGAAAGGACGAGTGATCTCCACGAGTCCGGGAGCCGGCCAGTCGCTGCCCAAAGGTACGAAGGTCAACCTCGTCGTCAGCAAGTAGTAGCGCCGAGTCCGCGCGCCGGTTGCGGCTCGATGCGGGACGCGCAGGTGCATCGCCCGGTGGAGCGGTCCAGGCGTCCAGACCGAGCCACCCTCGGACCCGCTCCTCGCCAGCAACCGCCCGCCCGATGGTCCCGTCGCCGGCGTCGTGCTCGTCCGGCCCGAGCAACTGCAGGTAAGCGTCCGTGGCGATCGCCGCGATGGGCCGGCCCCGCCCGGCGGCGGCGGCCGTGTCGAGCAATGCCGCTACTACGGACACGACGCGCTGCTCCACATTCGCCCCGACGCGCCAGAAGCGAAGCTGCTGCTGGCGCGCGTCGACGGCGAGGCGGCGCTGCCGGCGGGAACGCATGTGCTGGTAGCCGCCCGTGGCTTCGCCACACGGCTCGACGCGCTGTCATGAAGCGCTCCACGCAGGCTGGACCAAGTTCCGAGGTACCCAGCGGCATTCCCAAACTACGGTCGGCGTTGGCCGAAACGACATCTGCTTCCCCGCGCGGGCAGCTCAAAGTCCGTCCGCGCGGGGGAGCTGGCGATCCTACTTGACCGTGAGCGTGCCTTCCATTCCGGCCATCCGGTGTCCTGGCACTGAGCAGTAGAACTTGTAAGTGCCGGGCTTGAGGTTCAGCGTCAAAGCCTTTGCTCCGCCCTGGAATGTCGGGGTGGCCCCGACGACAGCGCCGGAGGCTGACGCCACGGTCAGGTTGTGAGCCAGCGGCGCCATGTTCGAGAAGTCAATCGAAACCTTGCCCGCCTTCGTGGTCAGCGCCGTCTTGTTGAATTTCAACTGGCCTTCGGGGTTGGCTTCGACGCTGAGTGACTGCCCGCTACCCGTTGTCGCTGGTGCCGCCGGCTTCGTGGCGCCTTGGCTTGGCGGTGTCGCTGCCGCAGCGCTCGGCGAGGCGGACGGAGCTTCCCGCAAGAGGTTCAACGTGTTTTCGCCGTCGTCTACGAAGTAGATGCCCTTGCCTTCTGGGGCTATGACTAGGCCGAACAGCGACCCGGCACCCGTCTTCTTGTCGGCCGTCTGCACGGCCACCTGCTGGCCGGCGGGCGTAGTTTCGACCATGTTGCCGTCTCCACCGTTGCTCGTGATGATGTTGCCGTTCGGTGCGAGCACCATGC